>JASFPT010000219.1:0-7301 GCA_050115795.1 Desulfobacterales bacterium
GGAAAAGACGGTGATCGCCTGCGTGGTGCCCCCGATGCGCTCCATCCTGGAGGCCTTCTGCCGGAAGTACCTGGGCCACCCCCCCGTCTGGGTCGATCCGCGCCGGTTTGACCTGATGCCCATCCGCTACAACAACCCGGCCGAGGTGGGCGCCGACCGGGTCGTCAACGCCATCGGCGCCTATCACCGATATCGACAGGGTTTGGTGGTGATCGACTTCGGCACTGCCACCACCTTTGACGCCATATCCGAATCCGGAGAGTATCTGGGCGGGGCCATCAGCCCCGGAATCATGATCTCGGCCGAGGCCCTGTTTATGAAGGCCTCCAAGCTACCCCGGGTGGAGATCTTCTCGCCGCCGACCCACGCCATCGGTAAAGACACGGCGGAAAGCATGCAGGCGGGGATCATTTTTGGATACGCCGCGCTGGTCGACGGTCTGGCCCTGCGCATGGCCGGAGAGATGTCGCCACCGCCGAAGATTATCGCCACCGGCGGCCTTGCCCCCCTGATGGCCGAAGTCTGCAAGACCATCGAAGAAGTCGACCTTTCCCTGACCTTGGAAGGCCTTCGGATCATCGGCGAGCTTTCCTGAAATCGCTGCGCGCCTTCAGGAAAGCTGACGAAAAGCAGGAAAGCATCAGAAAAATCATTTCCGGTGCTCAGGGGAAATATTTTTTTGATACCCGCTATAGAGAAGAAAAGCCTTGCTGCAAGTACCCGTCATCGCTTTGCCCGCAGGTAAGGCAAGACCTCCCGGTGCGGCAATGCCCCATATCGCACGCATAAAAAAAGGGCGGCCAAGCCGCCCCTCATAACATCGCGCAGCGATTTTATTTTATTCCCATCTCCGATTCCAATCGCTCGATTTCGCTGCGAAGGGCCTCCTTTTCTTCTTCGCTCAGGGCCTCGTCGCTCAGGCGCCGGCGAAGGCCGGCCAGAATCATCTCTTCACGGTATTCCCGGCAGGTATACGTCATGACAAAACCGCTTCCCGCTTTTCTCGTGGACCGAATCTATAGTTGTTGGAAAATCCCCCTACATCCCCCATTTTAAAAGGGGGACGTTAAAACCTCCCTTTTCGGAAAAGGCAGAGGGATTTTTAAGAGGGGGGCAAAGAAAAGGACATGAAATCTGTCACGCCCTTCCCGTTTTGAGCATCGCCTCCCGGAAAACCCGGTAGAAGGCGACGTTCTCAGCCACGCCGCGCTTGATGATGGTGCCGAAATCGTTGATGTTTTTTCGGTTGATGACCATGTTCACGCTCTTGTTGAAAGCGGCCATGTGATCGTTGGTGCGAAAGCGCTCGGTGATCAGGGCAAGAAAGATGTCCCTGCGGGTGTCCATGGCCATGCGCTCCAGAAAGCGAAGCACGTTGTTTTCGTCGGGATCTTCGGTGCCGAACAGCTCGTCGAGAACGATGACGTCAAAGACATGAAACCGCATCTGCTTGAGCGCCTCGATGGGGGTTTTCGGCTCCCGGATCTGGTAGCCGAGGTCCTGCAGGGCCGTTCGCACCTGCGCCCTCAGATCGGGCTCGCTTTCACAGACCAGGGCGGTTTCGGCGCCCTCCTCGAGAAAATCGAAGGGTTTGTCGGAAGCGTCGTAATCACCGGTGCTCGCCTCCGCCAGGGCATCGCCGCCGCCGCCGTCGCCGGATGCTGCCGCAGCGCCGGAACGGGGATCGACCGTGATCTTGCTTTTGCACTTCGGGCAGGCCAGTGAAAAGGCTTGCCCCTTGGGCACCTTTTCATCCGGGATCTTGAATTTCGCTTCGCACTTGTCGCAGACCACATCCATCGTTTCGCTCCTATTTTTTCTTCTTGCCGTAGCCGGTGTCGATCTCCAGGCCCTCGATGTCGGTCGTCTTTTCCCCCCGGGAGCTCTTGACGCTGTCGATCCCGCGACCCACGATCCCCTTGGAGGTGGAATAGGCCAGGGCGGTTTCCTCGCTGATGAGTCCCTTCTTGTACAGTCCGACGATGAACTGGTCGAAGGTGATCCAGCCGTATGCAGCGCCCGCCTCGATAATCTCGTAGAAGGTTTTGCCTTCCGATTCACCGTGAAGAATGGCGTCCTTGACCCGGAGGTTGGTCCCCATGATTTCGAAGGCGGCAACCCGGCCCCCGCCCTCTTTGGGCAGCAGACGCTGGCAGATGATCCATCGAACGGTGTCGGCCAGACGGATCCGGATCTGGTTTTCCTCTTCGATGGAGAACATGCCCAGGATCCGGTTGATCGTCTGGCCGGCGTCCACGGTGTGAAGCGTGGTCATGACCAGGTGGCCGGTCTCTGCGGCCGACAGGCCGATTTCCACCGTCTCCCGGTCGCGCATTTCGCCCACCAGAATCACCTTCGGGGCCTGGCGAAGGGCGGCCCGCAGCCCGCTGGCAAACGTGTCAAAATCGTTTCCCATCTCCCGCTGGTTGAAGGTGGCCTTCTTGTGGGGGTGCTGGAACTCCACCGGGTCTTCCAGGGTGACCACGTGTACCGACTTTACCTCGTTGATCTCATTTAGTACGGCCGCCAGCGAGGTCGATTTACCGCTTCCGGTGGCACCGGTCACCAGAACGATACCGTTTTTTTCCTTCGCGACCCGGTAAAACGGATCGGGAAGGTTCATTTCCTCGATCGTCGGAATCTTGGTCTCCAGCTTCCGGAGGACCGTCGAGTAATTGTTCCGCTGGGAAAAGATGTTGACCCGGAAACGCGCCTTTCCGGGCAGCTCGTAGGAAAGGTCACAAGAGCCTTCGGCCAGAAGGATCTCGGTCAGGCGCCGGTCCTGGTTGACCAGGTTCAAGGCGAACATTTCGGTCTGAAAGGGCGTCAGCTCCTCGAATGGCGGATCGATGTCGACCTTGGCGAGCTCTCCGGAGGTCTCCACCTGGAAGGGCTTGCCGGCCGTGATGTTGAGGTCCGAAACGTTGCCGTAAGAGTCAAGCATTTTGGTGAGAATATAGTCGATCTCCTGCTTGCGCATGGCAGACTCCTTTTTGGAACCCAATCATCAAATCGCGCAGCGATTTGATTTACGCTTCGGTGAAATCGGTGGGCGGATGCTTGAGCAGCGGCCGGAACCGCGCTTTTTCGTTCGCCTTGGCATAGGCGTCGTCAGGGGAGATGATCCGCTTTTCCACCAGGTCCATGATGGAGTCGTCGAGCAGCTGCATCCCGTATTTCTTTCCGGTCTGAATCATGGAGGGGACCTGGTAGGTCTTGTTTTCCCGGATCAGGTTGCGAACGGCCGGGGTGCAGATCAGAATCTCCAAGGCGGCCACCCGGCCCTTTTTATCGAGTCGTTTGAACAGGGTCTGGGCGATGATGGCCCGGACGCCGTCTGCCAGCGTGGACCGGATCTGGGCCTGGGCGGAATCGGGAAACACCTCGATGATCCGGTCCACGGTCTTGGCCGCAGAGGTGGTGTGCAGCGTGCCGAAGACCAGATGGCCGGTGGAAGCGGCCTCCACCGCCAGGGAAATCGTCTCCAGATCCCGCATTTCACCGACGAGAATGATGTCCGGGTCTTCCCGGAGGGCACCGCGAAGGGCATTGGCAAAAGATTTGGTATGCTGGCCAACCTCCCGATGGTTGACCACGCAGCTGTGGCTCTGATGAACGAACTCGATCGGATCCTCGATGGTCAGGATGTGATCTTTCCGGGACCGATTGGCCACATCGATTATGGCCGCCAGGGTGGTCGATTTTCCGCTGCCGGTGGGCCCGGTGACCACCACCAGCCCCCGGGGGAGTCCCGCGAGCTTTGCAATCACCGGCGGCAGGCCGAGCTGCTCGGCCGTCATGATCTTGGTCGGAATCTCCCGGAACACGGCGGCGACCCCGTACTTCTGCATGAAGAAATTGGCCCGGTACCGGGCCAGGTCCGGAATTTCGTAGCCAAAGTCCACGTCGCCGGTTTCCTCGAATTCCTTGACCTTGTGCTCCGGTGCGATCTCATAGAGCATCGCCTTGAGTTCGTCGTTTTCGAGCACCTTGTATTTGACACGCTCCAAATCGCCCCGGATCCGCAGGACCGGCTGTTGCCCGGAGATCAGATGCAAATCTGAGGCGCCTTGGTCATTCATCAGTTTGAAAAAGGCATCTATCTTGGCCATGGGTGACTCCCGATCTCAGAGAGGGTTTTGTGCTTCATCGGCCGCGCTGGGGGATCAGGACTTTTTCAGGACCTGAACCTTGGCGTCGGATTGATCCCAGGCCTGGGCTTCTTCGGCGTTGGCTTCCAGAAGCTTTGAGTGGGACTCGAGGATCGACCGGAGTTGCACTTCCAGCTGCAGTCGCTGCCGTTTGAGCTCGGCAATGTCGTCTTGAAGCCGGCCCAACCGACCGTGGGCGTTGCTGACAATCTTCTCGGCCTTGACCTCGGCCTCTGCAAGGACCAGCTCCGCCGATTTCTGCGCGTTTTTCTTCATCTGCTCAATGACCTTCTGGCTGTTGAGCATCACCCGCTTGAAGGTGTCCTCCCGCTGGTGGAACCCCCGGTTTTCGTGTTCAAGCCGCTCGATGCGATTTTTGAGCTGCTGGTTTTCGCTCTGCAGTTCTTCGAAGGCACGGGCCATCTGCTCCAGAAAAACATCCACCTCCTGAACGTCGAACCCCCGCATCCGGGTCTTGAACTGTTGCTGTTGGATGTCGAGCGCTGTTAGTCTCATGTCTTGACTCCCGCTTGGTTCAGTGCATCAGCAGGGACTGGGCGATTCCCTGCAAACTGCCGACAACGAATTTTTGCAGGAAAATGATGACGAGCAAAATGAGAATGGGTGAGATGTCGATTCCGCCGAAGCTGACCGGTATTCGACTCCGAATCTGGTACATCACCGGTTCTGTAAGGTTGTAGATGAATCGAACGATCGGGTTGTAAGGATCCGGACTGACCCATGACAGGATGGCTCGAGCGATGATCAGCCACATATAGATGGTCAGCGAGTAGTAAATGACCACCGAAAGGGCGTCGAGAAAGTGACCGAGTATGAACATGACAAGAATCGTGGTGCCGTCTGATGGTGTTCAACGCAATCGGCCCAGGACGCTTTCATTCCCGGAAGCCGCCGACCATTTGCCCCATGAGAGGGCGCTTGTCAAATGCCCGGCGGTCCAAGGAGGCCGTGCAGGTCCCCAAAAGACGCACCGCAGCATGTAAGTTTATGGAAAAAATGCGAATATCAGTAAAGAATATTCTCCCTCCAAAGTCAAGGGCTTTGAGGCAAAGGCCCCGAGCGGGCATCGTCGTCTGACGGCGGCAAACCGAATCGCAGCCAGGGGGCGGCTGCAACCGCGGCGGCCTTCAAAAAAGAGGCCCGGCTATTCCATTGACAGGGGGCGCGGCCAGGGGCTACGCTGACCCCCACGACGCGACCGAAAGGAGACCTGCGTGCAATTTGAAGAGCTGACGATCGGATTCATCGGCGCTGGAAACATGGCCGAAGCCATCGCCGGCGCGCTCATCGAATCCGGGACGTGCCCATCATCGAACATCACCATGGCCGACGTGGACCCGGGCCGGTTGAAGTCGCTCGCCGAGGTTTACGGCACGAGAACCGCCGCCGACAACCTGCAGGCTTTTTCCGCCTCCGATCTGGTCGTCCTGGCGGTCAAGCCCCAAAAGGTGGCTGCGGTGCTTTCAGAGTTGACGGCGCAGCCCGGCTACGGCGTAAAGGGTCGCAAGCGGTTCGTCTCCATCTGCGCCGGCACCCGGATTGAAAAGCTCGAGGCGATGCTCTATGCCCCCCTTTCGGCCGAGCAGCAGAAAACGCTCCCGATTATCCGGGTCATGCCCAACACCCCGGCCCTGGTGCTGACCGGCATGTCGGCAATGAGTCCGAACCGGCACGCCGACGGCAACGATTTGCAGATCACCCGCAAACTGCTCGAATCGATGGGAAAGGTGATCGAAGTTGCGGAAGCGGCCATGGACGGGGTGACGGCGCTTTCCGGCTCGGGGCCGGCTTATCTGTTCTACCTGGCCGAGGCCATGGGCAAGGCCGGTGAAAGTCTCGGTTTTGCCCCGGAACAGGCCGCGCTGCTGGCGCTTCAAACCCTGAAGGGGGCCGTGGCCCTCATGGAAAAGACCGGCGACAGCCCGGAGGCGCTGCGGGAAAAAGTCACCTCCCCGGCCGGCACGACCCAGGCGGCCGTCGACGTTCTCGATGCCGGCCGCGTCATGGAGACCGTGATCGAAGCCATCCGGGCTGCAGCCCGACGCAGTGAAGAACTCAGCCGGTAGAGAACAGGAGATGAACTTCGAATGAAAAGACCGGGTCTCGATTCCTGCATGGATGGATTTTACCGCCCGATCAGCGGTGTGTCTTGATGGGATAAAGTTTCCCCTGCGACCGCATTTTGCCATGCTGACTTTTTCATTAAACCGCGGAAGCGGTTTTGTGATGTAACAAAAAGGCCGAAAAAGGCTCCAAAATCCCATGCTCACCGAAAGCGTCACATATCCGGCCGCCCTTGCCGCCGGGATTCTCTCCTTTTTTTCGCCCTGCGTGCTGCCGCTGATTCCGGCCTACTTCACCTTTATCACCGGATACAGCCTGGACCGGCTCACCACCGAAGAAAACGCCCGGCTCCGCGGCCGGGTGGTGGGGGCCACCGTCGCCTACGTCCTGGGCTTTTCGACCGTTTTTATCCTGATGGGAGCATCGGCGTCTTTTCTGGGGGGAATGATCGGAACCCACCGGGATACGATCCGCATCGTGGGCGGGGTGGTGATCATCGTTCTGGGGCTTCACATCTCCGGCATTTTTCACATCCGCGGACTCGACGTTGAAAAACGCCTCCAAACCCGCAGACGCCCCCTTCACCTGGCCGGGACTTATCTGGTGGGGATGGCCTTCGGCGCCGGCTGGAGCCCGTGCATCGGTCCGCTGCTGGGAAGCATTCTGATTCTGGCCGGCAGCCAGCAGACGGTTGCAGAGGGGGTTTTTCTGCTGGCCGTGTACTCGGCCGGGCTGGCCATTCCGTTTCTGCTGATCTCCGTTTTCATCCATCTGATGCTGAGATTTCTCAAACGGGCCAAGGCGTTCATGCAATACGTCAACCCGGCCGCAGGGGTCCTTCTGATTCTCCTTGGTTTCGGGCTCATTTTCGACATGATTCATCTGTAGACGGAAAGAAAGGATCCCATGAAGCGATCGACGCTGCTCATCACCATGGGAGTGTTTTTGATTGTTTCAGCCCTTTTGCCTGCGGCGGCCAGGGCTGCAGACCGGGTCAACTGGTACGATTACCGGGAGGCCCGCAACCTTGGAAAGGAGCAGGAAAAGAAGGTGTTCCTCTACTTT
>JASFPT010000220.1:0-7298 GCA_050115795.1 Desulfobacterales bacterium
CGTATGCGGCCTCCACGCCCTGAAGATTTCCGTACCGCGCATCGAGCAGTCCGCCGTCCTTGAAAAAGAGAACCCCCTTTTTCCGTTTCCGTTTCTCGCTGATGCGGATCGTGCATGTCCGCTCCTCCATCTCGATCAGCTGGAGGAAAATGCCCGATGAGACCCCGTGGAGGGTTCCGCCCTCCGACTCCCGACGCAGGGTCGTCATAATTTTACGGGCGACGTTCTCGATCAGAAACGGCTTGGCGATGTAGCTGACGGCACCCCCTCTTTTGGCCATCTCCTTCATCTCCGGGGTGCTGTAGCCGGTGAGGATAATGACCGGAATATCCGGAAAAGAATCCATGACGTGCCCCATCAGATCGAAGCCGTCCATCTCCGGCATCTTCAGGTCGGTGATGAGCAGCGATACCGCCTGCTTTTTGAGAATCGCCAACGCTTCCGACCCGCTTTGTGCCGCGACCACGGAAAACGTGTCTCGATATTTCTCCAGGCCCTGCTCCAGGGAACGAAGCATTTCCACATCGTCGTCCACAATCAGAACGAGCTTGGCCATCACCGTTGTCCTTCTGGCATCAGGAAGCCTGATCGATATCGACGATCCGGACCCCTGCGACATAATCCATCAACTTGTATTTTCGAATCTTTCCGATTTTCTTAGTAATTTCAATCAATCTTTGCACTTGAGACTGCACCCGGGCAAGCTTTTCCGTCCGCGGGTCTTCCGGAGGTGTGTCGGCCACGATTTCGTTGACGAGGTTGGCGATCAGCGTCAACGGCTGGTTCAACCGATGGGCCACGCCACCAGCCATTTCGATGACCCCCTGAAGACGCTCCTGATCCAACCTTTCCTGCTGATTTTCGACGATACGGGTAACGTCCCGGCCGACGCCGCAAACACGGCCTGGCTCCCCTTCCCGGTCTGCGTTTCGGGCATGAACCATCAGGTGGCGGGCTTTGCCCTCCCGGTCGTTGAAGATGAGAATCCCCTCCGAGGCGTTTTGCTTGAGCACATCGGCAAAAAAGCCGCTGAACATTTGCCGATGCTTCGGGGCGATGTAGGCCGAAAGCGGGTTGCCGACCATCTCCGCAGCATCGTAACCGAAGATTTCGGCACCCTCCGGATCGATACGTTGAATCAGCCCCCCGTCGTCGAGCGAAAAGGAAAATTCCCGCCGGGACGGGACGAAATCGACCAGATGCGCCAGGGCCTTTCGGGGCTCTTTTTCGGGGGTAATATCCCGCAGAATCCCGTCCATGTGGGTCATGTTTCCATCCGTATCCCTCACCGCCTGAGCCGTCACCGAACACCAAATACGTGAGCCGTCCAAGCGCTGGAATTCAATGGGACGGTCTTCGACGAAGCCGGAGCGGATCAGTTCATTGATCAGATCCCCCCGATCCATCTTCGAGCGATAGAGCCGGACCAACGGAAAGCACCTCATCTCATCGACGGATTGGAAACCAAAAATCCGGGCCAGGGCGCGGTTGCCAAACGTCAGCATTCCCTCAATGGAGGAGCGGTAGACCCCAAACGGGACGCGGTCGATGAAATCGGTGAAGCTGCCCTGGAAATCATCGATCGATTTTTGAGTTGACCTTGATTTCATGTCTTCCGGAAAACGCCCTTGTCGCGATGGTGCGCGTGCGCCGGCACCTCTCGCGGTCTCGCGAGCTGGCCCCGTTCAATCGATACCGCATCGCCCTGTCCGGTTCGATCGCATGGCCGGAGCAGCCCAGACCGGCTCTGCGGCATCCGGGCCGACCGCTATCCCTGGATATCGTAGCGACCGAGCACGGATTCCCAGCGGTTGGCCCATCGGTTCATCGCATGCCGGACCTGATTCGATATTTGGAGCTCGTCGGCCAGCTCTGTAAGTATGGTCAAAAGCCCCCGGGCCAGGGCTTTGTCATCGGCATCCCCGGTGAAGGTCACCTTCTTCTGCGAATAATCGAATTCACCGACAAACGGATCCAGGAAATCAAAGCGCTCGGCGTTGTCGATGCAGCATCGGCGAAACAGGTTTTTGAAGTCCTTCCGATTGGATATCACGGCGCGCTCGAAAATGTCGATCAGCTCTTCGAACATTGTAAAATCGCGCTCCGTTGTGTTTCCGCCAGCCGCTGTGACAGGGGCGGCATCGGCCGCAGAAGGAGGCGAAATCTGTCGGACGCTGAAGGTGGACCCGCCATTGCGGGATGTTTCGAGCAAGGCGCCCATCCGGTCTTCGATCGGTTCGGATCCGTTGCCGACCAGGGAACAGAAAATTTCCAGGATACCGCCGTTTTCAAACAGGATTACCCCGACAGGCCGGTCTTTCGGTCCCCGCACCTCGATCAGGCCGGTCAGGCCTTCTGACTTCATCTTCTTGACCAGTCCGTCCAGGTCCGTGAATTCCGCGCTCAAATTGTCGTATATCGGACGGGCATCGTAAAGGTGCGTCCAAAAAAAGATTTTTTCCGGCTCGATCTCGTAGACACCGAGGTTGAAATTGATATTGGCGGCCGCCTTCACCAGGTGCTCGACGGCCGCCTCTCCGTAAACGGCGCCGTCGCGCCCCTCGACCATTCCGCACAGCGGCTCTGTTTCGTCGAAAAAGACAACGCCTTCCATGGTTGGGGCCTTGAAATGAACCGCCCCCGAAGGAATCTGGCCCTGGTAATGTTCAAACACCTTGCGGATGTCGACATAGTAGCTGTTCAGGTTCTGAATGATCGGATTGTATTTAGGGAAAAAGATCATAGGATTGTAGGTCCGTCGAAGACCATCGGCTCCGACAGCAGGGCAAACGCCCTGCCGTCGTTTTGGTTATGGGGCTTTTACCGGCGCTTGCTGGTTCATCCCCTCCGACGCCGCAATCTTTCGATGGAAAGGCGGATGCTGTCGGCCATCCGCTGGATGGCGCCGCCCAGATCGCCGATCTCATCTTTGGACTTGACGCGGATTTCCGCATCCAGTTCACCGAGACTGATGCGCTCTGCGACATCGGTCAACTGGTTGATGGGCCGGGTGATCGCGCGGCCGGCGACCATGGCCACCAGCAAAACCACCAGGATCGTCGCTCCCAACAAAATCATGCCGAAAAAGGCGATCTGCTGGAGTACGGCAAAGGCTTCCTTCTTTTGCTGTTGAACCGCCAGCACCCACCCGTAGCGCGTCTTTGCGGTGTATCCCAGGGAGGGCTCCCCCTTTTCATCGTCAAAATACTGCACCCCGGTTCGTCCTCTCTTGAAGGCGGAAACCAGTGGGTGGCCGCTCAAGTTCTTCTGCTGCAGGGTGAAGGTTCGGCTCGGGTGGGCAACGACTTTGGCCGTTTCGTCCACCAGAAAGGCATAGCCGGTATTGCCCTCCCGCCACGTGGCGATTCGTTTGGATATGTCGTCGATGGTCATGGCGTTGGCCATGACCCCGACAATATTGTCTCCCCGTTTGATCGGAACGGCCAGGACCACCGCAGGCTTTTTGGAGGTCTTTCCGATCAGGGTCTGCCAGGCGAACGCTTTACCCGCCATGACATCCTTGTAGTACTGGCGGTCGGAATAGTCGCGCAGGGCCTTGCCATCGTCTCGCGCAACGTTCATGCCCCTTCTGTCGGTTGTAAAAACGAGGTACATCCAGGGATAGGCCTCGTGAACGGCTTTGAGCAGTGGCTCCTGGCGCAACCGGTCCATGGACTGAATCTCGGGCATCTCGGATAGCGCCTGCATAACCCGCAGATTTTTGTCGAACCACTCGTCCACGTGATTGGCCAGCCCTTCGGCGATGGCACCCATGAGCTGTTCCCGGTCGCTGCGGATTCGGCTTTCCGCCTGCTGGTAGGCGACAGCACCCAAAATGATCAGCGGCACGAGGCTGACCAGCAACATGGTCAAAAAGACCTTGGCAGTGATGCCGAATCGAAACCTGCGCTTTTTCCGGGATGGGGCAGGCGCCTCGCGACCCGATTCGGGGGTCTGCTCGACGCCCTGGAGAGCTTCGCGCGTCATCTCGACGGTTGCCGGAACCTCCTTTGCCTTCGCCTTTTCCGGCTCTGGCGGGGGGGGCGTTTTTGCCGCTTCGGGCCCGGGCCGCACGATGGTGATCACATGGCCGCAGGTTTTGCACTTCAGACGCGCCTTTTCTCCCTTGATCTTAACGGGGTCGATTCGGTATCGCTTTCCACATTCTTCGCAGAATACGATCATTAGGCTGAATATCCTTTCTCCAGGATGATCTTCACCATGTTCTGCTTGAATTCGATTCGCTGCTGCTCACGCTGGATTTCGCGAGCGAGCACTTCCACCAGCTCCGGCGCCTGGCGGGTCGGCACGGCATCGATCCGCAAGCCCAGATCCGCCAGCGCATCTTCGATGATGACACCGGCGATCGGCCCGATGGCCATGGACAACTGCCGCTGCAGAAACGCCATAAACTGGAGATCGACGAGATCCGCAGCAGCGCGCAGCGGCTCGATCAATGCCGCTTCCAGCAACCGGTCGACGATTTCCCGAACCTCGGCCTGGGCGAGCCCGCACTTTTCGGCGATTTCAGCCGCCGTTTTTTTCCCGTCGACTTCGACGAAAAAGGTCAAGGTCTGGCTGTCCAGCGACACCTGACCCGTTTCTTCCCGGATCACCCGTTGAAAAACGGTCGACGGCAGCTGCGCTGGCGGTATTTTCATTCACCCTCCTGAGTCGAGATAACGGCTCACATCATCGCGGCTCGACCTCGCTGCTGGGGTACGGCGGTCAGGATTTCAATTCCTTTTTCAGCGCTGCGAATTCGGCGCGGATCGTCTTGCGAATCTCCTCCAGCACATAGAGCAGCGCCGCCGGCATCTCTTCGGACCGCGCTTCCGTGAAGTGGTTCGCCTTCGCCTGCGGAGCCGCCCGGGCCGATTCTTTTTTCCGGGCCAGCTTTTCTTTCAGGGCTTGAAACCGCTGAACCTCAATTCGAAGAATTTTCTTCCGTTTCGCCTCTGAAATCCCTTCCGTCATGGAGACGATCTGGAGGCTTGTGAAGATGGAGTTGAGCAGCTTGACGGCATCCGGGTGCGCATTGGCCTTCTGGGCCTTGATGTATTTTCCGACTGCGGCCAGAAGCTGAAGAAACAGCGTCATGATGCGATCTTCGGCAAAGGTCGCTTTCAGGATATCAATCTGACGGAGCAGAGCGCTCATGATGTCGTCGTTGATCTCCCAGTCCACGGCCAGGAAAATCGCCTTCAATTCACGAAGGGGGTCCGGGAGCTGATTCGCATCGGTTTCCCCGTTGTCAGCCGCGGTTTCGGCAAAGAGATATTCGAGCTGCCCGTCCACTTCTTTGTCGATCGGTTTTTGATCGTCGGACAAGGAAAGCCTCCTATTCGAGATCCTTGGACAATGAGGCCATGGTCAGCGAGATGATCTTTTTCAGCGTCTCCACCACCTTGATACCCTCCAGGGCGCTGGCCTCGAAATAAGGAGCGTTGAGTTTCGCATTCAGGTCCTTTTGCAGCGTCTCCACGGAAAGCAGCGGAATCCCCTGATCCCCCAAATCTCTCTTGTTGTATTGGAAGACCAGGGGCATCTTTGCCAGATCCTTTTTGTAGGCGACCAGGTTTTCCCTGGCATTTTGCAGCGCGATGATGTTCTTCTCTCTTCTGAGCTTCATGGAATCGGCCACAAAGACGATGCCATCCACCCCGCGAAGGACGAGCCTGCGGGTGGCGTTGTATTTCACCTGACCCGGAACCGTGTAGAGCTGCATCCGAACGCTGTAACCCTTGATGGAGCCGATATCGAAGGGGAGAAAATCGAAAAACAGGGTCCGGTCGCCGTGGGTCTTGATCGCCACCAGATCCGTCGGGATCCGATTTCTGAACTTCTTGTGGATAAACTCCAGATTGGTGGTCTTTCCGCCCCGGCCGGGTCCATAGTAGACGATTTTTGCCTGGACTTCCTTCTTTTTCAGATTGATGAACGCCACGTATCTTCACCTTTCGCAGGCCGCCGATGGTATCGGCAGTGTCGGCCTCCGGCTTTCGGTTATCCGGTCTTGAGGATCGTTTGGAACTTCTTGATCGCTTCGGCGACTTTCAGGCGCAGGAATCCGAGTGAAGTCTCCTTGCCGAAAATCGTGATCAGCAGAAAGTCTTCGGTCACCCGGCTGAAATGGATGTTTTCTTCTTTTCCTTTGTGAAACAGAAGGGAGAACTCCGATTCTCCGACCATGTTCGCCATGGCGCTGACGGCTCCGAAGTTTCCTGCAGCCAGGGCGGCAAGAGAGTAAACATCGAAGGAAACCTCCCCGTTGTCCAGATTCGAAACGATGTTTCCAGCCATGTCGATCATGCAGACGCAATGAACGCCCAGTTCAATGAATTCAGCTTGCAGAATCCTTTCGATCTCATCGAGCTGGTCTTGATCCAATGTGTATTCCAATGGCAGACCTCCCTCGGGGCTGTGGCAGGCCGGTCGCCCAACCGGGGCGAAGCGCCGTCCGGAAAGGGCTTCGGCTGAAAGGGAAAATCCGTATGCCCCCTTCTCCGCATCGGTTTCCTGCCCTGAAAACCGACAACGTATGTAGATATCAAACTCGGGTCTCCTTTTTCAAGCTGATTATTGAATTATTTAATGGAGTTGAGCAAAAGGAGGTATCCATGGGGCTTCCCCGCCGGTTTTTGACAGGGCATGGGGCAATTCGATACGGATAAAATTGCTTCTCCCACCGCCGCCTTGCGGACTCGAGCGCTTCGGGCGCCTCTCCCCGCGGCCGCGAGCAGACCGGCCAAAGGCCGCATGATCTCCCCGGGCAGGAGGCGCACATGGGCAAACGGTTCGGATCGGTTTTCCGGGACGACGGGGTGAGGGAGGTGGCTTTCGGTCGCAGGTCTGCCGCGGTTATTCGGCTTCCGAATGAGGAGCAAATCCTCGTTGAAACGTTCTGAGATTGCGGCGGTGCCGCTTTGGCTTGCGCGGATGAGGCTGCTGTCGATGCTGCCGACGGCATTCCGGGCTCGGGCAGCGGCCGAACCCTCGCCTGCGGCAGCGAGTGAAAAATTCGAAAAATATTCAGATAATAGATGATTACGGCACCTTGGAGGTGCCCATGCGGCCGCTCTGGCCCATTCTGATACATTCCTGCGGTTTTTTTGAACCTTTGGCTGTCTTGCTCAACGCCCGATTGGGCCGATCGAAAAGCGACTTCGCCCCACTTCGCTGAGATACAACCGGAATAAAACCTCGTCGAGGCAAAGGGCATTCCGAAGGAAAAGCGGAGCACTGCCGGGAGGATGCGAGCGATGTCTATCCGCAGGATTCAGGGCCCGCAATACAAC
>JASFPT010000221.1:0-7285 GCA_050115795.1 Desulfobacterales bacterium
TGAACCAGACCGAGAGCACCAGCACAAGCCCGGCGCAGGCACCGGCAATATAGGGGCTCCAGTAGTTTCCATCACCCGCCTTTTGCATCTACCAACCTCCTTTCAAATCGTTTGAAAGTCCAACCTACACCAAACCGCAAGGGTTGAATCAATGGAGTCTATCCAATTGCGGATCGAATTCGGGATATTTTTGACCTCCTATTCCACCGATACTTCCAGCAGCGTTCGGTGTCGGGGCTGTGGGCATCCAGCGTCGGACAGATTCGGCGTTCCCGTCCATTTCGAACCGGCGCCGCAAACACTATATTACCATCTTCGCCCAATCCCGGATATCGAGAAGATCACCATGCACGGTTAAAAGCGATCATCTTTGATCGGTTTCACCACAAACCGGTTCATGGAGAGACGGCGTAGACCTGCGGCCGGTCGGTTTCCAACACGCCCGGCCCCTTCAGCGGGTCGACGCCGGCGGCCATGATCACGTTCCGGTAAAAGGCCGCCAGAGTTTCGGGCCGGTCCGGGCCGAGATAGTAGTCGTGGTTGACGCCGGCCGCCGAGACGTCCACGTAAAAGGCGCGGTCCGACAACGGCTCTGCCTTGCCGTTTTCTCCTGTCAGGCTCCTGCCCAGCCGCGGCGTGCCGAGAAGGTAGTAGGAGAATCGGAGCAGATCGTCTTTTGCCGGGTTGACGGTCACATAGACGTTTTTAGCAAAGTCGATCCGGTAGGACATGTACTGGTCTTCGCCCCACCGCTGAATCGCCCATTTCGGCGGCCCGCATGCAGATAGGAGCAGCACGGCAAAAAGAGCGATCAGGATCTGGCCGTAACCGAAGTGCTTCATCTTTTTCCGCCGCCGGTCAGGTTGCTTGCCTGGATCAGGCGGGAAGCTCCAGGAAGGTCTTTTTCGCGAACCGCTGGAGCACCGGCGTGCCCCGGCCGTGACGGATTGCGACAAAGGTCCTGGCCGCGTCCACCGGGACGGTTCCCCCCAAAAGGTGAACCGGCATCCCCTCAAAGGCTTCGGCCACCAGCGGGGTGCTCGGGCCGAGCATCGCCACTTTTACGCCGGGCCCGACGGCCGACAGAAACGTTTCGGCGGTTCCGTTGATCAGGGAGGTGGAAGTCAGGATCAGGGCGTCCGCCCAGTCCGCCAGCCTTGCCATCAGCGCCCCCTCGTCGCCCTCCCCTCTTCCCTTGTCGATCATCTCCAGTTCGGCCCCCAGTTCGCCCAGCTTCTGGATGAGGGGGCCGAAGTGGCCCACCATGGCCACTTTGGCCCCGTGCTCGATGCCGAGCCGGTCGAAGAGCACCTCGTTGTGCCGGTCTTCGGGGAGTAAAAGCGCAGCGGTGTGATTCAGGGCGTTTGACAGGGCCAGGGCCAGGGTCCGCTGGATCGGGGAGTCGGAGAGAAGATAGCCGAGCAGGTCGGAGGCCGGCTTTCCTTCGAAATCGGGCAGGTCGCCGGCGAGGTGGCAGGTCTTGACCGAATCGAGCATGGTGCAGGCCAGACCGATGCCGCCGTCGGCGACGGACACGGCGGTGTAGCCCAGGCCGATGGAAACCGTTTCCACGGTCGCTTGGCCCGCCCGATTTTTCAGGGAACGGTAAAGCCCTTCAAAAATGCTCATCGGCAGGCTTCCTTTCATTGTTGCAGGCTTAAAGGTTCAAGCCACACCCGTCAATGAACCCTTTCATTCACCTGCCGTTTTCAGAGGAAGGCCTTTCACGTTCGGAAGACAGAAGGAAAAATCTCGTTCGACATTGCAGGCAGCGCACCGGTAGGTTACGACCACCGACCGACACTTGACCGCGTCCTGGATGTCGGATTCGATGGCCAGCCGGCCGCCGCATCTACAAGTACGGGGGACCACGAGAATGCAGACGATCCCGGCGATCTCCTCTTCGGCGACGAAAAAATCACCGAGCCCGAGCTGTCGCCATTCTGCCAGAAGCTCCGTGTAGAATCGGCGCGTTCGAGTGCTCCGCTCCCGGGCAAGGGCTCTTCCCGTGGCGGTCTTGAGCGTATCCGGGGCGTGATGGGCGTAGGTGAGTTCGATGCTGGTTTTGATGAGCACTTCGTCGTCCAGAAACTGCCGGCGGAGCGCCTTTTTGGCAAAGAACTGGACCACCCCCATGTTGCCGAGCTTGTCGAGACAGTCCGCATCGTAGACCGCTCTTCCGATGTCGCTGGTCGCCTTTCCCTCCAGGTAGGTGGTCAGGACGGCTTCCTGGATGACCGGGATCCATTTTGCGTATTCGGTGCCGGCCAGGAGCCGTTCCGCGATGCGGGCGGCGTTTTCTTCTTCGGGGGTCTCGTTTTCGTGATAGGTCCCGTGGGCGAATTTTCCAATGTCGTGCAGCAGGCCGGCAAGCAGAGCCGGCACTTTTTCAAATCCCTCTTCTCTTGCAATGTGAAAGGCGATACGGCCCACCCGGGAGCTGTGGGTCCAGATGCTGGAAAAGGCCTCTTCGGCCGACTGTTGCTGATACGCGCTTTCCTGCGCGATCAGCGTTTCCCGGATCTTTTCCAGGACACCGGCGGAGATCAGCCGCAGGACTCCGTTTTCGTTGTTTTCCGATTGCCGGTGCTGGCCGCCGGCCGTTTCCGCAACGCACCCTCCCGCTTCGGTCCCGCCCCAGCGGCAAAAGTCCTGGAAGGTGTTGATGTTGGCAAAGGCAAGGTCCACGGCGTCGGCCAGCCCGTGCCGCCGGAACCAGTCGCCGTTCAGGCGCAGGGTCTTGCAGCGTTGGGTCATGGCCTCGACCTTGTAACAGTCGGCATCGAGACTTTCCTTGATGGCGCCAAGGCAGCGGCTGCGGTAGAAGGCGTGCAGAAACTGGGGCCTTTTTCTCGGCCAGGGGACCACCACGTCGAAGTCCCCGAGGGCTTCATACTCGGCCCGGATCACCGCTTCGTTCAAAAAGGGCATGTCCGCGGCACACACAAAGGCCGCATCGTTTCGAATCCGCTTCAGCCCGCTGTAGATGCCCATCAGGGGACCGCACCCGGGCCGCTCGTCGGCTGCAAGGGGAAGGGAGAGAAAGGGGTACTTTTCCGGCGAGTTGGTCACCACGATCACTTCTTCGAACAAGGGCACGACCACCCGGGCCACCCGTTCGATGATGGGGATGCCGTCGACCTCGAGCAGCGGCTTGTCGGGTGTGAGCCGTCTGCCCTGGCCGCCGGCCAGGATAAGACAGGAGGCGTCTATTTTCTTGATTTCTTCGGTCATCGCTATGGGTAAAAAACCAATGAACGTCGAATGGAAAATCGCGATTCTTCGGGAAGTTCACTTGAACTGGTTTCGCAATAATTTTCAAAAAAAGCTCCGGGGAGAGTTTCCCCGTCGTACCGCGCCGAGCATCGCAGAAACGGGCGGGAAAAGGCCCTTTCGCTGTTTGAGGCCCCTGTTCTTCAGGGGCCGAGTTCGAAAGGGCCCCGCCCGGTTCGAGAAGCGCCCCTCGACTATGCTCGGGACAAGCAGGGAAAAGCGGGACGCTGGGCGCCGTTTCTTTTCAGTTCCTTTTCTTTGGGCGAGCAAAGAAAAGGAACAACCCAAAAATTGGGATGACAATGATTTTTAAAAATTATCACAAGGGCAAAGGCAATTTAACGCCTTCACCCGAAACCCCGCCGCCCCTTTTTCAATCACATTCAAACACCCCGAATCCTGGCCCAATCGAAACAGGTTTGCAAGCGGCATCCCCAGAAGGTGGCAGAGGATCACCCGGTTGACGCCGGCGTGGCAGACCAGCAACAGGCCCGACTCGACTTCTCCTGCAAGCTTCTCGAAGGCCGGCACCACGCGGCTGTGCACGTCGGAAAAGCTCTCCCCCCCGGGGGGGCGAAACCCGGCGAAATCCTGCCCCCGGGCCTTCCAGACATCCGGATCGCGGTCTCGAATTTCGGCCATGGGCCGTCCGTCCCAGTCGCCCAGGTCGATCTCGGAAAAAGCGGGGGAAACTTCCACCTCCATTGCCCGCTCCCCGGCCACGATCCGGGCGAATTCGAGCGACCGGCCAAGCGGACTTGCCACGATCCGGCCGGGAAGACGGCCGGGAAAATGCGCCCGCCAGGCCTCGGCCTGGCGCCGCCCCTCAGAACTCAAGGGCGCATCGGTCCGCCCGAGAAAGATCTTTTCTCCGGTCCCTTGAACCTCACCGTGTCTGAACAGATAGATCTTCATCGCTGCGAAATTTCCGATGCAATCCGAAACCACCCCGCTCCGGGGCACAAGCGGTAGGCAGTAAGCAGAGAACAGAAAGCAGAAAGTGGCAAGAAAGATCCTATTTTGTTTTCTCCGTGCTGCCTACTGCTTACTGCTTACTGTTTTTCCGCACCGAATCCCCGCATCCGACAGGATCTCCTCCACCGTCAAACCCGTTCTTTCTTCCACCTTCTGCTTGACGGCCAGCGCGGCTTTGCGACGCCGCTCGACCGCGGCCCGGGCGGCAGGGTCGCTTCCGAAGCGCTCCATCGCGGCATCGAACCGCGATTGGAGGGAAACGAAACGCGCACCGGACACCAGCTTGTCGGCCAGGTAGACGACGGCGGCTTCTTTCGGATCGGCGATTTCTTCTTCTGGAAGATCGGTATGGGCGGCCACGATCGCCCCGACCTTCGCAAAACCGAGCGCTGCGAGCATCCGGCCGCCTTCGGCGGCATGGTCGGGGGCGCCTTTGGCGATGTCGTGAAGAAGCGCTCCGGCCATGACCCGGTTCTCGTCTATCCCCGCCCCTGCCCGGTTCAGGGCGCGGCAGAGAGCCCCGGACGCCTGCTGCACCGCTCGGCCGTGGCGAACCGCCGCTTCGCCGACCGGGTGGATATTAAAAAGAATCGCCTCGCACTCGGCCGCGGAGGGGTCGGACAGGCGCACGAACCGGTCCCTGGCCGTCTCGTAATCCTGGGGCCGGTCCACGTCGAACAGGATGTTTTCGTCTGCCACGTCCGCGTCCAGGGCCCGGTCCTCGTATCCTTCGAGCACCTTTTGCAGCCCCCCGTCACCCTGGCTTTGCAGGATGGCAGGAATCAGCGCCGCCGGCACAAGGGGCGGGTGGCCTCTTTTACCGGCAAAAACCGGGTAGACGATCCGCCCCGGGTGCCGGACCCATGCCGCGGCCAGCCGGCGGAAGGTGGCGGGCCGAACCAGGGCAATGTCGACCGGAAGCAGAAAAAAGGCGGCAACGGCAGGGTCGAGGCTCTTTATCCCGGCGCACACCGACGAGAACATTCCTCGATCATGGTTGCGATTGAAAATCGCTTCGGCCCCCGCCTTTTCGACCACCGGCGCCAGCTCTCCCGCCCGGTGGCCGACCACCACCCGGATCTCCTCGACCCCGGCGGACCGGGCCGTTTCGACGACATGCTCGAGGAGGGTCT
Organism: Desulfobacterales bacterium; assembly: GCA_050115795.1. Taxonomy (GTDB): domain Bacteria; phylum Desulfobacterota; class Desulfobacteria; order Desulfobacterales; family CAFBRK01; genus JAIPEL01. Next base: position 5,382 of record JASFPT010000221.1, read on the forward strand.
TTGCCCCGAGTCCGAGCAGGGGCTTGAACGCTCCCATGCGGCTGGAAGCCCCGGCGCTCAGGATGACGGCGGCGATACTGGAAGAAGGCATCAAAGCATCCCAGAAAAGCAGTAGGCAGTAAGAGATAGGCACCAAGCAGAAAGCAGAAAGCACCCTATACATCTTGTTTTGCTTTCTACCGACTGCCTACTGCTTACTGCCTACTCAATCCCCCTTTTTCCGAACCCAGTTGCCACTGGATCGATTCTATTCTTTTTTCATAGCGGCCCTGTGCTGAACCAGCTCGCCCACGATGCTCACGGCGATCTCCTCGGGGCTTTCGGCGCCGATGGAAAGCCCGATGGGGCAGTGGACCCGGGCAAGGTCGGTGTCGGAAAAGCCTTCCTTTTTCAGGGCGGCGTAGATGGCGTTTCGCTTGCGGCGGCTGCCGATCATGCCGATGTAGGCGGCCTCGGTGTGCAGGGCCTCGGCCAGAACCTCCTTGTCGAACCGGTGGCCCCGGGTGACGATGACCAAGAAGGTATCCGGATCGATGAAAAGCATGGAAAATGCCGCGGCAAAGTCTTTTGGCACCACGATGTCGGCGGCCTCGGCAAACCGCTCCCGGTTGGCAAACTCGCTTCGGTCGTCGACCACGACCACCCGGAAGCCGACCCCGGCGGCCAGCCGGGCGGTGGGCATCGAGACGTGGCCGGCGCCAAAGACGATCAGCGTCTTGGGAACCGATGCCGGCTCCACCAAAAGCTGCACCGCTTCGGCCTCGATTATCCGGGAGGCGGCGGCCGCACCGGCTTCCTTTGCCACCCGGTCCCGAAGCGCCTCTGAAAGCGGCCAGCTCCCGACAACCGTTCCATCGGCAAAGACCATGCAGTGGGCGGTTTTTTCAACGGCGGCGCCGGTTCCGGTCATCACCGTGACCAGCGAGCCGTTTCGGGTTTCGGTCAGGGCGCCACGCCACGCCTCGAAAACGGCCGCTGCCGCCTCATCCGGGGGCAGGTAGTCGACGAGCACCTCCATTTTCCCGCCGCAGATCATGTCCATCGCCGAAACATCGTCGTGGGTCAGGTCGACGAACATTTTCCGGGGGCAGCCTTCGGCCAAGACCGCCCGGGCTTCTTCCAGCACGTCAGCCTCGAATTTACCCCCGCCGATGGTCCCCGCAAACCCGCCGTCACCGTCGACCACCATCTTGCTGCCGGCGGTCCGGGGGGCCGACCCCTTGCGGCTGAGAATGGTGGCCACCGCCGCGGGGCGGCCGCTTCGAACGAGGGCGCAAATCCGATCGGCCAGTTTTCTCATTACGCTTTTGGTTCCTTCTCGTTCTCGATGTGCTCGGCCAGCAGGGTTTCGTAGACTTCGTCGGACTCGGCCTCCACGATGGCCTGAAGGCGGCGAAACTGCTTCATCAGGTTCTGGGCAAAACCGGTGAGCCGGGAGCCTTTTCCATCTCGAGCCACCAGAGTCTTTCCGAGCCGTTCTTCGGAAACGTGAATGCGGCACCACACGGCCCGGTAGCTCATCTTCAACTCGCGGGAAGCGGCCTGCAGCGAACCGAGGCGATCCACCGCATCCAGGATCCGGTAACGCCCAAGGCCGAAGACCATGGCTCCCTTTCCATCTTCGATCCAGATTTTGGAACGCAGGTGATAAGGCCTTTCTGTGTCACTCATGATACTCTCCGGTTATAGCGTCGGAACTGTCGGCTGCCAATTGTTCATCATGCTACCAGAGCCTTTCCCTCAGGGCAATACCAACAACAAGGCGGAACACCCGGCCCAAAGCACCTCTGCACATGAATCTTGCCGATCAACGAAAGCCGGTCTTTGTCGGCATCTGTAATTTTTGGTTTTCGATTTCCTTTCTTTTGAAAAGGATCAGGATGGAACCTCGATCAATATTGATA
>JASFPT010000222.1:0-7239 GCA_050115795.1 Desulfobacterales bacterium
GTCCACTTTCACCCCGGCGATGCGGGCCGGGTCCACCGAGAACAGGTCTTCGGACAGAACCACCAGGTCGGCGTATTTCCCTGCCGAAATGCTTCCCAGATGTCTCTGCTGGCCGTGGACGGCGGCCGGCGTGAACGTGTATGCCCGCAACGCTTCTTCCACGGTTACCCGCTGCTCGGGATACCAGCCGGCGGTCGGTGTGCCGTCCTCGCGCTGCCGTGTCACCGCTGCGTGAATGCCCACCATGGGGTCCGGATCGCAGACCGGGCAGTCCGAAGTGAACATGACCGGAGCCCCGGAGTCGATCAGGCCCCGGAAGGGGTAAGCCCAGCGGCCCCGCTCGCCCAGGGCCTTGTCGATCAGGTTGATGTCGAGGATCATATTCGGCGGGGTCACCGAAACGGCGATGTTCATGCCGCAAAGGCGGGCGGCGTCCTGCGGCCGGATGAGCTGGGCGTGTTCGATCCGGTGGGGGATCGACGGCCCGGGTGTGGACGGGCTCCTGCGGCGGGCCAGCGCCGCGTACAGATCGATCAATTCGCGGTTGGCCCGGTCCCCCACGGCGTGGACCATCGCCGAGATGCCCGCAGCTTCGGCCTTTTCAACGGCGTCGGAAAGTTCTTCGACCGTTGTCATCGCCATGCCGAGCCCCGCGTCCAGAAACGGCTCCGTCATCCAGGCGGTCCGTGCTCCCACCCCGCCGTCGAAGAAGAATTTGACGTGCCCCACGCGAAGCCGGTCGTCTCCGGCACCGGTGCGCAGACCCTTTTCGATCGACTCGGAGAGGCGGTGATTGGGCAGGGTCACCCAGCATCGAAGATCGAGGCGACCATGGCGGTGAAGGTCGGAAAACCCCCGCTGTGCGGCTTCCCCGTCAGGATCGTTCATCAATCGGATGTCGTGGATGCCGGTGATGCCGAGCCGGTGAAGGGCCGCAATTCCTTCCACATAGGCACGTTCCACCTCCCGGGCGGTGGGGTGCGGGATGCTGTCCCTGAGCCGGTTGATGGCCAGTTCCCGGACGATTCCGTTGGGCTGTCCGTCTGCTTCGCGCTCGATACGGCCCCCGGGCGGATCATCCGTTTCGCGTCCGATGCCCGCTGCCGCCAGGGCCGCCGAGTTTGCCGCCGCCAGATGCAGATCACAGCGCCACAGCAGAACGGGATGCCCCGGCACCGCAGCATCCAGGATGTCACGGGTGGGCATCAGCGGCACCTGCCAGTCGGTCTCGTTCCATCCCTGGCCGAGAATCCATCTGCCGGGCGGTGCTGCGGCCGCGGCGGCTTTCAGCCTTCCGATCAGGTCCTGAAGCGAGGACAGACCGGCCAGGTTCAGATGCCGCCTTTTCAGGGCCCACTCGTAGAAGTGGATGTGCGCGTCGGTAAAGCCGGGCACCAGAAGCCTTCCGGCCAGGTCGATCCTTTCGGTGCCCGGAACGGAAAGCGAAAGGATTCGGTCGTTTTCACCGACGGAGACGATCCGGCCGCCGGCGCAGGCCACCGCCTGGGCCGGCGGCAGATTCGGATCGAAGCTTTTCACCTTTCCATTGAACAGGATCAGGTCCGCTGTTTCGCTGCCGGTTGCACTCATATCAGAAACCCTTCGGGAAACGGATCGTCCGGATCGACGACGAACTCGCAGATGCCTGTAATTTGGGCGTTTCCGGTGATTTCGCCCACCACGGCGTCAATCGGGCCCACTTTGGCGGTTTGGACCAGGCGGCCTGAAAACGTCGTGCCCAGGTAGCCGGTGTTGGTGTACGTCTGATCCAGGGCCAGTTCTCCCCGGTGATGAAGCAGGGTCATCTTGGCCGTGGTGCCGGTGCCGCAAGGAGAGCGGTCCATGTGGGATTCGCCATAGATCACGGCGCTCTTTCCGGCCGCCGCTTTTCCCGGGCGCTCGGTGTAAAATTCCGTGACGTCCACTGTCGAGACCTCGGGGCGTTCCGGATGCCGGACGGAAAAGGCGGCATTGGCCGCGTCGATGGCGGCCATCCCCAGCGATATGATTCGTCCGCTCGGCTCGCTTTCCAGATCGAGACCCGCCCGGGCGGCGTCGATCATGACAAAAAAGCCGCCCACGCAGACAAGGTCCACGGAAATCTCACCCAGACCCGGCACCGCGAGCGGACGATCTTCGGCATAGACAAAAGAGGGGACCATCCGGATGGAGACCGCCGCCGCCGCGCCGCCCTTTACTTCTGTGCGGGCCTCCAGGGGGCCGGAGGGGGTGTCGACCACCAGGTTGTGGACACCATCTGACAGATCGAGTACCCCGATCCTGACCAGCGTGGCCACCGCGCCGATGGTGGCGTGGCCGCAAAGGAACGGATATCGCCGGGCATCCATGTAGAACAGGCCGAAGGCGCTTTCCGGGTTCACCGGTTCTGTGACCACGGCAGCCAGGATCCCCCGGTGGCCCCGGGGTTCGCGGGTCAGCAACAGGCGGATCGAATCGTGGTATTCCTTGAAGTAATCGCATTTGTCCTTCATGGTCTCGCCGGGAATCGGCCCGACGCCGTCCACCAGCAGCCGGGTGGGCTCCCCCTGGGTGTGGGACTCGACGGTGAGGACGCGGATTGGGTAGCGGCTGTGGAAGGCATTGCCGATTTCGGTCAATTCCATGGCTTTCCTCAAAAATGAACGTCGAACATCGAACGTCCAACATCGAACATCGAATCAAGACCCGAGAACGGGAAAACGGTCTTCTGATGCTCTGCGATGCTGCCAAAACGCTCGCCGTTGGATCCAAAGCAAACAGAATTCCTTTTTTGGATTCGATGTTGAGCGGTGGACGTTGGACGTTCAAAGTGCGTCTTTTTTTATTTCCAACAAAAGCGGCCTCCCGTCAGATAAGACAGGAGGCCGTGGAAGGCAAGAACTGATCCGCCGGTTCACGAGGCGGCGATCAGGTGGCAGTGATAGGGAGACACCTGCACCGAGACCGTGTCTCCGTAGTCGTAGGTGTGGGTGCGCATCATGCTGATGACGTGGATCTCTCGTCCGGAGGGCAGTTCGATGAAGTAGCTGACCTCCCCGCCCATGTAGCTCTTGTCCTTGATGCGCCCTTGGAAGTGGTTCATTCTTTCATTGCCGCCTTCCGCCTTTTGAAGCACCTCGAAGCGCTGGGCCCGGACCACGATCTCCACGCCATCCCCCTTTTTCCATTCCCCGCGCGTTTTGGCAAACAGCACGTCGCCGGTTTCGATCTTGATCTGGATGTTCTCATCGTCAAGGTCGACGACTTCGCCGGGCAAAAAGTTGGAGTGGCCCAGAAAGTCGGCCACGAAGTGATTGGCCGGGCGGTTGTAGACCTCTTCCGGTGATCCCTCCTGGAGCTTGAGGCCGTCTCGCATCACCACGATCTTGTCGGACATGCTCAGCGCCTCGCGCTGGTCGTGCGTGACGAAAATGGTGGTGACCCCGAGTATCCGCTGAAGGTTGTCCACCTCACGGCGCATGTCCTCCCGAAGATTTTCGTCCAGGGCCGAGAGCGGCTCGTCCATGAGCAGCACGTCGGGTTCGATGACGATGGCCCGGGCAAGGGCGATGCGCTGTTGCTGCCCGCCGGAGAGTTGTGCGGGCTTGCGGTTTTCCACCCCGGGCAGGCGGACCATCTCCAGGGCCCGGGTCACCTTTTCCTTGATCTGGGCCTTGGGCACGTTCCGGTACTTGAGGCCGAAGGCGACGTTGTCGAAGATGGACTTGTGGGGAAACAGCGCGTAGTTCTGAAAGATCATCCCCAGGTTGCGTTCGTGGATCGGCGTGTCGTTGACCCGGGTCCCGTTGACAACAATGTCTCCTTCGGTGGGATCTTCCAGGCCGGCAAGCATCCGCAAAAGGGTCGTTTTGCCGCATCCGGAAGGCCCCAGCAAGGTGACCAGGGAGCCCTCGGCGATGTCCAGGTCCATTTTTTCAACGGCGGTCACGGTACCGAAGCGCTTCACGATGCCGCGGAAATGAACGAATTTCGGATCTTTGTTTTCTTTTCCCACGGTGTTGTCCATTGAAGGGTTAACGGGAACATCTCATCCCGGAGAGGCGTCGGCGCTTCTCCGGGACGAGATGCTGTTCGACAGGGGAGATCGATATCTCCCGCGTTCCGGTCGACCTTTCCTTTGCGCAGCAAAGAAAATTTAGGCTCCTGCCTTGATCCGGTCCCACTTCTCAGTCCACTCGAGCTGGTGGCTGTTCCAGTATTCGGGATCGGCGAACAGGTAGCCGTCCAGGGTTCCGGTGGGGTCGAATGCCGGCAGCTTCTTGATGGACTCCGGCATGGGAACCTTTCTCGGATCGAGGCTCGGTGGATACTTCTGGCCTTCGGCCACGGCGATGGCCGGCTCGGGCTCCAGCATGAAGTTGAGGAGCTTTTCGGCCACGTCCATGTCGGTGCCCTTGAGCACGTACATGTACTCCATCCAGGAGTAGGTGTTGTTCGGCGCCAGGTACCCGATGGGGTGGCCCTCTTTCTGCAGGTTGGCCACGCGGCCGGACCAGGCCACGGTGGCATAGACCTCATCGTTGGCCAGCAGGCTCATCAGCTCGGAACCCGAGGCCCAGTATTTCTTCATCATGCCCCGCTGCTCGCGCAGGGCATCCCAGACGTCGTCGATGCGGGTCATGTTGTTGGGGCTCTGGCCGGTGTGCAGGGCTGCGTACCACATGTTGGTCCGGAAGTCGCCGCCCCAGCTGCCGAGTTTGCCCTTCAGGTCCTTGTCCCACAGAAGCGATGCGCCGAGTTTTTCGGCCTTTTCCTTGCTGATGTACTTGGTGTTGTAGGCGATGCCGGTCTGACCGTAGTCGTAGGGGACTGCGGACAGGGTGCCGTCGGTGATCGCCCGCAGTGTCTCGATCATCTTCGGCAGCACATTTTGCAGGTTCGGGATCTTGCTTTCATCCAACACGGAATTGAATCCAAGGTTCTTGTATCTTGCATAGTCGTAGACGGCGCTCAAATGGGCGATATTGAACTCTCCTCCGGGTGGATACGACGCCTTGACCTGGGTGAGAAAGGCATCCATGCCGGTGAAGGCGGCGTCGACCACCTCGATGCCGGTCTGCTTGGTGAAGGGATCGAATGCATACTTGCGCAGGGCCTCGGACGTGGAGCCGCCCCAGCTGTGGAAGGTGATCGATTTGGCCGCAAAGGCCTTGCGGGCAAGACCGAAGGGTCCGCCGGCGATTCCCGCCGCCGCTGCCGCAATGCCGAGGTACTTGACAAATGCACGCCGGGAAATCTTCCCCTCCCGGTACAGCCCGATCATTCGGTCAAGCTTTTGTTCCGTCAGTCTTCCCATGTTCAGGCCTCCTTTTGATTCGGTGAAACGGTTGTCGTTAATGTCAAAAAACAAAACGGAAAGAATACAAAAACGGTCAATACGTGGGCTGTCCCCGCATCGTTGTCTTTTGCAAACCTATCCCCCGTGTCCCCGGGCGAACCGGCGGGAAAGATAACCGGCCAGAAGGGGGATCGATACGGTCAGGATGATCATGACCGTTCCCAGGGCATTGATCTCGGGGCTGATGGAGTTTCGCAGCATGCCGAAGATTTTCACCGGAACGGTCTGATTCTGGGCCGTCGCCCAAAAAAGGGTTGCCGTCACATCGTCAAAGGAGATCGTGAAGGAAAAGAGCATCCCGGCGAATATGGCCGGCGCCAGCAGCGGAAAGGTGACCGACCAGAAGGTCTGAAAGGGGCTGGCGCCCAATGTCTGGGCGGCCTCTTCGTATTCCTTCTTGATCCCCACCAGCCGGGCCTGGACCACCAGAAGGACGTAGGGCAGGGTGAGTACCACGTGACCGATGAGCAGCAGAAGAAAGCTTTTCGGCTGCTGGAGCCAGCGGATGAAAATGAGCAACGCGACGCCGAGCACCACCTCCGGGATCATGATCGGAGCCAGCAGCAGGGTGTTCAGGGTCTCCTTGCCCGGAAACTTGTAGCGGACGAAGGCCATGGCCGCAGGAATCCCGACGGCGGTGGTCAGCACGGCAGTGAACGAACCCAGCACGATCGAATTTTTAAAGGCCCCGAGAATCGTTTCGTTTCCGGCGAGTTTCGCGTACCAGCGGAAACTGAACCCCTGCATGGGAAAGGAGCCGAACTGCTGGGGATTGAAGGAGAGCAGGACCACCGCCACGATCGGGGTAAACATCCACACGTAAATCAGCACGGTGTAGATTTTGATCAGCGACCATCCGGAGATAGCTCTCACGGCAAAGCTCCTATCGTTGCACAATGAGCAGGGCCCCGGAAAATTTGAAACCACCGGAGGCATCGGAATAAAAACTCGAAATCCGAATGTCGAAATTCGAAGGTTCGAATTTGTGCCTGCTGCCTGATTGCAATTCCTTTCAGAGGTATCCTGAGGTTTCCCCCCGCTGCGGGGGGGAGTCTCACTGCAGGGTCTTGAAAATCTGGTTGATGCCCAGGTACCGATTGTAGGTGTAGACGATGACCCCGAGCAATCCGAGCAGTATGGTGCTCAGCGCGGAGCCGAACGGCCAGTCGAGGGTGCCGACGATCCGTTTGAAGATCAGGTTGGCGATCATGTCGTTGCCGGGCCCGCCGAGGATCATCGGCGGCAGGTACGTCCCGCAGGTGAGCACGAACACCAGCAGGCAGCCGGCGCTGACCCCGGGCAGGCTCAAGGGGAGGGTGACCTCCCTGAACGCCTGCCATTCGGTGCACCCGAGGCTTTTGGCCGCTTCGGTCAGGCTCTTGTCGATCCCCTCGAGACTCACATAGATGTTCAGGATCATAAACGGCAGCAGGTATTGCAGCAGCCCCATCAACACCGCCGCCTCATTGTAAAGCATGGGAAGCGGATCTTGGATGAGTCCGATCTTCATCAAGATGTGGTTGATCAGGCCTGTGTCGCCCAGGATGTTGATCCAGCTCAGGGTGCGGATGATGAAGCTGATCCAGAAGGGTAGCATGATCAGGATCATCAAGAACGGCTTGAGGCGGGATTCGGTCCGGTAAAAGAAGTAGGCCGGGATGTATCCCATCACCAGGCAGAGAACGACCGTCTCCAGGGCGACCCGGAGCGTCCGGATCAGCAGCGACGGGTAGAAGAAATCGGCGAAGAATTTGGCGTAGTTTCCGAACTGGAACGCCGGGATGTCGCTACCGCTGGGGGCCCGCAGCCAGAAGCTGTAAACCACGACGAAGCATACGGGAATTACCAACAGGAAAAAAACTGCCGTCAGAGAGGGAGCCAAAAGGGCCCATGGTTTCCAT
>JASFPT010000223.1:0-7217 GCA_050115795.1 Desulfobacterales bacterium
TGGCCCGTCCCCAGCGCGGCGAAAATCGCAACAACACAGATCAGGCCGAGGCAGACGGCCCAGAAAGTGCGGCTTCGGGAAAGCAGGTAGCCGAAGGCCTTCGCAAAGGCCGGCTCCTTCACCGAGGGCGCATCGAGCCAGTCCGCCTGGAGCCTGCCTTCCTCCGGCTGCTCGCCGTCTTTTTCTAAACGTTTCAGGGCATCGAGAATCGTGCTCAAGAAAGCTCCCTCAAGGGATTGCCAGAAATTCGCGAGATACGGCGCGGCATCATCACAACTTCGCCCTTTCAGGCACCTGGGCGGGTTCCGCCGCACCTGTGTTCAATTTCGGGATCGGCAGCCCCTGCTTCAGGTTGTACAGCGCGATCTTGGTCATGGGACCGACCACCCCGTCAACGGGAAGGTTCTGCCGGGCCTGAACATCCATCACCGCCATCCGGGTATTGTCGTCATACGCGGGGCTCAGATCGACGCCGTCGTAGCCCAGGTCCCGCAGCAGCAGTTTCAGAGTGATGACCGACTCGCCGGGTGAAGCGCCGGGTATGGTCCCGGATATGGCAAAAAAATTCTTCCACAACACATGGGCAGGACCGGACCAGAGCTGCTCCAGCTCTGCCGGTTCGCAGAAAACCGACTCGTCCCTGCCGGGGACGTTGAAGACATACCGGCCGCTTTCGATGCCGGAAAGAACGACAAACCCCCGGGCGGCCGAAGCATCCGACCCGACGGCGACGATTGCCGGCAGGCCGAGGCGGGGCAGCAGTTCCGGCTCATCGACCGCGTAGACCGACAACCCGGCCTGGCCGGCCGAGATTTGAAAAAAGGTCGTATCGTCCTGCAGATGCTCCGGCAGACGCAGATCACCGGCCTCAGGCACCCAGCGCCGCACAAGCTCCTGCAGGGCCAGGGATCGGGTGCGCTCGGTATCGGCGGTCCGGACCCAGTCGGCAAGACTCTGTGCTGTTTCCACTTCGGCATCCGTCGAGACGGCAGCCGGCGCCGAAACGCTTTCCGCAACGGTGTTGCTTGGGGAAGGCTTTGGCACCGGCAATCGCGGGGTGTCGGCTTTTCGGTTTTCGGCGCTGGGGGCGGCCTGCAACCCCTTGCGGATCTCCCGTAAAACCGGCCCGTTTGACGCGATGAAGGCGGCCACGGCAACCGCCGCAACGGCAGCCCCGATCCACGCCCACCGGCCCCGACGGCCGGAGGCTCCGGTCCGGCTGCTTCTGAGCTCTTCCACCGCCTTGGCCACGCTCTTTGCCCCGACCTTGTGCCGATTCAGGGTAAAGGCCTGCAACAGCGCCCGGTCACAGGCCATGTTGATCAGCCGGGGAATGCCCGCCGAGAATCGAAAAACCCGGCGCACCGCCCCACGGGTGAACACCGGCCGGCCGTTGGTCGAGGCCACCTGCAGCCGGTGTCGGATGTAGGCTTCGGTCTCCGGCAGCGAGAGCGGCTGCAGGCGGCAGCTCAGGGTGATTCTTTGCCGAAGCTGACGCAGGGCTTTGGACTGAAGGGTCTCGTGCAGTTCGGGCTGTCCGACGAGAATGATCTGAAGCAGCTTGCCCGAGGCCGTTTCCAGGTTCGACAGGAGCCGGATCTGTTCCAGAACGTGGGGATTGAGGTTTTGGGCCTCGTCGATCATCAGCAGCACGTGCTTGTCTTTCCGGCGCTGGTCGATCAAAAAGGCGTTGAGCTCTTCAATCAAATGCTGGAGACGGTCGCTTTCGGTCGCTATGCCGAAATCGCGGTTGACGGCCTGGAGAAGGTCGATCGGGTCGGCAGGGGGGTTGAAGATGAAGGCCGTCTCGGTATCGCCTTCGAGTTGATCGAGAAAGGCCCGGCACAGGGTGGTTTTCCCGGTTCCCACCTCGCCGGTGAGCTCCACGAAACCGTCCCCGGCGTGAACAGCGTAGACCAGATGGGCCATGGCCTCCCGGTGGCTCTTGCCCAGGAACATGTAAGCCGGATCCGGCACGAGCCGAAAGGGCCGTTCTTTGAATCCGAAGAAGCGCTCGTACATGAAAATTCGGTTAGACCTGCCGATAAGGGTTGAACCGGCCGAGACCCGAAGTGTACACTGTCCGGGCTTTTCCCGCCGAAGCGCAGCTTCGGATCCCCCGCGCCGGTTGCAGCGAGAAGGAGGATAGCTTGAAAGCCGATGAAGTTCAATACGGGCGGACACCGAATCGGTTGGATTTGCGATTTTTCGCCCGGAGCGTTACATTCTTGACTCCGGCTTGGCCTCAAGATTTTTGGATGATCCCTAATGTCGCGTCACAGAAGTTTACGAAAAAATTTCAGAAAACGGACGAATCGATTATGGTCTTTATTTCCGGGACGCGAACCTAAGGAGCTGTCGGCCGTTCCCTCTACTCTCAACCAGGGCCCTTTGATCGAAACATGACGGTTTTCGAATACACCGCGTTGAACCCCAACGGAAAGACGGTATCGGGCATCGTGGACGCCGACAGCGCCCCTGCGGCCCGGCAGCGCCTGCGCGCCAAACGGATCTACCCGATCACCCTCAAGGAGGTGGCCGACGCCGGGCCGCAGAAGACGACGGTCGCGGTTCGGTGGACCCGGCTGTTTTCCCGGGTCCGGCCCCAGGAGCTGTCGGTCATGACCCGCCAGCTGGCCATCCTGATCAATGCCGGCTTTCCGCTGGTCACCGCCATGGACACGCTGCTGGCCCAGGTCAAATCGCAGGCGTTTCGAAGGGTGTTGGCCGGCCTCAAAGACGCCCTGCTGGAGGGGAGCAGTTTTGCCGACGCGCTGGCCCAGTACCCGGCGGTTTTTTCTCCGCTGTATGTGAACATGGTCAGGGCCGGCGAAAAGTCCGGAACCCTGGAAATCATTCTGACCCGCCTTGCCGAGATCAACGAAAAGCAAATGGCCCTGGGCACGCGCATCCGAACCGCCATGGCCTATCCGGTGCTGATGACCTTCGTCGGTGCCGCGGTTCTTTTCATACTGATGACCTTCGTGATCCCGACCATCACGTCGATTTTCGAGGACGTACACCAGGTGCTGCCCGCACCGACCCGGTTTTTGATCGCCACAAGCGACCTGCTGAGACAGTTCTGGTGGGCCATCGGCGTGGCGATCATCGCCGGGTTCATCGGGTTCCGGATCTTCAAAAAGACCGAGCGCGGCACCCGGATGTGGGACCGGGTCCGAATCGCGACCCCCGGGATCGGCAGCCTGGTGCGAAGGATGGCCGTGGCCCGTTTTGCCCGGGTCCTGGGATCCTTGCTGGCCAACGGGATTTCCCTGATGCCGGCCATGGCCATCGTGGGCAGCGTCACGGGCAACGTCCTGCTGGCAGAGGCGGTGGAGCAGGCGGCCAAGGAGGTCGAAAAGGGCCACGGGCTGGCGCCTGCCCTGGAAAATCAGAAGGTGTTTCCTTATCTTTCGATTCAGATGATTACTGTAGGGGAACAGAGCGGGGAGCTGGAATCGATGCTGGATCGAATCGCCGACGTGTACGAAGCCGAAGTCGAGGCGACCGTGGTGCGGCTGACCTCCCTGCTCGAACCGGTCATGATCCTGCTGATGGCCGTGGTGGTGGGTTTCATCGTCGTTTCGATCTGCCTGCCCATTTTCGAGATGAACCAGCTGGTGCGTTGAATAAAATCGTTCCACGATTTTATATGACGCGACGTTTGAGACAAGACAACCGAATAGGGAGTTTCCATGAAAGCAGATAACGAGCGAATCCGGCGGTCGCCGTCCGGCGGCTTTACGCTGATCGAAATCATGGTCGTCATCGTAATCCTGGGGATTCTGGCAGGACTGATCGTTCCCCGGATCATGGGCCGCCCGGAGGAGGCCAAACGGGTGAAGGCTGCGATTCAGATCGAGAGCATCGAAACGGCGCTGAAGCTCTACAAGCTGGACAACGGCATGTACCCCACCACCGAACAGGGACTGACCGCCCTGGTGAGCCCGCCCGACACCGATCCGGTTCCCAAAAACTTCCGGAGCGGCGGCTACCTGGAAAAAGGGAAAGTCCCCAAGGATCCGTGGGGAAACGACTTTGTCTACCTCAGCCCGGGGGTTCACAACGATTACGACATCATTTCCTTCGGTGCCGACGGCGTTCAGGGCGGGGAAGACAAAAACAAGGATATCAACAGCTGGGAAGTGGAATGATAAAAGCGCTCGCGCGCTTTTATGGCGAGCGGCTTCGCCGCTGGAGCCCACGATAAAAACGCGAAAGCGGCCGATTTGAATCTGGAATCTTGAACCTGGAACTTTGAACCTTGAACCTCGAATCGCCTTTGAAACAGGCGGGCTTTACGCTGCTCGAACTGCTGGTGGTGATCTCCCTGATCAGCCTTCTATTTTTTCTCGCCGTTCCCCGGTTTGAAGGCGGCCTGCTGACAGATACCGCCCGCCGGTCCATCCTGCAGATGAAGCAAGCCATCGAAGCGGTAAAGGCCGAGGCGGCCGAAAAGCAGCTCGATTATGCACTTCATCTGGGCCTGGACACCCGCCAGTGGTGGATCACCAGCGAAGCCATGGGCGAAGAAGAGCACATCATCGCAAGACGCCAGGGAACCTACTGGGCGGACACCATTCGGGTCGAAGACGTGGCGTTCCCGGACGGCGAAACGGCGGCCACCGGTGAGGTGGCCCTTTACTTCTACAAGAAAGGATATTCGGACAGGGCAATGATCCACCTCCGGCAAGACGACGGCACCCTCTCCACCCTTATCGTCGAACCGTTCCTGTCCGAAGTCCGGATCGAAAACGATCATGTCTCCTTCCGCCGATAGGGGGTTTACCCTTCTGGAGATCCTGGCGTCGATCGCCATTTTGGCCATCGTGCTGACGGCGCTTTTCCGGCTCCATCTGCAGACGCTGTCCATGGGAACCGACGCGGGCTTCTATGCCAAAGCCCCGCTGCTTGCCCAGGAAAAGATCGCCCAGATCGAGGCGGAGGGGATCGAACAGCCCCGGTCCGACAGCGGAGACTTCGGCGAAGATTTCCCCCGGTATCGCTGGGAGTCGGAGATCGTCGAACCGGAATCGGCCGATTTTGAAACGACCTTCGAGCGGTTGAGGCGAATCGAAGTCCGGATCCTGGATGCAGAAAGCCGGCGCGCGTTTGCGCTTCGAACCTATCGGATCCTGAACTGAGCCCCCAAAAAGTCACCGCTGCGGCGAAGGCGAAGATGGAAGAAAGTCGACAGATGAGCGGCTACCGGGAAAAAATGCAAGTCGCCGACCCAAAAGGGTTCACGCTGCTGGAGATTTTGGTGGCGCTGTTGATTTTCGGCGTGGTCATGAGCAGCCTGTTTTTATCGTTTCGCTCTATTTTGTTCGACCCGCAAGGACTCGAGCGGCGCTTCGCCGGCCAGGAGATGGCCCGAAACGCCCTTGACCGGATCGTTGCCGATCTTCAGTCCATCAGCGTCGCCCTGCCGCCCCGGTACCGGCCCCCGGAGGGAAACGTCCCCCCCGATCCCCAGCGGCTCGAAGCCGGCACCGAGATGATCGCCAACCAGGAATTCAGCCGCCTGCGCTTTGCCTCCCTGGCCCACCTTCCCATGCGAAACCGGCCGGAAAGGGGGATCGCCCAGATTGTCTATTATGTCCAGGCCGAAGAGAACGACACTTTTGTGCTGCGGCGTTCGGACCAGCTAGAGCCGTACCCGGCGACGGCCGAGGTTGCCGACGACCCGATCCTTTGCAGCGGCATACGGTCCCTGGCGTTCCGGTTCATCAGCGAGGATGGGGACTCTTTCGACACCTGGAATTCGGAAACGGAGCGGTTCGGCTATCGGCTTCCCGCCTCGGTTGCGGTGCGGATCGAGCTGGCCGGAGAGGGCCCCTCGCCGGTGTTCGAAACCCAGGTGCGCCTGCCGGTTCAACGGGAGATAAGCGGGTAGAAGGGTCGCTTGCCGCTGCAGGGGGCACCGAATTTGACGGGGGCGGGAAGCGTCATGCGGCTCTCTTAAAAGCGGGCGAGTAAAAAAAATTGAACCCGCCCTGCAGCAAGCTTCGCGGAATGCGCTCGCAGGTGCGGTTCAAAGGACAGATTCCGGGATTCGAATCTCGGGATTCATTTCAACCATTGTAGACTCGGTACATTTCAGATTCCTTGCAGCAAGGCGCACTGAATTGATATTTGCATAACCTACTATTATTGTTTTATTTTAATTGTTCATTTTCTTTGCGCGCCCAAAGAAAACGAACCAAAAGAAAGGGCGCCCTGCGTCCCGCTTCTCCCTGCGCTTCTCGAAACAGGCGGGCCCTTCAAGAACTCGGCCCCCAAAGAGCGGGGGCCTCAAACAGCTTGAAGGGCTGATCCACCTGTTTCTTGCGATGCTCGGCGCGGGACGATGGGAGGTCATTCTCTTTCTGGCGATTTTTTTCACTTTCTTTCGGGCTCTGGCATTGAAAGCCGAAATCGGGTCGATGAGAATTTTTGGTTTCGGTCATTATGGGATTTGGAATTCTGATTTGTTTCGAATTTCGAAATTCGGATTTCGGGCTTATCGCCTGTTCCCAGCAGAAAGGCAAACCCTTTCCCAGCCCTCCACCATTGGCAGAACATTTAGGCAGCAGCGCAGATGAAGCCGGAAAAAAAGGACATACCCCCCACGGAAAACCCCCGACCGGTGCGGCGGAATTGGCCCCTGGTGCGCCGGCTTTCCAGCACCCGGGGGGTTGCGCTGCTGGTGACCCTGGCGGTGATCGCGGTCCTGATTCCTGCGACCCTCGAGCTGAACCGGCAGGTTCGAAACACGACGGCAAGCGCCGCCGCAGCCCGGGACCGCGCGGCCCTGTTTTCCATGGCCGAATCGGGCGTTCAAGCGGCCATGGCGGTGCTGATCGCCGACAAGGCTGAATCCGAGGCCGACTCGCTGGCCGAAGGCTGGGCAGACCCGGACAAAACCGCCCTGCTGGCAGCCGCGCTCCCTTTTGAACAGGGGAACCTTACGATTCGCATCTCCGATGAAAAAAGCCGTATCCAGGTCAACGCCCTGGTCGATTTTCCGGATGGCCGGGACTTTTCCGAGCCGCAGCGCCGGCTGTGGGAGCGGTTTCTGGCGGGCCTGGCCGCGGGCGGCGAGTTTTACCGGGAACTGGATGCCCCGATGGTCATCAACTCCATCAAGGACTGGCTCGACAGCGGAGACGACGATGCGATCACCGGTCTGAGCGGGGCGGAGTCGGACTACTACCGGTCACTTTCCTCCCCCCACC
>JASFPT010000224.1:0-7180 GCA_050115795.1 Desulfobacterales bacterium
CTGGGAGGCCTTCCCGTAGTAGGCGTCGTAGTAGCCGGCGGACAGCGAATAGGTCCCGATGATGATCCGCCGCTGAACCTCGGGGCCGAATCCCTTCGAACGGGTCTTGCGGTACATCTCCATCAGATCGGCGGTTTCGGAGGCCCGAACGCCGTATTTCACGCCGTCGTATCGGGCCAGGTTGGAACTGGCCTCACAGGGGGCGATCACATAGTAGGCGGCCACCACGTATTCGGTCATGGGAAGGGACACTTCGACGCACCGGGCCCCAAGGCCTTTCAAGGTCTGGATGGCGCCCTTCACCGCGCGGCTCACCTCCGGGTCGGTTCCCTCGGCCTGCAGGTATTCCCGGGGCAGCCCCAGGGTGATTCCCTTCAGGTCCTTTTGCAAAGCGGCTGTATAATCGGGCACCGGCTCGGGCACCGACGTGGAATCCCGCCGGTCGTGGCCGGCAAGGGCCTGAAGCAGGATGGCGCTGTCGGTCACCGATTTGGCCAAAGGACCGATCTGGTCCAGGGAGGAGGCAAAGGCCACGAGCCCGAACCGGGACACCCGGCCGTAGGTCGGCTTCAGGCCGACCACCCCGCAGTGGGAGGCGGGCTGGCGAATCGACCCGCCGGTATCCGAGCCCAGCGCCCCCAGGCACATGTCCGCAGCCACGGCGGCCGCCGAACCGCCGCTGGAACCGCCCGGAATCCGGGAAAGATCCCAGGGGTTGCGGGTGGGAAAGAAGGCGGAGTGCTCGTTGGAAGAGCCCATGGCAAACTCGTCCATGTTCGTTTTCCCGAGCAAAACGGCGTTTTGGTCCCGGAGCTTTTCGATCACCGTGGCGCTGTATGGCGGCACGAAATTTTCCAGTATCTTCGATCCGCAGGTGGTCCGGATCCCCTCGGTGCAGATGACGTCCTTGACCGCCAGGGGGATTCCGGTCACCGGGCCGCCGCCGCCGGCGGCGATCGCCCGGTCGGCCGCTTCAGCGTCGGCCAGCGCCGATTCTTCCGAGACGGTCAGAAAGGCGCCGACCTTCGGATCGATCCGGTTGATCCGTTCCAGCAAGGCCCGGGTCAGCTCGACTGCCGAGATCTCCTTTTGATCGAGCCGCTTTCGCGCTTCGGCGATGGTCCATTCATACGGCTGCATGCGTACCTCTCGCGGGATACTTCGGTTGATGACGGTCTGTTTTGCCGGGCACGACCTCCGTGTCGTGCCCTGGTGAACGGCAAAGAGGCCGTTCACCACTCATAGCGGAGCGGTTTTTTTCCGCTTCGCTATGAAATGATTTTGGGGACCACGAAGCACCCGTCTTCCTGCTCCGGGGCATTGGCCAGGGCGCGATCCGTTTCCAGATGTCCGGCGGGCTCGTCTTCCCGGAAGGCGTTGGTCAAAAAGATGGCGTGGGAGGTGGGGTCGATCCCCTCGGTGTCGACTTCGTTGAGCTTGTCGATGTACTCGAGGATCTCGCCGACCTGCCCGGCGAATTGCTCCAGGGCCGCCTCGTCCAGATCGAGCCGGGCCAGGTCGGCCACGTATCGGACCTCGTCGTGGGAGATTTTCATCGGGCCTCCAAGAAAGGGTTCATTATTCAAGGTTCAGGCAACAGCCTCGATGTCGGCAGGATCTCCGGGACCACAGCCACACACCCCAAACCACACGCCGAACAACCAGACACACCCCCTATTTCCGGATCAACATCGGTTGAAGACCCCCCTTTTTCAGTCGCTCCAGGGTAGGGGCAGCGTCCTTTGGGCCGGAAAACGACCCGATCCGCACCCGGTGCCAGGTTCCCTTCCCACTGAGTTCGGCCTGCTCGCGGTAGGCGGGATAGCCGCCGGCCTGAAGTTTTTCCACCAGCGCATCGGCCGTTCGGGCATCCTTCAGGGAGGCGACCTGGATGGTAAACGGCTTTGCGGCCGCCGGCACCTCTTGGGTCCCCAGTCGCACCGGTCCGGGGGCCGGTGGTTTCGGTGCCGGTTCGGGTTGTTCGGTCGGCTTGGGGGGCGCCGGCTTCGGAACCGGGGCCTCCGGTGCCGGGGCTTTTTCAGGGGCGGATTTTTTCAGGCTTTCGTAGAAGTCGAGGTTTTCCGTTTTCTTTTTCGTATCGCCCTCGAAAATGCGAAACCGGTTCTTTTCTTTTTCCAAAACCGCTTCCCGAAGGGAGGCGAGTTCTTTTTGAAGCGCTTCGGTGTCGAAATGGACCGGCGATGTCCCGCGTCCCACCAGCACGCCGAGGATGAACATCCACACCGAAACGAGCAGCAGCAAGACCCATCTTCTGGATTTTCCCCGGTCCCGCCGTGGCGGGGCTGCCGGAGTCGTGCTGTCGGTTTTCCCCGATTTGGCCATCACATCTGTTCCGGTGCGGAAACACCCATCAGGCGCAGCCCGTTGCGGATGACCTTCCGGACGGCTTCCACCAGACATAGCCGCCCGCGCGTGAGAATCGGATCGTCGGTCAAAACGCGGTGTTTATTGTAGTAGGCATGAAAGGCGGATGCAAGGTCCATCAGATAGTAGGCGATCCGGTGAGGCTCCAGCAGGGCGGCTGCGGCCTGGACCGTCTCCGGAAAACGGGCCAGCACCTTGATCAACTGAATCTCTTCGGGTTCGGTGAGGCGCCTGACGGCGTCCTCGTCCCACCCGGAGGCGTAGACCCCCCTTTGCTCGGCTTTTTTCCCGATGCTGCAGATCCGGGCGTGGACGTACTGCACGTAGTACACGGGATTGTCGTTGCTCTTTTTCTTGGCCAGTTCGAGGTCGAAATCGAGGGGACTTTCGTAGTGCCGGGTCAAGAAGAGAAAGCGGGCCGCGTCCTTTCCCACCTCGTCCACCACGTCTTTGAGGGTGACAAACTCGCCGGCCCGGGTGGACATGGCCACCGGCTGGCCCCCCCGCATGAGGTTCACCAACTGGACCAGGATGACCTGGAACTGTTCCCGTTTTCGCCCGCAGGCCTCCACGGCAGCGGTCATCCGGGGGATGTATCCGTGATGGTCCGCCCCCCAGACGTCGATCACCCGGGAAAATCCCCGTTCGAACTTCTCCTGGTGGTAGGCGATGTCCGAGGCAAAATACGTGGTCAGTCCGTTGTTGCGGACCACCACCCGGTCCTTTTCGTCTCCGAATTCGGTGGTGTTGAACCAGAGGGCGCCGTCCTTTTCATAGATCCGGCCGGCAGTGCGAAAGGATTCGATGGCCGAAGAGACCCGCTCCGCGTCGTAGAGGCTTTGTTCGCTGTACCAGCGGTCGAACCGGACCCCGAACTGCTCCAGATCGTCCTGGATTCCGGAAAGGATTCGATCGGCGGCGAACCGGGCGCACTCGGCGATTGCCTCTTCTTCGGGGACGGCCAGAAGCGCCTCTTTCCGCGAGCGGCCGATTTCCTCGGCCAGTTCCACGATATACCGGCCCTGGTAGCCGTCTTCGGGGAAATCGACCCTGCGGCCGGCAAGCTCGAGCAGGCGCAGATAGACGCTGCGGCCCAGGGTGCGGATCTGTCGCCCCGAGTCGTTGATGTAGTATTCGCGCTGCACGTCGTACCCGCTGGCCGACAAAACGGCCGCCACCGCATCGCCCACGGCAGCGCCCCGGCCGTGGCCCACGTGCAGCGGGCCGGTGGGGTTGGCGCTGACAAACTCCACCTGAATTCGCTCCGATTTTCCGATGTCGGAATGACCGTAGGCAGTGTCTTTTTCGTGAACCTGCCGGAGCACCGGATGCCAGGCCTCCGGGGCTATGTAAAAGTTCAAAAAGCCCGGCCCGGCCACCTCTGTCCGATCCACGATTCCATGGGGGTCTTTCAGGTGCCGGACAATCGTCTCGGCGATCTTCCGGGGCGCCATTTTTTGAAGCGAAGCCATGGTCATGGCCAGGTTGGTGGAAAAATCGCCGTGTTCCGACAGTTTGGGTTCTTCCACCTGCACGTCGGGCAGTTTGCCGTTGGGCAGATCACCGCTCTGGTAGGCCTGAAGCACTGCGGCTTCGATCATATGTTTGATTTTGGAATTCATGCTTTCCTTTTGGTGCTGCCATTTAGAAATCGGATCCGGTCCCGACTTTGGTGAAAACCACCCCGTAAAATTCGACCTTCATATGCTCTCTGAAAGGTCAAGTCAATCCCTGCAGCGATCACAGAACGGAGGATACCGGCTCGGGGGATCTTCTCTCTGGAGGCTGGCCGACCTTTTTTTACCGGGGAGGGTTCATGCGCTCGGTTCGATCTGGTTGGTGAAAAAAGTGTCGAAATTTGGAATAAGGGTAGGACAACCCTAAAGCTGCATTGACAAAATGGTTCGGGTTCCCCGCCGTCAGCGGATATCGAGCGGAAACGCCCATTCGCTGATCCGTGTATCGAAGGCGAACCGGAGTGTGTGCCAGCGCTTTTTGTTCGAAAAAATATCCAAACCAATCGCGATCGTATTCAAACGTTTTCCCGACGGAGGGGTTAAACTCGATATCGAGCATGATCTGCTGTTGGTACTTCAGCAGCTCTTCGAGTTTATCCTCGATCGGGATGTTGCAATGTTCAAGAAAATCTTTGAGGGTGTCGTAAAAATCATTTCGGGTTTCCGACAGCACCAGCCATATGTATGTCCACATTGGCCACCCTTTACGGCGGGGGTTGAAACGGTTCAAAAATGCCGCCATATCCGGTTGCGTCAGCACACGGTTGATCTGTTCGGCTACTCTTGCCTGGCTGTTGTGGTTCCAAACTTAGCATGAAGCACATAGAACGTCCGGCGCGGCGATTTTTTCGACGATGCGTTCCATTGGCGCCATCACATGAAAGGGTTCATGCCATTGGTACCGACGTCGGATCTCCGGATCTGTCGCCGCATCGTTTTTCAGCAGGCCGAAGGCGTAGGGAACAAAGTGCAGCGCATTTAGACAGAGAAAATAAATCGATTTCATGGGTGTCTTTCGATTCAAAGCGCTTCCATTCTCCAGGTCCTACTAGAAGAGGGGTACAATAACCTTACGTTAGACTTTAAACAGAATGCTCCCCGCCTGCAAGAAGGGTATCAGGTCAACGTCGGGTGCGGTAGTCGTCCAAAGGAGAATTTCCGATAAGACCTCTCCTTGAGTGATTGGGCATAAAGGTTTCACCAGGACTTCATTTCTGGTTCCGACGATCTGCGGCGATGCTTCTGCGGAAAGATAGAAGCCGTTCCTCGATCGGTCAGCGCCAAAAAGAGATCGAAAAGCAGTTCGTGCCGTTATGTGAACACAAGGCCGGGGCCTGTTGCTCTGCTTGAATTAACGAACAGGACGTCTGAATACCGTTGACACTGGGCTTTCAATTCGATATCAAATGCACAATCCGGGTGCGAAGCTCGGCTGGTCACTACCTGCAGTTTAGAAAATTTTTCGAAATTTGAAAGCCACGAAGGCAGGCCCGCCACGAAGGCGGCAGCCCTCGTGGCTTTTTTGTTTCCGCAAAAAGGAGGCCGGTTATGAGGAGGTTGTCCGCTGTACCATTGTCACTGGTGATGGTGCTTTTGGTTTGTCAGACGGCGCTGGCCCATTTCGGGATGGTCATCCCGTCGGATTCGATGGTCATGATGCAGGACGACCGAACCGTGCACCTGCAGGTTTCCTTTTCCCACCCCTTTGAAGGCATCGGCATGGACATGGCAAAGCCCAAGGGCTTCGGCGTGGTGTTCGAAGGCCGCCGGCAGGACCTTCTCGGTGCGCTTGAAAAAGCCCAGGTGATGGGCCATGCCGCCTGGAAGGCCGACTACCGGGTCAAGCGGCCGGGGGCATACCTGTTCTACGTGGAGCCGGCGCCCTACTGGGAGCCGGCAGAAGACGTCTACATCATCCATTACACCAAGACCGTGGTGGCGGCCTTCGGTGAAGACGAAGGCTGGGACGGCGAGGTCGGCCTCAAGACCGAAATCGTGCCCCTTTCAAAGCCCTTCGGCCTCTATGCCGGAAATGTCTTTCAGGGAATCGTCAAGCTGGACGGCAAGCCGGTCCCCTATGCCGAGGTCGAGGTGGAATACTACAACGCCGATGGCCAGGCAAAGGCCCCCACCGAGTACATGATCACCCAGACGATCAAGGCCGATGGGAACGGGGTATTCACCTACGCTGCGCCCCGCTCCGGCTGGTGGGGCTTTGCGGCGCTGAACGAAGCCGACTTTACGATTCCCTTCGAGGGAACGGAAAAGAACGTGGAAATCGGGGCGGTGATCTGGGTCAAGTTTGAGAAGTGGTCCGAAAAATAGTGGCCGAGATGTCCGATTCGAATTTCGATTCAAGCAAGGAGAACTGCCGATGAACAAAATGATCTTCTTCATTTTTCTGTCTGTGCTTTTCATGGCTGCCCCCTGTGCGGCAGAGGAGCCTTCCCCGCCAACGGACCAGCCCGGCGGTGTGAGGAGCCTGGAAGACAGAGTGCGCCAACTGGAGGAGGCGATGGGTCGGGAAGTTGAGGGCGGCAAATGGTACGACCGGATCCAGATCAGCGGCCTTGTCGAAGTGGAAGCCAACTACGCCCAGACCGACTATAAAGACCCGGCAACCGACGATGAAACCGAATCCAAGGTGGACCTTGCCAGCGTAGAGTTGGGCGTCGACGCGAAGGTCGCCGGACCCGTGGACGGCCACGTTCTGGTCAAGTGGGAAGACGACGAGCTGTTCGTGGACGAGGGGTTCATCATCCTGACCGGAACCGAGCAGTTTCCCGCCTACCTGATCGCCGGCAAGCAGTACATTCCCTTCGGCAATTTCGACAGCTCTTTCGTGACCGATCCGGCCACCCTGGTGCTGGGTGAAACCAACAACGGCGCCGTGTTGGCCGGATACCGAATCGGGGGCGAGATGGTCGACATCTCGGTTGGCGCCTTCAACGGCCGGGTAAAAAAGCTCGGATCCTCTGACACGACCTACAATGTGGTCGGCAGCATCGTAGCCGCTCCCCTGGAAGGCCTGACGTTCGGTGCCTCCTATACATCGAACCTGGCCGCATCCGACACCCTGTCCGAATATGTGACCGACTGGGACGGCGACGGGGAAACGAACCAGATTTCCAGCATCGTGGGGGGATGGAGCGCTTTCGCTGTCTTCGAGTTTCTGGAGCGGTTCAAAATCATCGGCGAGTATGTCAGCGCTGCCAGCGAATTTGAGGCAGGAGAGCTCTACGATCCGGCAGACTCCGAAAAGCGACAGCCGGCGGCCT
>JASFPT010000225.1:0-7151 GCA_050115795.1 Desulfobacterales bacterium
TCTGCCCTTTTTCGCGCTATGCCGCGCACCATCCGGCCCTGATGATCAGCAGAAGCCGGGACGGCGAGTTGATCGCCGGCGTCGCCCGGCACAGCGGATGGGAAACGGTTCGGGGCAGCTCGTCGGAAGGGGGGAAAGAGGCCTTGAAGCAAATGATCCGCCACCTGCGCCGGCACCGGCTGGCCGGCCACGTGGTGGACGGGCCCCTGGGCCCCGTCGGTCGTGTCAAGGCCGGGGCGATCTACCTGGCGGTGGCCGCCGGCGCCGTCATTGTCCCGGTTACCGTCGCCCCCCAACGGGCCTGGACCTTCAACAGCTGGGACCGGTTCTTTGTTCCCAAACCGCTTTCCCGGGTCGTGATCCGATTCGGCCCGGTGATGGCCTTTTCCCGGCCCCGGACCGAGGCCGAATTCGAAGCGGTCCGGCTCCGGCTGCAAACCGAAATGCGCAAGGGCCTTCGGCTGCCGTCCGGTTCGCTTTGACCGGAGCCGAGGAATCTGCTAAGCAGGTTTGGCGGAAACCTACCCGCTTCGGCACGGCCGCTTTCCAATCAAACCGACCTGAAAAAACCGCCGGGGGAATCATGACCGTTCTTCGATATGAAAGGGTGGCGCCATTGAGCCGCGACTTTATCGAAGACCTCATCCACGGGCTGGACCGGGTGATTACGCCCGACGTGGAAATGCTCCGGGAGGTCCTGATTCTCAGCGGTATGCCGAGAAAGACGGAAAACCTCCGATACGTCAGCTACAACCGCCAGGTGGATACCGGAAGGAACCGGATCGCCATTTTTTCGGCGGTGGCCGTGATCAACAACCGGCGGGCCGAAAAATGGCGGTTGACCGGCACATGGAAAAAGCTCAGCCAACTCGTTTTCAATACCCGATGGACCCGCAATTCCCTCGATCTTTTCCTCAACAGTCTCCGCTGCAACCCGGAGATGATCGGTCTTCTGGCCTCCTCGGAAAGCGACTACACCCTCCTTGGCATACTTCAGGAATCCCAGTCGAAGGGAAGGGGCTTTCTGGAGCGAAAATTGGTCCGGATCCGCCCCGTGGTGGCCATCCCCGATATCGGCGCAGCCGCCTTTCCGAAGGTGGAGGCCTTCGAAAAGAAAAACGAGATCCGCAAGATGCGGATCAAGGGGCTGCCGATCTCGCCGGCCACATAGAGCGCTTGTCAGAATATCGTTCCACCATGGTCCGGGTTCGATAACCATCCGTGGGTTCCGATCGACGCAGGGCTGCCGAGCGCTCCGAACGCATTGATGACCACCTGTGCAAGCGACAGAATCGGCAAGACCGCGCGCTGCCCGCATTCCACATACGACCAACCACAAGCGAGCCATCTTCGCCTGGCTGCGCGTCATCCCCCTGTCACCGACGCCGGGTTTCCGGCCGCTGCCTTCCGCCGCTTCGGCTCCTCCACCTCCATCCACCGGTACTGGTAGGGCGCCAGAACCAGATCCGTCATGCCGGGGTGACGTTCCCCGGCCACGTGGTCGAAAAACGAGACCCCGGCCGGATAGCCGGCCAGCCGGTCTGCGGACATGGTCTGGCGATTTTCGGAAAAGTTGGCCACACACAGCAGCCGCTGGCCGCCTGCCTGCCGGGTGTAGGCGAAAAGGTGCGGGTTGCCGGTCCAGAAGTGCTCCATCCCCCCGTCTTCAAGGGCCGGAAGCGCTTTCCGCAGTTCGATCATCTGCTTGAGACCGTTGAAGAACCGCCACTCCAACGCCGCCGGATCGGAAAAGTCTCTCTGGATGTGCCATTTTTTACGGGACCGGTGGACCCAGCGGCTGTCGTCCACCTTGGTCGGGTCCGACAGGTAGGTGTAGTCGTTGAGCATGCCCCATTCGTCTCCCAGGTAGATGAGGGGAATGCCGCCGATGCTAAGCATGATGCTTCGCATCATCATGATCCGACGCACCGCCATTTGGATCAGAAGCGGATCATCCGCCTCAAGGGCCTGCTCCAGGCCCGCCAGAGAGGCCAGGGTGCCGGAAACGCGCAAATCGCCGGTGTCCGGGTTGAACTGAAACGGCACGCCCCGGGCAAAGGACCCCGGATGCTTTCCGGTGTAAAACGCATTGAGAAACCGGCGATGGTCGGTGGGATCGATGCCGACCTGCCGAGCGTCTTTATCGTCGAAGGTCCATCCGATGTCGTCGTGGCAACGCAGGTAGTTGACCCAGGAGCAACCGTCAGGCAGCCGGGTCCGGTTCTTCACGGCCTGCTCCAGCAGGTGGACCCGGCGGGTGGCGGCAGCCTCCCATACCAGTGCCATGAGCATCGGGTTGTAGGACAGCTGACACTCCTGCGGGTCGATGTAGCCGAGGACGTCGTCCGGATGGACGATGGCCTCGGATTTGAACAGCAGGGACGGCGACGCGATCCGAGCCACCGCGTTGAAGGCCCGGATGATCTGGTGCGCCTCGGGCCGGTTTTCGCAGGAGGTCCCCATCTCCTTCCAGATGAAGGCCACCGCATCGAGGCGAAGCACCTGGACGCCGGCATTGGCCAGGTAGAGCATCTCTTCGGCCATGGCACAGAATACCGCCGGATTGGCGTAGTTCAAATCCCACTGGAAACTGTTGAAGGTGGTCCAGACCCAGCGGCCCATTTCCGGATCCCAGGTAAAGGAGCCCCGTCGGACCGTGGGGAAGATCTCCCGCAGGTGCTCCTCGTACCGGTCGGGCAGTGTCCGGTCGACAAAGGTGTGGTAAAAATCGCGATACACCGGATCGCCGCTGCGGGCGCGCCGCGCCCACTCATGGTCGTCGGAGGTGTGGTTAAAGACAAAGTCCAGGACGAGGCTGATCCCTTCCCCGCGCAGGACGCCGGCCAGTCGCCCCAGCTCCTCCATGGTCCCCAGATCCGGGTTGACCGCCCGGTAGCTGCTGACCGCGTATCCGCCGTCGTTGTCACCATGGGGCACGGCAAAAAGGGGCATCAGGTGAAGGTAGGTCAGTCCCAGTTCATTGAAGTAGGGGATGTGATCGAACAGATTGGCCAGGTTGTCGCTGAACAGGTCGACATAGAGAATCCCGCCGACCATCTCCTGGGATTGAAACCAGCCGGGTTCGGCTTCCCGCTCCAGATCGAGCCGCTTCAACTCCGGGTCTCGCTCGGCCCAGGCCGATGCCATGATCCGCTGGAGTCGATCCCAGAGACCGCCAAATTCGGGATGGTTGCCGTACAGCCGGCCCAAAAGTCGCCGGAGGTGGGGCCGATGCACGTTCATCCGCCGCTGGAAGGCCATCTTGTCTTCAGAACTCAACTCTTCGGTAATCATCTCGTTTCGGTACAAGGAAAGGGGTCCGGCATCCAGCGCCTTGGCCCCGCGGTGTGGAACCCCCGGGAGTCGAGGGGTCCGAAATGTGTGCCGGGCCTGAAAGGGGTCTTGGATTAAGAAGCATTCCGTTTCACAGACGTGAACCGCAATTGAACACACCCTGCAGCAAGCTGCAGGGAATCTTCTACCGTAAGGTATTCTGTCTGATTTAGATTCGCTCGCTAACCCCCCAGCAAGCTGCGGGGAATGCGCTCGCTATCTCGGTTCAACCGCGGCCGGAATTCAACCGACGCCGAGTTGTCTTCGGCAGCCCGTGGCGCCCTCCGACGGGTTTACCACAACTTGTGTCACGCGCCAGGATGCTTACGATAACGGTTCAGGCAACGCCCGCCGGATGGGGGGCTTCAGCCCGGGATGAACGTTGCGTTTCGGATCAGGGGAAAACCAGCCATGTTCCTGATATATCTCATGGTCGTTTCAGCGGCAGCGTCGGCTTATGCGGCATGGCGCCTGTCGGCCGGCAGCCGGTGCAGCGTCCTGGTCAAGATCGGCCTGGGGGTCCTTATTTTTCTTCTGTTTGCCCTGACGCCGCTTTCCATTTCGCTGCGCATCGCCGGCATCGAAAACCGCTGGATCGACCTGGTCTCCTGGGCCGGATATGTTGCAGCCGGTTTTTTGAGCCTCGTGCTGTCTTTTCTGGTGATCCGCGATATCGGCTGGGCCGCCTCGGCGGCCGCCAGACGGTTTTGGGCCCTGGTGCGCCCGAAGAAAAATCGATCGCCGCATCTGGCAGAACCCGGCAATCCGGACCGGCGGCGCTTCATCATCCAGGGCGTCAATGTCGGCCTCACCGCCATGGCCGCCACCCTGACCGGTTTTGCCATCGCCGAGGCCCGAAAGATCCCGGACATCAAGGAAGTGGATATCCCGCTTTCCGGGCTTCCCCCCGAACTGGACGGGTTTCGAATCGTTCAGATCACCGACATCCATGTCAGCCCGACGATCAAGCGGCCTTTTGTAACCGGAGTGGTGCAGCGGGTCAACGCCCTGGATGCGGATGTGGTGGCCCTCACCGGGGATCTGGTGGATGGGTCCGTCCAGCGGCTGTCCGGGGATGTGGAGCCGCTGGGCGAAGTCCGCGCCCGCTACGGGCGTTTTTTCGTCACCGGAAACCACGAATACTATTCGGGCGTCGACCGGTGGACCGAAAAAGTGAAAAGCCTTGGATTCGACGTGTTGATCAACGAGCACCGGCTGCTGGCCCCCGGCCGGGGGCGAATCCTGCTGGCCGGGGTCACCGACTTCCGGGCAGGCGCGCACAAGCCCGGACACCGGTCGGATCCGTTCAAAGCGCTGGCCGGTGCGCCTGCCGCAGACGTCAGGATCCTGCTGGCCCACCAGCCCAAGAGCGTCTTTGACGCAAGCAAGGCCGGCTTTGATTTGCAAATTTCCGGGCACACCCACGGCGGGCAGTTCTTCCCATGGAACATGTTGGTCCCCCTTGCACAGCCCTTCGTTGCCGGCCTGCACCGCCATCGCGGCATGCAGATCTATGTCAGCCGGGGCACCGGCTACTGGGGCCCCCCCTTGCGGCTCGGATCCCCCTCGGAGATCACCCTGATCCGGCTTCGGTCTCCGAAAGCTTGAAAATACGTAGAACCATGCAAACCCCGCCGCCCCGCACGCGATGGAGGCGGCAACGACAGATTAAAAATCCGTCGATACGCCCTTTGAGTTTCGGGAAATGATCTCCAGGCCGCGATACTAGGAGCCGGCTCGTTTCAGTTCGCGGGCGATGGCGGCCTCAAAGCCATCCGGAGATCGATCCTGAAGGAGACGCCCGTTGACAAAGATCGTGGGAGTGCCCATCACCCCTGCATTTCTTCCGTCTATCACATCCTGCTGAATCCGTTCGGCGATTTTCGGGTCGGCTGCTTCCCGGGAGAATTCCGGTTCGGAAAACCCGAGGGATTTTGCGATCTCCCGGATTTTATCCGGGTTAATGCGGTTGTATTCGGCAAACAGACGATCGTGAAACGCCCAAAACTTTCCGTGCCGGTCGGCGGCCAGGGCGGCGGCCGCCGCCTGAAACGCGTAGGCATGGTTGCGAAGCGGAAAGTTTTTGTAAACGAGCTTTACGGTCTTTGGATGGGATTCCGCCACCTGGTCGAGCTGCTCGGAGGCCTTGGCGCAATAGGGACACTGGAAGTCGGTAAATACGACAATGGTGACCGGTGCATCCGCCGGCCCCTTGAAGGGGGCGCCGGCAATGGGGATGTCGTGGACCAGATCGATGCGAACCATCTTCACGGTGCCGTCGCTATGGTTGCTCACATAAAGCAGATCGTCGCGGAGGCCGGCCGCGATACGGTCTGCACCGGCGCCGACGGCGACCTGGTCCTTCAGCTCGCCCGTCGGGGCGTAGACGAAGATGGTCCCCGAATCGGAAAGCACATACACCCACTTGCCGTTTCGCGAGACGGCCACGTCCAGCGGCGGCTGCCCGGGGGACAGGTTCTGGAAGACCTCCAAATCGGCCGCCGCCACGGTTCCAGCAAGCGCTGCGGTCACCAAAAAAACAGACGCCATCAACACCATCGCTTTTCTCATCAATCCCTCTCTTTTGGAAACATCGTGGATCCCAGTAAAGCGGGTCTTGCACCCCGCGTCAACAAACCGTAACCGCCCCATGAACACTTAGGCAGCGGAGCCCTTTTGCCAGTCCGCTCTCAGCCGCCGCTCGACTGGTTACGAAACCACGGACATCATAGCACTGGCGACCGGCTTGTCAACGAAGCACAAATCGTCTAACATCTTGCGCTCGATGATGCATGGGCCGGCCGGTGGGGGGCGTTTTTTTCCTGCCGGGGCGAGATGCATCCCGCTTTTGGACTACCGAGGTCGGAGCCTGATCATGATCCGCAAAATCATTTCCTGTGGGGTCGGCAGCGCAGCGACGGCCGCCATGGAAGCGGCCCGGAAGCTGGGATTGTCTTTCGGCGGCTGGATTCCGGAGGGGACGCCGGGAGAAGACGGCGGCCGGTCCGGTCCCGAGAATATCCGGCAAACGGGGATAAAGGATCCCGACGAAGCATTTCGACGCAACGTTATGGAAGCCGACGCAACGGTAATGATCACGGAGGGCCCTGCAGATTCCATCATCGAAGGGATGAAGCGGATCTGCGAACAGGCCGGAAGGCCGGTCCTGCACCTGGCCCTCGATGCGATCGGGGGCTTCCAGGCGGCCCGGGAACTGGGCAAATGGGTCCAGGGCCTCCGGGTGAACGTTCTTCACGTGGCCGGTCACCCTTCGGACACGAGCCCGAATCTGGCTCGGAACGTCCTGAATCTGCTGGAGGCTTTTTTCTACCTGAACCTGATGAAAGACGGCGGCGGGTCCTCCTCCCCGCCGCCGTTTTTTTTGGATGAGGCGCATCTTCCGAGGACCGTGGCCGAGGCCGTCGAGTCGTTGAAAAAACACCTGCCCCTGAAAGACAAGACCACGGTAGCCAACATGTCCGAGCAGGAGCTTCCGGGCCTTGATCCCACGCTGGGCGAGTACATCCGCAATGCCTTTCATCTCTGGAGTGGAAATTATGCCCTGCTCGATTCGTGTCGGCTCTATTCGCGGGATGCAGGGCTGGGCAAGGCGGATGCAGCGGCCGTCATCATTCTGGAACTCTGGCGCGAGCTGAAAAGGACCCATACGCTTCGGGTGGTCAAATAGGCAGGGCGCCATGGGTCCCGGCGGCCCGCACCGGCAGCGGCCGGCCGGTATTCGATCGGGGTCCCGGGCCGCTGCGGCCTCAAAGGCCCCCCGCCGATCTCCTCCCCCCCCCCGAGACCGAATCTGCAGC
>JASFPT010000226.1:0-7107 GCA_050115795.1 Desulfobacterales bacterium
TGCCCTTTCTGTGAAAGAATTCTTTACTGGAAAGAGCCGCCGGATCCGGTCGAAGACACGGCAGGAAAGGGCGGTCAATCTGCCGGATAGACGACCATGGTGCGGTCGGAGTAGGACAGACGATCGCTGGCCCCGTATCGGGGTGCCGGAGGAAAGTCCGAACACCGAAGGGCAGGGTGCTCCATAACGTGGAGTCGCGGCGACGCGAAGGAAAGTGCAACAGAAAGTAAACCGCCCCTGCGGGGGGGCTCCCCGGGAGTTCACCCGCAGGAGCAAGGGTGAAACGGTGCGGTAAGAGCGCACCAGTTCCCCGGGTGACCGGGGAAGCTCGGCAAACCCCACCCGGTGCAAGACCAAATAGAGGAGCGTTTGAGGGCGGCCCGTCCGAGCTCCCGGGTAGGTCGCTTGAGGCGGCGGGCAACCGTCGACCCTAGATGAATGATCGTCACCTGCTGCGGGGTAACCTTCAGCAGGAACAGAATTCGGCTTACGGACTGCTCCGGCCGCACCGCCCCGACGCTTTCCAGGCCGTGTCGAACCTCCGAAACCAAAAGACGGGATGATGAAAGACAACCGGATCTTTTGCGAGATTTCCTTTGCTGAAAAGCTGCGGATCTTCTCCCACGACTATTTGAAATGCTGCCGGTACATCTCGGATTTCGACCGAACCCGCTACGTATTTACCAAAAAGCTGTATTCGAAGCTGATCTCCACATCCCAACTTCTCGAGGATTTTCTCGATTTTCACGGGGCCAAGAACAGCAAGGAATGGTTCTTTTACAGAGAACTGACGGCTGCGGTCCGGCATTTGAGCTTGGGCGGCTACTCTCAGAAGCACATCTCCAACCGTCTCCAGTTCTATGACCTTCCCGATGCAGAAGAATTCCGGGCAGAAGGGTACAAGACGCTCGATTTTCTGACCAGCGCTCTAATGAAGATTGCCCCGGTGGCGATTGCCGAAGCCGGGCGCCTGGAGATCCCGGTTCCCACGGAGTCTTTCGATCCGGCCGATTTTCCCGGTGTTTCCACCAGCCAGATGCTCCCCTACGATATCGACGACGAGAACCGGGATGCCCAGAAGAAGAACATCGTCAAAATTGCCAGCGATTTTCTCTCCGTGGCCCGGGAGCTCGATCACCTCGGCTTTTACGAGCCTTACACTCCGGAAGACTGGAAGAGCGTCGTGCCGGAAAAAGTCAATGAGGTGGAGATCCGCCGTCTGGAGATGGTGGTTCACAATCTGCAGTCTTCTTTCGACACCTACGTCATCCATGGCGGCTACCGCTACGGGAACCGGAAGCTCAAGCAGCTTCGCGGCTTTTTCTCCGTAGTCTTTCACCTGCTTCAGATGATCGGCCGCCTCTTGCACTTTTACGAGCGGCATCTGCACGAGGCCGGCTACAAGAACATCTACAAACAGGTTCAGCAGCGCCTCACCGAACTGGTCGATCCCGACGAGCTCCTCGACCGGACGATCAACTACGGTCTTTACTACACCTGTCATTTTCTTTCAGCGGGAAAGGATCTGGCCCAGGAGATTCTCAACGAAAACATCGAGCGGTCCCGGATTACGGCCGGGGTGCCGGTCAAGCTCGGTTTCCACAGCCGGCCGAGTCTCCTGGTGGCCAAGATCGTCCAGCATTACGGAGGAAAGGTGGAGCTGGTCGTCGGGGAGGACCGTTTCGACGCCGGCTCCGTGCTCGATATTCAGTGGGCCGGCGGAAAAATCCAGAAGGAAAACCTTTCCCGGGTTGTCTTTGAAGGAGACAGCCGTGCGCTCAACGATATCCAGATTCTGGCCGGGGTCAACTACGGCGAAGACACCATGGGGAAAGGGATCCCCCTGCCAAAAGAGCTGAGCTACCTGAAATAGCCCTAAACTGACGGGCGCATCTCCAAGCGCGAGAGTGGATCCGGCATCCAGGATCCGGGATCTGCCCCCGATAAAGCCCCCGATGATGAAACCGGACTCAAGTGTACGACATTCTTCGTCTCCTCCTGGCAGCGGCACAGGCGATGTCTGCGCCGTCATCGTGGCAGCCGGCCGGGGGCTGCGGATGAACACCGAAATCCCCAAGCAATACCTCCCCCTTGACGGCAAGCCGGTGCTGGCGCACTCGATCGGCGCCTTTTTGGACTGTCCGCACATCGACCGAATCGTGGTGGTGGTCGCCAGAGATGATGTCGAGCGATTCGAAAACAGCGTTCTTTCCCGGGTTTCGGCCGGCAAGCCGCTGGCGTGGGTCGAGGGCGGCGACCACCGAGGGGAATCGGTGTATCGGGGTCTTCAGTTCGCCGGAGGCCGCACCGGGATCGTCGTGATCCACGACGGGGTCCGACCGCTCATTCGACCGGCAATGATCGGCCGGGTGGTTGCGGTGGCAAAAGAAAAGGGCGCCTGTATTCTTGCGGCGAAAGCCATCGACACGCTCAAAAGGGTCGATGAGAACGGCTGTGTCCGAGAAACGCTGGACCGCAGCCGAATATGGACGGCCCAAACCCCCCAGGCGTTTCCCTTTTTTCAGATCCGGGATGCCCATGAAAAAGCCCGTGCGCAGGGGATCGCGGTCACAGACGATGCCCAGCTGTTGGAGCGCTTGAATCTGCCCGTGCACATCGTTGAAGGCGACCCCTCCAACCTGAAAATCACCACGGCCCGGGATCTGCAGGTGGCAGAGGCGCTGCTGGCCGCAGGCAACGGCTGAAGACCAATCGCTGTAAAGTTTAGACGGCCGAGGCCTGCGGCGCACAGAAAAAAATCCCTTCTTTGCCCCTTCTTCATGAAGCTTTGAGTTGTTTTCTCGTCACGCCGCCAAGAGTCGTTTGATTCGCTCGATCACGGCCTCCGGTTCGTGCTCCCGGAAAACCGTCCCCTGTTTTTCGGCTCCGGAGAAAAGATCGCCCGGCTCGAATCCGAACAGGATCACCGGGCGACCGCACTTGACCGCCAGCGCCACCTCCGAAGTCGTTCCGGCGCCGCCGGGGCAGGCGACCACAACGCGGCTCGATAGCACGTTGATGACGTTTCGCGCGTTTCCCATGCCGGTCAAGATCGGAATTGCAATAAATTCGGAGGTGCCGTCGGGGTGGTCATCGGGAAGAATGCCCACGGTCAACCCCCCGCGGGATATTGCGCCTCTGGCCGAAGCCTCCATGACACCGCTGCTCCTTCCTCCGTTGAGAAGGATCCACCCCTGTTCCGCGACCAGTTCTCCGAGCCGCTGCGCCTTTCTGGCGGTTTCCGGTGTGGCGCTGCCGCCGCCCATGACGCCGATGATCGGTGCTGTCCTGTGCATGTTTGTCCTCCTTTTCGAGGGTCTCGCGGGGATTCTTCCAAACGCATCTTAATTGTTTTTTCAATGGGTTAATCGAATCGGAGGCGGTCTTTTTCGTTGACAGCCGGACCGTATTTCTTTAGTATTTTAAAATCTTACAGTCTGTCCACCTTTTCCGATACCCATCAGGAGCGATTGTTCGAGCAAATCCGGCCTTGGCCCACAGTTGACCTCTCGACTGTTGGGGAAAAGGCTGTTCAGGGGCATTACCACTCACATGCGACCCTGTGCCGCCCGCTCTGCGGGGGAGCGGGCAACACGGATTCAGCTGAAAATCTGCGTTGGGAGAAGGCGATGGGACTTTCCGTTGCTTCCGGTGGATCCCTCCCGAACTGCTGCTGCAGCGGCGGGCATCCCCGGTCCGGGGCGCAGGATGCGCCTCGATCCGCTCGTTTCTTTCCCCTCCAATCCGATCCGAACCGACATTTTTCCTTTTTTCAAAGCAGCCGCAGGAACAGAAGCGGTACGATTCTTATTCTGTTTTTGCTGCTTGCCGTTTTCTGCGACGCATCGATCTCCGCCGCCGAAGTGTTCGATCCACCCAAGGACGGAAAACTCCTCAGTGCGCCGGTCAATCTTCGAAGCGGTCCGTCCCTTTCTGATGCGGTGGTTGGAAATATCGAGGGAAAAGAAGCGCCGGTCTTGGTTCTCGAAAAGCGGGAAAACTGGGTGAAGATTCGGATTGGTGAGCAGGAAGGGTGGCTTTTTCAGGCTCTTGTGGCCATTGAAGAAGAAAAGGCGCCGGAGAAGGCCGCAGCCGAAACAGCCCCGGCCGGGCCTTCCCCTGCGTCACCGCCGGAACCGGCGCCCGAACCGAAGGCCGAAAAAGCACCTGCCGAAGGCCCCCCCGCGGCCCGGGTCGAGCCCGACCAGACCGAAGACGTGGCCGTGATGATCCGGGAGATCGAATTTTCCGGCAACAAGGTTATCGATACGGAGACGCTCCAGGCCGCGGCCAAAGACTACCGTGGACGGGAACTGACACTAAAGGAGATGGGCGAGCTGGTCGATCGGATCACCATCACATACCAGGAGAGGGGCTACATTCTGGCCCGCGCCTATCTGCCCAAGCAGGATATATCCGACGGGGTGCTTCAGATCGCGGTGATGGAAGGCAACATCGGAAAAATCGAGGTGGCCGGCAAAACCCATTATGACGAGAAATTGGTCAAGAAATATTTCGAATCGCAGCTGTCAGAGGGGGTCGTCAAGGAGTCGGCGCTGGAAAAGGGGCTCCTGTTGGCCAATGACCTGCCGGACCTGAAGACCAACGTGGTGCTTCGCAAAGGGGAAAAGGCCGGAGATGTCGACGTGGTCGTCAATACCGAAGACAGCTCGCGGCTGACCCTGGGCGTCGAAATCGGATTCGACTACAACAACTTCGGCTCGGAGTTGACCAGCCGGAACCGGTACGGGACCACGATCCGGGTGGTCGACCACAAATGGGGCACCATCACCGACTTGCGCGGCGTCATTGGAGACAATATCAATGACTCTTTTCTCGGCTCCGTCGATTTTTCCGCTCCGATCGGAAGCTACGGCACCCGAGTGGCGGGTGGGTATCTCTACGGGAATTACATCGTAGGGCAGAATTTTGCCGATCTGGGACTCGATGGCTACACGAAGATCGCCGGCGCCAGGATTTCGCACCCCCTGATCAAGAAAAAGAATCAGAACCTCAACTTTACGCTGGGATGGGAAAATAAGTACACCAAGAACTACATCCTGGAACAGGAGCGGAGCATCGACCAGGTCAACGTGGTGTATGGTGCCTTCAGCTTCGACAATCTGGATCGCTTTTTGGGCAAAAACATCGTCAATGCATCGGCCTCCTTCGGAGAGGTCGCCGAAGATGATCGGATCGCCACCAGCCGCACCGATTCCGCTATTCATTATGAGCGCATAAACGCCAGCTATGCGCGGGTGCAAAAGCTTTTCGGCTACACCAACCTGTTTTTGCGGGGGGCCGGACAATACAGCAACGACCGGCTGCTGCCCATTGAGGAGTTTGTGATCGGCGGCTATGGCACCGTCCGGGGATATGACCCGGCGCTCTATCTGGGAGACTCCGGCTATACCCTGACCGCGGAGGTGATGTTTGCCCCTCCCTACCCGGAGACCGTTATCAAGGGGATCCGGCTGGGCGAATCGCTCCAGTTCGCCCTTTTCTACGACGACGGATATGTCTCCTTGAACGACGAGATTCCCGGCGAGGTGGGCACCCGGCATTTGAGCGGATGGGGCGGCGGATTTCGTATCTTCTACAAGGATCGATTCTATTTCAAATACGACATCGGATTTCCCCTGATTCGAATTCCAGGAAAAGACACGGTATTTCACTATTTTCAAGTCGGCTATCAACTCTTTTGATACCGTCGCCGGCACGATCGGATACGCATTTCGTGCTTTGCAGGAATCTAAGACGAATTCAGCAGCGTCTGACTAGGAAACTCGGGTGATGAAAGCGGTTTCCTCACCGCATTTCATGAGCACCAGAAGCAACGGAAGTCTCTAAAAATACGCAGAAAAATCATACCAGTGACGGATTGTTTATCCCGTTGAGACAAGATAACCCATACGAACCGGGAAAAGCCTCTTTCTTTTGACGCTCTCGATCCACCCTCACTTGCGGTTCACCGGCGACTTTTCCGGTTTTGTACCCCATTTCGCAACCCGAATCCGGAGGACCCCATGATTGCCGACACGATGGGTCGTCGGGTCGTTGTTGGACTGCTGGTCTATCTTCTGGCCGCGCTGCTGGCGTTTCCGGGCCACCTCTTTGCAATGCCCCAAGGCGGGCAGGTGGTATCCGGCCAGGCGCAGATCTCGCAGACCGATTCGCTCAAGATGGCCGTGAACCAGGCCACCAGCAAAGCCATCATCAATTGGCAGCAGTTTTCCATCGCACGGCCCGAGGCGGTGCGGTTTTTTCAGCCCTCCATATCGGCCGTTGCGCTCAACCGGGTGGTCGGTGTGGATCCTTCGGCCATCTACGGGCAGCTGACGGCCAACGGAAGCCTCTTTTTGATCAATCCCAACGGCATTTTGGTGGGCCCCACCGGCCGGATCGAGACCAACAATTTCATCGCCAGCACCCTGGACATGGCCAACCGGGATTTCCTGGACGGCAACTACACCTTCATCCAGGACCCCACCGCTTCGCTTTCCAGCATTTTAAACCAGGGGCTCCTCCAGGCAAACCCGGGCGGCAGCGTTTCGCTGATCGCCCCGGCCGTGGAAAACCAGGGGACCATTGTCGCCAACCTGGGCAAGGTGAACCTCGGCGCCGGTGAGCAGGCAACGCTAAGCTTTGCCGGAAACGATCTGATTCGGTTTGCCGTGGGTGCCCCGGTGACCGGCCAGGTCACCCGCCCCGACGGCACGGTGATCGAAGACAACGTTCTCAATACCGGCCGCCTCTCCGCCGACGGCGGCGAGGTGGTCCTCTCGGCCCGAAGCGCTTTCCAGGCGGTCAAATCCGTGGTCAACAACACCGGAGTGATCGAGGCCAAGACCCTGGAAAACCAAAACGGCGCCATTCGCCTGGACGGCGGCGACCATGGGATCGTTACCAACAGCGGCACGCTGGACGCCTCCGGCCTCGGCGACGGCGAAACCGGCGGCCGGGTGGAGGTGACCGGCGAAAAGACCGCCCTGGTCCATTACTCCAAGATCCTGGCCTCGGGGAATACCGGCGGCGGGGAGGTCTTTGTCGGCGGGGGTTTTCAAGGGAAAGACCCGCAGATCAAGAACGGCAAAATCACCTATGTTG
>JASFPT010000227.1:0-7056 GCA_050115795.1 Desulfobacterales bacterium
TACGAGGTGCAGGACATCATGCGGGGAGATGAGTTTAAAACCCGCGGTATGCTGCAGCTTCTCTTGGATCAATGCACCGAGCAATTGGAGGTGCTGTTGTCCGATGAGCTCGGCGAAACGCCGGTGTTGGAAAAAATCCGCAGCCGGATCGAGGAGATGTACGGTCCCCGGGAGGGTGTGCCTGAAAAGATCGACCTGGGCCGGTTTGTGTCGGAAACGTTGGAGCAACTGAAATCTTCTTTTGGCCATCGAAACCTTCATGTCTCTCTGGCGCCGCAAAAAACGCCGGCCATATGGATCCCCGCAGAGGTTCTGCACAAAGTGATCGAGGGCCTGCTCCGCAACGCGATCGAAAACACCCCGGATCAGGGCCGGGTCGAAGTCGAAATTCACAACCGGGGAAACAGCGTCCAGCTGAAGATTCAGGATTCGGGGGTGGGAATCGTCGAGGAACATCAAAAACGAATTTTCGAAGGGTTCTACCCCACCCAGGATACGAACGCCTACTCTTCCAGAAAACCGTTTGATTTCAACGCCGGAGGAAAGGGTGCGGATCTTCTTCGAATGAAGATTTTTTCCGAACGCTACGATTTCGATCTTTCGATAAATTCAACGCGCTGCAAGGCGCTTCCCGGCCCCGGCGATGTCTGTCCGGGGGCCATTGACCGCTGCCCATATTGCAAAACGTTGCAGGACTGTTACCAAGCAGGCGGAACTTGCTTTGCGGTGTGTTTCCCTGTAAGCGAAAGCGATAAAGGCGGTCAACAATCACGGCCGAAGACGTGCAGGCGGTTATTGGGAGATTAGATCCGGAAAGGATGAAGCGATGCATAGGATGGAAAAAGTCCGCACTGGGAAACAAAACGGCATAACGGTGGTAACGGTCGGCGGGCATTTCTCCAGGGAGTCGGCCCCCGCAATCATGGCGGCCTACCGCGAGCTTATCGATAGCGGTGAAAAGAAAATGATCCTTCGGGTGGCTCCGGAGACCTATTTCAACAGTGAAAGCATCAAAATCCTGATCGACATCATGATCGATGCCCGGAATCAAGGGATTCAAGTGGGGATTGCCGGACTTTCGGATCACTTTAAAAAAATCTTTCAAATGGTGGGCATCGGCAAGCTGGCGACTTTTTACCAGACGATTGGAGGCGCACTCGACTGCATGAAGGGATAGCCGGCTTGGCTTTCATTGGGACATCCGCATCGCTTGAAATCACCGCAGGTGAAAATGGAAACAGAAATTCTCCAGATCAAAGAAGAGCTTGAAAAGCGAGTATTTCACCTGAAAGCGCTGTGCGACATCAGCAGTGCACTGACCGAGATCGGGAAGCCTGAGCAGATCATTCGAAAATTTCTGCTGATGGCCATGGGAAACTTCGGCACCCGACAGGGGTTTGTACTGGTCCAGGATTCACGCGCCCATACCCCCCTCTATTTTGTAGACGTCGGCTTTTCAAAAGAAAACCGCCGGCATCTCGAAAAGTTCGGGGGGCACATCCTTACTTTTCCGGACGTCGGAGAAACGCCCGATTCCGCTTCGGCCTTGACAGACGATCGGATTGCCTGTGTCGTACCGTTTTCGGTTGACGATGACGTAAAAGGAGTGGTCGCCTTCGGCCCAAAACTGCTCAAGGCGCCTTTCGGGGAGGAGGATCGGGAACTGCTGACGACCCTGGTCAACAATCTTTCGATCAGCCTGCGAAATGCCCAGTGGTTTGAAAACGCCCAGCAGCTCAACCAGGTCTTGAAAGAAAAAAATGTCCAGCTCGAAGAGGCGATGGACGAGCTGGACCGCCGTGTCTATCACTTGAAAACCTTGTATGACGTGAGCAAAAGCATTTTTGAGTCGGTGGAATCCCAGCGCATTTTGCGCGAGTTTCTTTTGATGACCATGGGCAGCTTCGGCATTCTCCGCGGCTTTGTCGGCATTTCCAATGGGAAGAAAGGGGAATTGGCCTACCTTGAAGCGGCAGGCTTTGAAGAGAAAAGCCTGGAGAGGGTGAAATCCGGTCTGCTGCGAATCTTTGACAGCTCCACTATCCACTGGTCCAGTGAAAAGGAGTGCTTCCTGGAAAGTCCGCAAGATCTTCCCCACGGGGCTTGCTTTGGAATGACTTTTTGTGTGGAGGAAGGCTGTTACGGCTTTCTGGGAATGGGTGAAAAATTATTGCCGGGACCTTTTGCGGATCATGAACAAGAGCTCCTCACGACCCTGGTCAACAGCCTGTCGATCGCTTTTCGAAACGCCAGGGCCTTTGAACGGATTCAGACGTTGAACCGGGACCTTCAGGCGGCATTGAGAAAAGTCGAACTGCTGGAGAGCATCAAAGCAAATCTTTGCCGGTTCGTTCCGAACACGGTAACCCGGCTGGTGGAAAAATCCCCCACGGACGAGGTGTTGGACGCCAGGGAGAGAGATATCAGCGTTCTGTTTCTGGACATCGAGGGATACACCAAGATCACGGAACGGATCGGTGCCACGGCAGTGAATCAACTCATCGAAACCTATTTTTCGGGATTCATGGAGGCCATTTACGAAAATAACGGCGATATATTGGAGACCTCCGGGGACGGGCTCATGGTCCTGTTTCTCACCGAGGACGAAACGACCCATGCGATGGAGGCGCTGCAGGCAGCTGCCGCCATCCGGGACAACACGCTGCGGATCAACCAAGAGAGTCAATCCGAACCGGTTTTCGTAAACCTGGGGATCTGTTCCGGTCCGGCGTTCGTCGGGGCAGCCAAGTTCGACAGCCTCACCGGGTCCCGTTGGGCCTACACGTCCCATGGCAACACGGTCAACATTGCCGCTCGAATCTGCTCGGTTGCAAAAAAGGGACAGCTTCTGGTGGCCCGAAGCACGGTGGAGCGGGTGAAATCCCGTTTTCCTTTTACCTCCCTGGGATACTTTCCGCTGAAAAATGTATCCGAGGAAGTGGAAATATTCTCCTTAGACGACCACTAAATCCTGCCGGCAAGCCCCCACAACGTTCCCTTCTATTGTCGTGTCCCGGAAATAACGACCATAATCGATTTGGTTGTTTTCTGAAATTTTTACATAAACTTCTGGGACGCGACACTAGCCGGCATCGCCTTCGGCGGTTTTTCTTTGACCGGGCGCGGTGATCCCAACGCGGCGCAAGTATTTTTCGCAGCATTCCAGAGAGTCCCGGCATTCGGCGATCATGTTCTCCAGGTGTTCATGATTTCTGAGGATCGCTTCGATATAGAGGTCGGCATCGACGCCCATCCAATATCGGAAGTGGGTTCTCATGTGTCTGCGGACACCCTCGAGTTCGATCTGCAGCCGCTTTTTTGCCACGACTTCGTGGAATTCCACGGAACGTCGGAAAAATTCGATCTCCGTCCCGATGTCCGGTAACCCCGCCTCCTTCATTTCCCGGTAAAGAAACAGGAGCTTTTCCAGGTAATCCCGATCCGCCAGTTGGGCCAAAAGATCGGCAGAACCCACGACATACCCACAGGTGCGAAGTTCCGCTGTCGGAAAAGAGATCTCCTGCGGCAAAAGGCCGAGTTGGGTGCAGCGGATGAAATTGGCGCAGTTTCCGATCTCCTTTTCCGAAAAAGCCATTTTTGAAAGATAGGCCCGCATGAATCCGATACTTCGTGCTTCGTGTCCCACCAGGTATTTGGCACCGGAGCCTTCCACGTCATCTTCACTCTGGATCAGGCCGACATCGTGAAAGAATGCCGCAATCAAGGCGAGAAGATGATGCCTTGGTAAGAGGGATAAACCATCGCTCACACAGCCGTGAAGCAGCCGGGCCGATGCCGCAACGACCGACAGCGTGTGAGACAGGTCGTGATAGGGGGTATTGCTGGAGCGATAACCCGGGTAACGGCCGTTAAAAAGCGCGTGGGTGTCGTTGAAGATGTGAACAACGCAACTCAACCCGGAAGGTGAAAGGATCGAGGAGATGAGCGGCCAAATATTTTCAAAGGCGCTTATCGGGTCTTTGAAACAGAAGAGGTGGGGCTGTGTCGGATGCGTATCGACCATGGATCTCATTTTTCGGCTGCCGGTAAAGATTGATTGTAACATTCGCTTTACAAGATCGAATATACAGATGGCAAAGCCAAAAATTCAATGGAAAATAATTTCTTTTTTCGATTGACTCGAGGTCAACCGATGAGCGTCATTTTCAATGATGCGAATATTTCTTGACTACGCCTTTTGTTGCCTCGATAAAGTGTATTGACAATATTTAACATATTGTAAATAATAATAAGGGCTTTTGTCAGTACTCAAATAATGTTGCAGCCCAGATTCATCTGACGTTGTTCCCGTTTTGCTCACTTCCCGTTTCACCTCGGCCACTGCGTTGAAAGGGAACAGCCGAATGGCTTGATGGGAAGGGGTTCCGATGCTTTCGCGGCGGATTTTCAATTGGCGGAGAGTCCATGACGCGCTTAAAATGCCCTTATTGCGGCGATCTCGGAGCTGTTCTCCATCCTGAAGGTATACAAGGCGGCAACCCGATCACATCTTCGGTGTCTTGCAAGAATCCGCTTTGCTGCTGCTACGATGCGGCCACCTATGGCTACCACCCTTTCATGGATAGTGAGAAAAAAGAAGCCTACCGGCGCATGCTGGCAGCCGAAAAAAATGAATCCGACTTCGGGAACCAGGAAGAGGACCCCTCAACGAGAAACGGTATTTCCTCAAAGAAACGCTTACGAGGAGGCAGACTCATGGATCACGATAGCTTGAAAGGGAAAAAAATTCTGGTTGTCGACGATGAGCCTGACATTATTGAAGCGCTGATGGATCTCCTCGATATGTGCCATGTCGAAGGCGCATTGGATTTTCGTGCGGCAAAAACGTTTTTGCAGAAACACGATTATGATGCGGCGGTTTTGGATATCATGGGGGTGGACGGCTATGGGCTCCTGGAGATTGTAAAACAGCAAAACATTCCGGCCCTGATTCTGACATCCCACGCCTTGAGCCCCGAACATTTCAAGAAGTCGATTCGAAATGGGGCCCACATTTATTTGCCGAAAGACAAGATGTACGAGATCGACGACTATCTTGATGAGCTGATCCAATCCTTCAAGATGCCTGAGAAAAAGAGCGGCCGATGGTTTGTTCGGCTCGCCCCATTTTTCAACAAGATTTTTGAACCCAACTGGAAAGATTCAGACCCACGCTTCTGGGCGGACTTCAAAGCGCAATTCAACTTTACCCAGGACGAGCTGGAGAGTGTGCTATAGACACGGATCGTTTTCTCATTTGATGAAGTTGCAGATGGTTTCGATGCCCATGCATCCCCTCCCATCTTTTCCCGGGTAAAGGCCCGTTGCGCCCCCTGCCATCGATCCGCCCCCCATGCGCCCTGCCGGCAACCCGGCATCCGCACCCTTTGAAAACCGCCTCTGAGGCGTCCGATTTTATCCCGACTCTTGCGCGAAAGGCACAGTCGTTGTATCCTCCCGGCAACCGCTATCGCTGCAGCCCGGCCGGAGCCGTCAGCCGGACATCCGGCCGCGGGGCAGCAAAGGAGCCCCGATGCTGGTTTCGGTGATTGTTCCCGTCTTCAACGAAGAAGAAGCCCTTTCCAACTTCCATGCCCGGATGACCGACGCCCTGCAAAACGCCGGCTTCGATTTCGAGGTGATCTTTGTCAACGACGGCTCCACCGATGGTTCGGGTCGGAAGCTGGCGGCGATTGCCGGCCGGGACCCGCGTTTCAAGGTCATCGAACTGCGGCGAAACTACGGACAGACCGCAGCGATGGTGGCCGGCTTCGACTTTGCCGCCGGCCGGATCATCGTCCCGATGGACGGCGACCTGCAAAACGATCCAAAGGACATCCCGAGGCTGGTGGCCAAGCTCCAGGAGGGCTTCGACGTCTGCTCCGGCTGGCGAAGAAACAGAAAGGACGGCTGGCTGCGGAGCCTCCTGAGTCGGGCGGCCAACCGCATGATTTCCGCGGCCAGCGGCGTTCGGCTCCACGACTACGGCTGCACGCTCAAGGCCTACCGCCGGGAGATCATCACCGGAATCCGCCTCTATGGGGAGATGCACCGTTTCATACCGATCCACGCCCGCTGGCAGGGGGCACGGATCACCGAGATCCCGGTCGAACACCACCCCCGGACCAGCGGCAGCTCCAGTTACGGCATGGAGCGGATCTTCAAGGTGTTTCTCGATCTGCTCCTTCTCGTCGTCTACTCGACCCTGGCCAACAAGCCCTTGTACCTGTTCGGCGGATTCGGCCTGGTCAACATCCTGTGCTCCTGTGCCGGCTTTGTGCTGATGCTCTACTATAAGTTCTGGGGCGGTAAGACGTTCGTGGAAACCCCGCTTCCCCAGTTGGTGGTCCTCTTTTTTCTGGTCGGGGTCATTTCCATACTGCTCGGGTTTCTGGCCGAAATCCTCATTCGAACCTATCACGAGTCGCAGGGAAAGCCCATCTACGACATCGAACAGACCCGGAATATCGACTCCCCGGGCTGAGGCAGGGCAAAAGCCGCCGGAGAAGAACATCGTGAATGCCCGACATGCGTCGTCGAAAAAAGCGTTGCACGATCACCGGCACCGGCGCAAGCCTGACGCCGGCAAGGCCGGAGCGAGGGAAAGGAGTCGTCTCTCGTGAACCGCCGGGTGCTTGCCCCTTTGGCGATATTCGCAGCGGCCATCGCCTTTTTCTTTCCGGTTCTGGC
Source organism: Desulfobacterales bacterium (assembly GCA_050115795.1). Lineage (GTDB taxonomy): Bacteria > Desulfobacterota > Desulfobacteria > Desulfobacterales > CAFBRK01 > JAIPEL01. Next base: position 6,691 of record JASFPT010000227.1, read on the forward strand.
CGGAAAGGGGACCTTTCTCGCTCTGGACATCCTGGGAAAATACCTGCCCTGGTCGACACTGAAGGGGTTCAGCACCCCGCACAACGAGATGATCATCGATCCGGTTCTCGCCTTTTACCCTCCCTATTTCTATCCGGCACAGGCATACTTCCAACAAGCCCTCCAAAGCGGCACCCTGCCCCTCTGGTTCAGCACCAATTTCTGCGGCACACCGTTCATCCTGTTCAGCGCACCGATCCCTTTTCTCCTGTTTTCTCTGATGCCCCTGACCGCCGCACACGACCTGCTGCTGTTTATTCACCTGGTCGGCGCGGGCCTGCTGACGTTTGCGTATTTGCGAAAGCTCGGCATGGAGCGGGTTGCCGC
>JASFPT010000228.1:0-7036 GCA_050115795.1 Desulfobacterales bacterium
GTGGTTCTCCCCGGAGACGGGGCAGGTCTTTTGAGGGGCCTGAAGGAAAAAGGGATGGGCATCCGAGCGGTGGTGGGCAGCCAGTCCCTTCTCGATGAGGCCGAAAAACTCGTACCCCACCGATTCGGGTTTGAAGCAGACGAAAGCAGACTTCGGATCAACACATGGCAAGAGCTCGAAAAAAAGCTCCGCGGGCTTCTCTGACGCGTCGAATTGATTTCACCGGCGCGGCCTTGTCGCCCGACCATGATGGATACCGACCGCAAAAAACCGGATGGGTCGAAAAACGACGGGCCCTCGCAAACACAGCAAGTCATTATGAAGGACTAGAAAAGCGCCTCTATCGTCTCCTGCTTCGATCTGCCTTCGGGTAGCAATTTTTGGGCCTTACCGCTTTCTTTGCCCGCTCGACGCTGTCACGGACAGTTATCTATTGTAAGGTGTTTCCGGTATCGGGCCTTTTTTCCCGACGGCTCGATTTTCCTCGCCGGAAATCGTTGACGTCGCCTAGATAGAAATTGTACAAATTTGACTAGGCGGGGAAAAAGGACATCTCCGACGCGACAGCATGGCCACGAGGAGCGGGGCATGAATCCGGATCACATGAAATCCTCAGGAAACAGCCTCGGGCGCGTATCCGGGCCCGGGAATTCCAAGGCCGGTGCATCCCGGAAGAACCGGCTGCCGGATCTTGCGCTGGAAGCCACGAGCGACGGTCTTTGGATGTGGCACATTCCATCGGGGGAAGCGCATTTCAGCCCCCGCTACTATACGATGCTGGGATACGAACCGAACGAACTCCCGGCGGGTTACTCCACCTGGCTGAGCCTCCTGCACCCGGACGATCTGGACAAGACCCGTCGGATCATCCAGCGGCATATCGAAGACCACAGCGAGCGCTTCGAAGTCGAATTCCGCCTCCGACAGAAATCAGGCCAATACCTTTGGATTCTGGGCCGGGGACGGGTTTTCGAATGGAGCGATGACGGCCGTCCGCTGCGGATGGTGGGCAGCCATGTCAATATCGACAAGCGCAAGCGCGCCGAGCAGGAGCTGGCCCAATACCGGGCGCATCTGGAACAGATGATCCGGGAGCGAACCGCTGAACTGGAGCAGACCAGTTCACTTCTGGAGGCCACCTTCAATGCCATTCCGGACATCTTGGGCGTACAGGACGGTCGCCACCGGATCATCCGCTACAATGCGGCCGGATACCGCTTCCTGGGCATGAGCCATGATGAGGTTGAGGGGAAAAAATGTTTCGAATTGATTGGCCGAACCCGGGAATGTGACAGATGCGCCACTTCCGAATGCTACCGGACCAAAAAGCCCGCCTCGGCAAAGCGATATGAAAAGACGCTTGACGCCTGGCTCGATGTCCGCGCCTACCCGATTTTGGATGAAAACGGCGAACTGGTAAAGGTCATCGAGCACCTGCGCGACATCACCCCGGAGAAAAGATCCGAGGAGGAAAAGCTGAAGCTGCAGAAGCAGCTCCAGCACGCCCAGAAAATAGAGTCGCTGGGTGTTCTTGCCGGGGGGATCGCCCACGACTTCAACAACCTGCTGATGGCGATCCAGGGGCGGATTTCCTTGATGGCTATGGGAATGGCTCCGTCAAGCCCGCTGCAGGAGCACATCCAATCCATCGAAGAGTGCATTCTCGGCGCCACCGATCTGACCCGGCAGCTTCTCGGCTTTGCCCGCGGCGGAAAGTATGAAGTAAAACCGATCGACCTCAACGAACTTCTGATCAACTGCGCTTCCATGTTCGGCCGCACCAAAAAGGAAATCCGGATTCATCGGAAATTGACCGAACGACCCCTGACGGTGGAAGCCGACAACCGGCAGATCGAGCAGGTGCTGCTGAACCTGTTCATCAATTCATGGCAGGCGATGCCCGACGGCGGGGAGCTCTATCTGCAGACCGATGCGGTGACGTTGAACAAGTCAGACGCCAAACCGCATCAAATCCGGCCGGGCCGCTATGCAAAAGTGTCGGTCACCGACACCGGCATCGGCATGGACAGCTCGATCCTGAATCGGATTTTCGATCCATTTTTTTCCACGAAGGAAAAGGGTCGCGGTACCGGCCTGGGGCTGGCGTCGGCCTATGGAATCATCAAGAACCACGAGGGGGCCATTACGGTTTACAGCGAGGTCGGCCACGGCTCCACCTTCAACATTTATCTGCCGCTCAGCGATGCTCCGGTAAGATCCGACGCGGTTGCCGACGCGAAGATCGACAGGGGATCGGAGACCGTTCTGATCGTGGACGACGAGGAAATCATCATCGAGGTCGGCCGGGCCCTGCTCGAAACGCTGGGCTACACCGTGATCGCGGCCAGAAGCGGCCAAGAGGCGATCGACACGGTAAAATCCAGGGGAAAAGAGATCGACCTGGTCATCCTCGACCTGATCATGCCGGGCATCAAGGGGGAAAAGGCGTTCGAAGCGATCCGGGAGATTCACCCGTCCCTGCCGATCCTGTTGTCCAGCGGTTATGCCATCAACGGGCAGGCAACGGAAATCCTGAAAAAAGGCTGCAACGGTTTTATCCAAAAACCGTACACCATCTCGGAGTTGTCGAAAAAACTTCGCACGATATTCAACAAGAAAGCTTCTGGGAACCCAACCCGGCCGCGTCCTGAAGAAAAACCCCTCTGAAATTCGGACGGCACATCGCCCCAGAGACCTGACCCATTCGATAGCGCCGGAGGTGCTGCCGGCAACGCCGCATTCCACGACCCGGTTTCTGTATCAGGCCTCCCGTCTTAAAGCCTCCATCACCCGGATAATCCGCAGCAGTGCCCGATTCACGGGGGTGTCGATCCCCAGCGCCTCGCCCATTTTCACCAGAATGCCGGCGAACATATCCACCTCGGTTCGACGGCCGGCATCGATGTCCTGAAGCATGCTGGTTTTGCCCTCCGGAGAGAGTCCGGCCAGAATTGGGTGCCACTTTTCGATGTCCGCCTCGCTCAGGCCGATCCCCTTGGCTTCGGCGACGGCGATCACCTCGTCCATGGCCGAATCCATGAGGGCGCGGGCCTCTTTCGAACGCTGGAACACCCCGAAGGGTGCACCGGTCACGGCCGAACACTGGTTGACCCCCACGTTGATCATGTATTTCCACCACAGAGACCGGATCATATCGTCGGGAATCTCCCAGGCGATGCCGCACCGGTCGAACAGTGCGCAGATCGGTTTCAACCGTTCGCTTTGACCGCGGTTTTGCGCCTCACCGAACAGCAGCCTCCCTTCCTGCGTGACCCGCACCCGGTTGCCCTCCCGCAGCGGATCCATGCCAAGGGCCACGCAGTAAAGGGTTTTATTCCAGCCGAACCGATCGGCAATCCGCTCTTCGCTGTCGATGCCGTTCATGACCGACAGGACCTGGGTATGGGGCCCGACGAAGCGGGCTGCGTCGGCGATGGCCTGGTCAAGCTGCAGGTACTTGACCCCGACCAGGATCAGGTCCGCCGGTGCATCGGGCCCTGACGGGTTTTTGACCGAAACCCGGTACTGCCGGTCGTTGACGAAAACGCCTTCTTTTTCCAGGCGCCGCTTGCGGTCGCCGCCGGCCACGAGGAAAACCGAGGACGGGTCATGATCGAAAAATCGGGCCGCATACATGGCGCCCAGGGCGCCTGCACCGACGATGGCGATGCTTTGGATGTCCCGCATGTTTGTCCTCTAATTGTCGATATACTTTACAATTTCGGTATGGAAGCCGCTACGCTGGTGAGCTGGTAGGCTGGTGAGCTGGTAAGCCCGAAAGTAAGCCGGATGAAGAAAGATGATGAGCGCTCCGGAGTTGACACCTTGGCAGCTCGATAGCTTATCAGCTGAACAGCTATGATTATCTTCCCAGCCACTTGCGGACCCCCTCTTTTACCGTATCCAGAAGGGGCTGCTTTATCTTCACCTGCAGGTAGAGGTCGCCGTTTTTGCCGCCCCCCTTCCCCTGCTGGCCCATGCCGGCCAGTCGGACCTTCTGGCCGGTGCGAACACCGGCGGGTATTTTCACCACAAGTTTTTTTTGCCGATCGCGGTGAAAATAGGCGTAAGGCCCCCCTTCGGCGGCAAGTTCGCCGTCCACGCGAATCGTGTCTGTGATGTCCTTTCCGTCCTCGGCGAATTCTACGCCCCCCAGCTTTTCGAACACCTTTTTCCCCAGCTTTCCGAAAGCGCCGCCGCCTTTGGGAAGCTGCACCCGAAGCTTTTGGGGACCGCCCCGACGCCCCCCGGCCTGGAAGACGAACCCCCGGGCATGCATCCCCGGCCGCTTGAACTCAAAGCTTCGATAGCCGGAACCTTCGGAAAGATCTCGGAAAATCTCGTCGAATCCCCGCAGGCCGAACGACCGGGTCATCTCCTCAAAGATCTGGAAAATGTCCGAGCCGTTGAAAATATCCTGCTCGGTGTAGGTCTGACGGAATCGGTTGTAGGCGCCAGCGCCGAAGCGGTCGCGCATGGCGTCGTACTCCCGCCGTTTGTCGGCGTTGGACAGCACGGCATAGGCTTCGTTTACGGCCTTCATCTTCTCGATCGCATCGGGGTTGCCCTGGTTCCGATCCGGGTGGTACTTCAGGGCACGCTTCCGGTAGGCCTCCTTGATCTCCTTTGACGACGCCTGCCGGCTGACCCCGAGTACCTCGTAAAAGTCCTTTTGACTCATGGATGAAATCCCGTCCGTTTTTCTGGGGCGATCGGTTTGTCGATCTCCGGTGAATCGGATCGGTCTGGGATCCGCACAGCGGAGGGTATCTTAGTATGACTTGTGGAACGCCCCGTCAAGTTTTGTGCGCTTTGCCTTGCCCCCGGCTCCGTCCTGGTTTATCTGAGTTTTTCGGCAGGGTGATCGCGGTCGGAATCCGTCGGGTTCATTCGAGGGCCAATGCAAACGTTTCGGTTCGAAAAGACGATCAGAGGAAAAGAACGCCGGGAGGGGCTCCAACTCACGGCCGTCGGCCTTCGGTTCAGGTGCCCGGGGAATGGAAACGAGATACGGCTCGATATAGATAAGCTGTTACGCTGATGAGCTGCCAAGCTGTTTAGCAAGAGCAATACGCCGAAGACGGGAAACCATGGATACGATTCAACATTTTTTATTCCGTGACGGTTGCTTTAACTCCCCAATCGATGTTGAGTTCCTCGGCTCCGAAACGAAACGGCTTAACAGCTTATCAGCTCAACAGCTTAACGGCTAATACCCCTTCTCCCGGTCCACGAGGTTCAGCAGCGACCGGCCCTCGAGCAGGCGACGGTAGTTCTCCAGAATTTGCGGGCAGACATCCTTCGGATTGGTGAGACTGGAAATGTGGGGGGTCACCCGGATCTCGGGCCTCCCCCAGAACGGGTGGCCCCCGGGAAGCGGTTCGGTGCGAAACACGTCCAGACAAGCGCCGGAAACCTTCCCGTCGTCCAGGGCCTCGAGCAGGTCTTCTTCGATCAGATGCTCGCCCCGGGCGGAGTTGATCAGGTAGGCCCCGTCCGGAAGGCCGGCAAAGGTGCGCCGGCACAGAATGCCCCGGGTGGCATCGGTCAGCGGCAGAAGGCAAATCAGGACCCTGAGGTTGGATAGAAACGGCCCGAACCCCTCTTCGCCGGCAAAGGTCTGGACGCCTTCGATGGTCTTGGGGGTGCGGCTCCAGCCGGATACGGGAAATTCGAGGGATCGAAACGCCCGCGCCGCGTGGCGGCCGAGCTCGCCCAGCCCCATGATGCCGATGCGCGTGGCGGCGGCCTGCGCCGGCACCCGCTGGCGCCAGGCCCGCTGCATCTGGTCAAGACGATACAAATCGAACTGCCGCACCCGGTGCAGAACCGCCAGCAGGAGGTACTCGGTCATGGACCGGGCCATGGACGGGTCGACAACCCGGACGATCGGCACCCGGGGCAGCTCCGGGTCCGATAAGATGTGGTCGACCCCGGCCCCCATCGATGCGATGCAGGCCAGGTTCGGGAACCGGTCCAGCACCCCCGGGGGATGCCGCCAGCACAGTACAAAGAGAACTTCGTCAGGATCTCCGGTCTCCGGCCAGACCCGCAGGTCCAGGTCCGGGGCCAGACGCCGGAGTTGCTTCTCCCAAGCGTGGGTCCGGACGGTCGGGGCAAGAATGAGAAAAGACATCTTGAAACTCCGCTTTGAATCAGATCCGGGGAAAATCGATTGAGGGAGTATGAGAACCCCTTCCGGGGGCCGGGCAACACCGGATTCCGTTGTCGGCACTGTCAAAAAAACCCGAAAAGAGATGCCCTATGAACCCGAAAGCCTTCCTGAAAGCCCATCGCGCCGTCATCGACCGGCTCCTGAAGGACCTGCGGCCGCTTTCTTTTTCGGCACCGGTCTGGCACGTCTACAACCCCCTCGACTACGGCCGGCCGGTCTATGAACAATACCTTTCCCGGTACGGAAAGGCCCCCAAGCAGGTCGTCTTCGTCGGGATGAACCCGGGCCCCTGGGGCATGGTACAGACCGGGGTTCCCTTCGGGGAGATCGCGGCGGTTCGGGATTGGATGGGGCTTCAAATCGCGTTCGTCCCGCCGCGAAAGATGCACCCCAAACGGCCGGTGCTCGGCGCCGCGTGCCGCCGCACCGAGGCGAGCGGAAAACGCCTCTGGGGCTGGGCAAAAGAACGGTTCGGCACCGCCGACCGCTTTTTCGACCGCTTTTTCGTGGCCAACTACTGCCCGCTTGCCTTTATCGAGGAGTCCGGCCGCAACCGGACCCCGGACCACCTGAAAGCGGCCGAAAAGGCCCCTCTTTTTTCGGCCTGCGACCGGGCGCTCAAAGAGACCATCCGCCTTCTTTCCCCGGCCCTTGTCGTGGGCATCGGCAACTTCGCCGCATCGCGGGTGGCGGCCGCCCTCTCCGAACTTTCGCTGCCCACCGGCCAAATCCTGCATCCAAGCCCGGCCAATCCAAGGGCGAACCGGGGCTGGGCCGACATCGTGGAAGCGCAACTGGCAAAAATGGGGGTCGAGCTGCAGGGGTAATCGATCCATCGACAGGTCAGAACAGATGAACATC
>JASFPT010000229.1:0-6938 GCA_050115795.1 Desulfobacterales bacterium
ATACACCCTGCTCGACAGCATCGACACCAGCCAGATCGACGAGATCCGCTTCGACGGGGAAAATCTGTGGATTCCCGCTTCATAGCGCATGTGCGCTATGAAGCGGGAGCTGATAAGCTGCTAAGCTAATAAGCTGCTAAGCCAAATCACACCTTTTTTCTCATTGGGCGTTTTATTGCGAAACGGCCCGCTGAACAGCTCAACAGCTTATCAGCTTATCGGCTTTATTACCGGCATTGACCTACGGTTCAAAATTCAGTATATGACCGCCACTTTCCCGGAACGGTGCCGTAACCTTCGGCAGGCCGGGCCCGGGCGGACAACGAAAACGGGTGCATCAGGCGCTGACCAGGGGCTGAAACAAAACCCCTGCGCTCTACAGACAAGGAGGTAGCCAGTTGTTTGACATCGCATATGCCATGGGACAGGGAGGAGCCGCAGGAGGACAGCAGGGAGGTTTCGGAGCGTTTGTGCCGCTCATCCTGATGTTCGTCATCTTCTATTTTCTGTTGATCCGGCCCCAGCAGAAAAAGACCAAGGAACATCGGAAGATGATCGAGGGCCTGAAAAAGGGCGACCGGATCGTCACTTCCGGCGGCATTCACGGCCGGGTCACGGGGATAACCGACGCCACGATCACGGTGGAGATTGCCGACAAGGTCCGGGTGAAGCTCAACCGGGGCAACGTGGCCGGCGTCATGCAGCAGGGGGGTCAGGCACCGAAGGAAGAAGCCGACTCACCCAAAAAATAGAATCGTGCAGCGATTCCATGTGATTTTATAAAGCCCCGAGCGGCGCCGGCAAATGCATAATCGGCATCGGGCGGGGCTTTGGTGCGTCAGCCCGTTACCGCTTCAAGCGCCGGGCGATGGCCAGGGAGCCGCGGGCAAAACCGGTCCGCGGCGTTGAGTGATCGTGACCTCTTTTATTTGTCAATCCATTACTGGCTTTGACGCGAGGCGGCAAAGCTGCAGAAAAGATGGAGAGCAACATTGAAGAACCTTTCTTGGCGATTGATTCTGATCCTGGCAGTGGTGATCGCCGCCGTTGTCTACGTCACCCCGACGTTCAAGGAGAGCCTGTGGCCGCACACCAAGATCAACCTGGGTCTCGACTTGCAGGGCGGGATGCACCTGGTGTTGGAGGTTCAAACCGAAAAGGCCGTGGAAAGCACCCTCGAACGTTATCTTCAGGAGATCCGCTCCCTGTCGCGGCGGGATCGGATCCGGCTGGGCGACATCGAAATGACCGGCGAAAAGAAAATCCACGTGACGGTTCAGGGTCAGGAAGACGTGGACAAGTTTCAGAAGCTGCTCGATGACGAGTTTGCCGACCTGAGGATTTTCAACCGGCAGGAGACCGGCGGCAGCCTCGATATGACCCTAGACCTTCCGGATGAAGAGGTGGCCCGGATCAAGAAGCTGGCCACCAGCCAGGCGCTGGAGACGATCCGGAACCGGATCGACCAGTTCGGGGTCAGCGAGCCGGATATCCGGCGTCAGGGGGAAAAACGGATCCTCATTCAGCTTCCCGGCATCAGCGACACCGAACGGGCCAAGGAATTGATCGGCCGAACCGCACTTCTCGAATTCAAGATGGTTGACGAGACCCTCGATCCGCGAGAAGCCGAGCAAAGGGGTGCCCCCCCGGGAAGCGAAATCCTCTACCAGACGCGCAAAGACCCGTCCACGAACCGGGAAACCAAGATTCCCTTTCTGGTGGAAGACCGCACCCGCCTGACCGGGGCCTACCTGACCGACGCGCGGGTCCAGATCGACTCCCGGTACAACGAACCGTACGTGTCGATCACCTTCGACAAGAAAGGGGCGCGCCTGTTTGAGCGGATTACCGCTGAGAACGTGAAAAAGCGCCTGGCCATCGTGCTGGACGGGAACGTCTATTCGGCGCCGGTGATCCAGGAACGAATCGCCGGCGGCGAGGCCCGCATCACCGGGAACTTCACCGCCGAAGAGGCGCGAGACCTGGCCATCGTGCTACGGGCCGGCGCCCTGCCCGCTCCGGTCGATGTTATCGAAGAACGGACCGTGGGCCCCTCCCTGGGAAGCGATTCGATCCGCAAGGGGCTGATTTCCATGATCGCAGGCGGCTTGCTGGTCGTGTTCTTCATGGTGATCTACTACCGGGGATCCGGATTGATTGCCGACATCGCCCTGCTGCTGAACATTTTGCTGATCGCAGGGGGGCTGGCCGCGTTCGGCGCCACGCTGACCCTGCCCGGCATTGCCGGCATCATTTTGACCATCGGCATGGCGGTGGATGCCAACGTGCTCATCTTCGAGCGGATTCGGGAGGAAATGGGCCTGGGCAAAACGCCCCGGGCGGCGGTGGACGCCGGCTTTTCCAGGGCCACCCTGACGATCCTGGACGCCAACGTCACCACCCTGATCGCGGCCCTGGTGCTGTTCCAGTTCGGCACCGGCCCGGTGAAGGGGTTTGCGGTGACCCTGAGTCTGGGCGTTGTCTCGAGCCTGTTTACCGCCCTGATCGTCTCCCGGGTGATTTTCGACTTCTTCCTGATCAAACGGAAGGTGCAGACCCTGAGCATCTGATCGATTTTGATCCGACAGCAACTGGGCCAAGATCAGGGGATAAGCTGTTAAGCTGATGAGCTGTTAAGCTATTGAGCTGATAAGCAGTAGCAGGACAAAGAAATGATAAGACCACTTTCGGCATCGAAATTCGGGCGCTTTGGTCGAATGCTTTCATGCGCATCTTTCCAGGGCTGTTCGAAGTTGCTCAGCAGCTTACCAGCTTATCAGCTTAATAGCTGATCAATAGCGAACAAGACGTCGTCGAGGGTACATAAAAAGACATCTTCTCAATAGGGAGTAGGACTACCCATGCAACTGATCAAACCGGACATCAACATCGATTTTATCGGGAAGCGGAAAATCGCCTACACCGTCTCGCTTCTGATGATTCTCGCCAGCCTGATCTCCCTGGTTATTCACAAGGGGCCCAACTACGGCATCGACTTTGCTGGCGGTACGGTTGTCCAGATCCGGTTTTCCGCGCCGGTCAAAATCGCGGATGTAAAAGACGGCCTCAAGTCGGTGCAGCTGTCGGCCTCCTCGGTGCAGCGTTTCGGAGAGAAGACCGACAACGAAGTCCTGATCCGCACCGATGCGTCCGTGGACGCGGCCAAGGGGTTCGCCCCCCATCTGGCCAAAGCCATGAAGGCCTCCACCGGCGCCGACGCGGAGATCCGCCGGGTGGAGATGGTCGGCCCCCAGGTGGGAAAAGACCTCCGGGAAAAGGCGCTCTTCGCCATGTTCTACGCGCTGCTGTTTATCACCATCTATATCTCGGGCCGCTTCGAATTCAAATGGATGATCAGCGGGATCATGGCCGCAACGCTGGCCGGCTCTGTTTACCTGTTGTCGGTCTTCCATTTCAGCATCCCTTTGCTGATGCTGACCGCCCTGGTGGTCACCCTCTTCCTTTTCTGGTTTCTGGAGCTCAAATACGCCATGGGCGCCATTGTCGCGCTGATTCATGACGTGACGATCACCGTCGGGCTTTTCAGCATCTTCGACAAGGAATTTACTTTGCCGATCATCGCCGCCCTGCTGACCATCATCGGCTACTCGCTCAACGACACAATCATCGTTTTCGACCGGATCCGGGAAAACCTGAAAAAACAACACCGAAAGCCCCTGAGTTGGATCCTGAACCGCAGCGTAAACGAGACCCTGAGCCGAACCCTTCTCACCTCCGGCACCACCCTGGTCGTGGTTGTCTGCCTGCTGGTACTGGGCGGCGGCATCATCCACGACTTCGCCTTTGCCATGACCGCCGGGATCATCGTCGGTACCTACTCTTCGATCTACGTGGCCAGCCCGATCCTGCTGGCCTGGCAGGCCAAGAAGAAATAGATGATTTGGAAATTAGAAATTAGAATGTAGAATTTAAAAGCTCAGGATATCGAAACGAACGTTCGTTTTGGGCCAATCCTCCTCCGTTTTGGGCCAATCCTCCTCGGCCATACGAAAAATATCGTGGTTCTAAATATCTTGCCAACTTGTTGCCTATCAAGATCAAAAAGAATATGCCCTTGGAATCGCAGCTCTTTTTGTTTTGTTGTTCAAATTCTAAATTCTAATTTCTAATTTCTAAATTCTTTTGTCATGGACGAGCGACAACGCCTGCTGCCGTGGTTTTCCCTTCGCAGCGTTCCGGGGGTCGGGTGCTTGCTGTTCAAGCGGCTGCTCGATGGGTTCGGATCGCCGGAGGCGGTGCTGACTGCGACGGTGGAGCGGCTCGTGCAGGTCGACGGCATCAACCGGAAACTGGCCGGCGCCATCGCCGGCCACCGGATGCCGGCGGCCGCCTCGGCCGCCCTGGACCGGGCCCTGGAAGCCGGGTACCGGGTGGTAACGATGCTCGATCCGGCCTATCCCCCGCTGCTGCGCGAAATCCCCGATCCGCCGGCCTACCTCTACGTCGCCGGCTCCCTGGAGGGAATCGACCGGTGCATCGCCGTGGTCGGCTCGCGGAATCCCACCGAATACGGCCTGGCCAACACCTGGGAGCTGAGCCGCGATCTTGCCACACGGGGCTTTACCGTGGTCAGCGGCATGGCCAGGGGAATCGACACCGCCGCTCACGAAGGGGCGTTGGACGGCGGCGGCAGGACGGTGGCCGTCTTGGGCAGCGGCCTGGACCGGATCTATCCGGCCGAAAACCGGCGTCTGTTCGAGCGCATCACCACCTCAGGAGCGGTGGTCTCCGAGTTTTCCCCGAAGACGGGGCCGGACGCCCACCACTTTCCCGCCCGGAACCGGATCATCAGCGGCATGTCCCTGGGCGCCGTCATCGCCGAGGCCACCCTCCGCAGCGGTTCGCTGATCACGGCGCGGCTTGCGGCCGATCAGGGGCGGGAGGTCTTTGCCGTTCCGGGCAGCATCCATTCCTTCAAAAGCACCGGCACCCACACCCTCATCAAACAGGGCGCCAAACTGGTGGAGCACGCCGGAGACGTGGTCGACGAAATCCTGCCCATGATCGGCGCCGAGCCCGAGCCGCCCCCCTCCCCGGCCGGGGCGCCGCCCTCCCCTGATTTGAGCGAGAGTGAGGCGGCAATCTGCGCGGCCCTGGGCCCTTACCCCGCCCATATCGACGAACTGGGGCGGCGGCTGGAGCTCGACCCCGGCCGCCTCTCCGGGCTCCTGCTCGCCCTCGAACTCAAGGGCGTGGTGCGCCAGCTCCCCGGAAAACACTTCGTCCTTTCCCAAAGGTCCCCCGACCCGACTTGACGAGTTCCGGCTCCGACCTCAACTTGACGAACCGGCCAAAGACTGATAGGTGCGCTTCGCATCCCGATGCGCTTCGCATCCCGATGCGCTTCGCGCATCGGTGAGCTGTTAAGCTGATGAGCTAGTAAGCTGTTCAGCGACTAAACAAAAGGCTTGGAAAATCCACCGTATGGATGGAGCTTACCAGCTTATCAGCTCAGCAGCTTAACAGCTTACTCCAACGCATCGCCGAAGCTAAAGCGCATCGGTAACTTGAAATCCAAATATTTCTGCCCGCATTCTGGAGAACCCGTGAGCAAAAAACCCCTTCTCGTCGTCGAATCACCGACAAAAGTCCGCACGCTGAAAAAAATTCTCGGCTCCGGGTATGATGTGGCCGCCACCATGGGCCATATCAAGGACCTGCCCCCCAAAGAGATCGGCATCGACATCGAAAACGGGTTCACGCCTCAGTATCGCACGATTCCCGGCAAACAGAAGGTCGTCACTGCCCTGAAGCGGGCGGCGGGCGATACCGACGAGGTCTACCTGGCGCCGGATCCGGACCGGGAAGGGGAAGCCATCGCCTGGCACACCGCTGAAGTGCTGAAGAAAAAGGGGCGCCGGTTTCATCGGGTGCTGTTCCACGAACTGACGAAAAACGCGATCCTCCAGGCGATGAAAAAAACCACGGAACTGGACGAGAACCGGTTCGAGGCCCAACAGGCCCGGCGCATCCTCGACCGGCTCGTCGGTTACCAGATCTCCCCCCTGCTGTGGCGCAAAGTCCAGGGGGGCCTTTCGGCCGGTCGGGTGCAATCCGTCGCCGTGCGGATCATCTGCGAGCGGGAGCGGGCGATCCAGGCCTTCGAGCCCGAAGAATACTGGTCGATCACAGCGGAGCTTCAGGGGCCAGAGCCCCCGCCCTTTGAGGCAAAACTGGTCCGCAAGGACGGAAAAAAAATCCAGATCGGAAACGGGGAGGCGGCCGAGGAGATTTTACGGGACCTGAAAGGAGCCGACTTCACAGTCGACAAGGTTCTCAAAAAAACCCGTCGGCGCAATCCGATGCCGCCGTTTACCACCAGCAAGCTCCAGCAGGATTCGATCCGCAGGCTCCGCTTTTCCGCCAAAAAGACGATGACCGTCGCCCAGCAGCTCTACGAGGGGGTCGACCTCGGTCCCGGAGAGCCGGTGGGCCTGATTACCTACATGCGCACCGACTCCACCCGCATCGCTGCAGAAGCCGCCAACGAGGCCCTGGAACTGGTGCGCGATGTCTACGGAAAAGACTACGCCGAGGAAAAACCCCGTTTTTTCAAAAACAAAAACAAGGCCCAGGACGCCCACGAGGCGATCCGTCCCACCTCGGTGTTCAATACGCCGGAAAAGATCGTGCCGTTTTTGAGCCCCGACCAGGCCGCCTTGTATCAGCTGATCTGGCAGCGTTTCGTGGCCTCCCAGATGAAACCGGCGCTCATCGACCAGAACACGGTCTCCATTGCAGCCAAGCAATACCAGTTCACCGCCACCGGTTCGGTGATCACCTTCCCCGGCTTTATGGCGCTGTACACGTCGCCGGATCAGGAGACCGACGACGACGAAAAGAAGAACCTGCTTCCGGACCTTGCCGAAAAAACGGTATTGGCCCTGGACAAACTCACCCCTCGCCAGCATTTCACG
>JASFPT010000230.1:0-6905 GCA_050115795.1 Desulfobacterales bacterium
CCGCCCCCTGTCAAAACCGCGGGTCATCGCTCCGCCGTCACCGGGATGGGATCCAAGGGCCGTGTCGTTTCAACTGCCGCCAAGGCTATGCCACAGCTAAATTGCAGCTAAAAAACTTGACCCGGCCTGCGTGGAATGCTATTTTTCGGATGCTTTTGACGTTCAGTCTGGGCCAGTCCCAATCGCCCGCCTTTTTTTGCACCGGGGAAATACGATGCCGACTTGCGGCAAAGGCGCCACGGCAGCGATCTCCACGCGTGCAAAGAGAATGCTCGGAAACGGATCGCACCCATCCGGTTGAAGCGCAAACGCTGCCGGGAGCAGCCGGCAAACCCCAGCGCATGGACCGGGAGCCCGATAAGACCGTCACCGGTGATCGGACCGATAACAGTCGCCAACCCAGGGCGAAAACGACAAGGTGGCAACCAGTGGCCGACGACAACAAAGAAAAAGCCAGAGACAAGAGATCTCCCGATGTCGACGTCGAAGCGCCTTCCACGAAGGTGAAGTTCGAGATCTACGGAGAGGAGATGATCGAAAAAAAGGTCAAATCCAGCGGCAACAGCGGACGGGTCTACCTGCCCCCGAACTGGGTCGGCCACAACGTCAAAATTATCCGTATCGACTGACTTTTTTTAGAAGAAAAGGATGATTCCGTGGACAACCTGCTCATCAGAGAACTGAAGGCATCCGACGCCGATGAAATCACCGAGATTTTCAAGGAGATCACCCAAAAACCGGTCTCTCCGGATTTCAAGAAGCTGATCGAGCAGCACGCCGCCCACGAAGAAGACGCCTGCCTCGTGGCCGAATACGAGGGGAAGGTGGTCGGTTTTCTGATCAGCTATATCCTCACGATGGGATTCGGAATCGACAAAAGCGCGTGGATTGCAACGCTGGGGGTATCGCCCAAGTACATGGGCGAGGGCATCGGCGCCAAAATGGCGGAAGAGATCTTCAACTACTACAAGGGGAAGGGGATCACCACTGTGTACACCTCGGTGCGGTGGGATTCTCCGGACCTTCTCTCCTTTTTCAAGACCCTGGGCTTTGACCGGAGCAATTTTATCAATTTGCGCAAGCCATTGGACTGAGGCTTCCAACGCTTTGCGCAAATTGAAAAATCAGCTTTCTTCTTCAGCCCTGGGAATCACCCGCTTCTTTCCGTCCATCTCAATGACATAGTCACCGTCTACGAGATCCAGCCGTCTGGATATCGCCAGCATGCAGTCCTGGCTGAACCGCACAAAATCTCCATCGCGCAGGGTGTAGAGAATGTCGCCCTTGACGAAAAGCTTCTCCGGCTCGAGCGGCAGCCTCTCCCCCGTGTTCAGGAACAGGAGCGGGGGGGTGTCGTCGGTGATTCGAAAGACAAAAAGCGGCGTGTCTTCGTAGGGGAAATAGACCTTTTCGATGTATTGTGAGTGTTCCTGGTGAAGAAAGAAGCCGTCTTCGTCTTTCCGTATCCGCGAATGGAAGTACTGAATGATTTTTTGGTTGGTGAATTTCTCTTCACCATGGCGCCAGCGGCCGTTTTGATCGAGCCGGAAAACAGCCTTTTCCCTGGGAATGGTTATGACTGGCTTGGAGGTCATTTCGCCGCCCACTCGCCTTCACAAAAGGATTCCACAGCGCAATTCTGAATGCTGGATCAAACCGGCGCGGCGAAGCCGCTTACAAAATCGCGGCAGCGATCCTATTCGGCCATGTGCGTTGCCACGATCTCGGCGATATCCAGCGTCTTGATCTGCTCTTCCTTTTCGAGTTCCTTCATTCCGTCTTCGATCATCGTAAGGCAAAAGGGACATCCCACGGCCACGTTCGCCACCTGCCGCCGGACGATCTCCTCGGAGCGCTCCAGGTTGATCCGCTTTCCGATGTTCTCCTCCATCCACATCCGTCCCCCGCCGGCGCCGCAGCAAAAACTTTCCATGCCGTGGCGTTCCAGCTCCCTGAAACCGTCTTTGGACACGGCCCGAAGAATCGACCGGGGCGGACCGAACACATCGTTGTAGCGCCCCAGGTAGCAGGGGTCGTGATAGGTCAGTGCCCCTGCAAGGGATGCGTTCAGTTTGATCTTTCCTTCCTTGACGAGCCGGTCGATGAACTCGGCGTGGTGGACGACCTCGTAGTTTCCGCCCAACTGGGGGTATTCGTGCTTCAGGGTGTTGAGACAGTGCGGGCAGGTCGTGATGATCTTTTTCACCTGGTAGCCGTTGAGGGTTTCGATGTTTTCCCGGGCCATCATCTGGTAGAGCATCTCGTTTCCGACCCGCCGGGCAAAGTCGCCGGTGCATTTTTCTTCGGTCCCGAGGATGGCAAACCGGATCCCGGCCTTTTGCAGGATCCGAACCAGACTGACCGACACTTTTTTGGACCGGTCGTCGAAGGACCCGGCGCATCCGACCCAGAACAGATAATCGGCATCCGGGTCTTCGGCCATGGTCTTGACCCCCAGGCCTTCGGCCCAATCAGCGCGCTTGTCGTAGCCGATCCCCCAGGGGTTGCCGTTTCGCTCGAGTCCTTTCAGTGCCGGGTTCAACTCCTTGGGATAGGCCTCGGCCATGAGCGTCTGCCCCTGTCTCATGGCAATGATGCGGGGGACGTGTTCGATGGTCACCGGGCAGACCGCTTCGCAGGCGCGGCAGGTGGTGCAGGCCCAGAGGGTATCTTCTTGGATCACGTCGCCGACGAGCTGCTTTTCGCTGTTGAGTGCGGCCATCTCGGCTTTGATCGCTTCGATTTTTTCGGGGTCTTGCTCCTGTTTGACCGCGGCGGCCAGCTTGGCCCGTTTGATGATGCTGTCCGTATTTTGGACCAGTTCGCGTTTCAGCTTGTCGTTGAATTCGTGCAGGTTGAGCGGTTTGTCGGTGGTGTAGGTGGGGCAGACCTCCTTGCAGCGCCCGCACTCGGTGCAGGTGTAAAGATCGAGCCCCTGCTTCCAGGTGAGCTGGTGGATGTGGTTGATGCCGAGCGATTCGTCCTCCCAGGCCGCTTCGTCCTCCAGGTCGAGCAGTTTCGGCTTGTCGTGGGGGTAGCCCAGGCTTTTGAAAAACACGTTGGGAAGCGCGGTGATCACGTGAAAATGCTTCCCCAGCGGGAGAATATTCAAAAAGGTCAGTTGGGTGCAGATGTGGGTCCAGAACATGACCACCATGAGAATGGAAAGCGTCTCCGGGTTCAACCCCGAGATCAGCGAGGCCGCGCCCACCGACACCGGCGCCCAGACAAATTCGGAGCCGTACAGCGGGCTGTTGAGAAAGTGGATGCTTCCCGGATTGCCGTAGAGCTGGACCAGATTGTACCGCGCGCCGTCGAAGAGCAGGTCGGAGACCATCAGGATCCCGATCAGCGCCAGCACGAGGTAGGCCTCGAAGGTGTTGTGCATCCGCTTCGGCTTGAGGACCGCCCGGCGGAAAACGGCAAAGAGGATCATCAGCAGGACGATACCTTCCATGACGTCTTTCAAGGCGATGTACAGGTAGCCCAGCAGGTGCTCCTCGCCCAGCAGCGGCAGCTGGAATCCTTCCACATACCCCTGCCCATAGAGCGTGATGCTCCGGATGAGCAGCACACAAAAGCCCCAGAAAATAAGGGCGTGCATGATGCCCGAGCTTCTTTCTTTTGCCCGGCCGACCAGGCGCTTCTGGCCGATGGCGAGCACCACCATGTTTTTCAGCCGCTGCTGGATGTGATTGGCGCGGTCGGCGGGTTCCAGCGCCATCAGCAGCTGTGTCTTGCGGAGCATCGTCCGGCCGAAGACGGCCAGGGCGACCACGAGGAGAACAGTCATCAAAAGGGGATTCACAGTGACCTCGTATGGCTGTTTTAAGATATCACGGGGCACATCCGCAGCGTCGCTTGCATCTGGAAAAACAAAGGGCCCTGCTGGATGCCATAAATTCGAAATCCGAATTTCGCGCTTTATTGATCCTACCGGCGAAGGTGAAATATTTCGGGCATCGGGGTGTTTTTCCCGTCATGCCCGCGCAGGCGGGCATCCAGGATGCTCAGAACAAGCACGTCTGGATTCCCGCTTTAAAGAATGTGTCGCAATTCCTATTTTTGTCATTCCGGACGAGCGAAGCGATATTCGGAATCCAGAGATTTCGAGCACTTCTGGATCCCGGCTCGCGCCGCGCTATGCTCGGCTTGGCCGGGATGACGGACTGCGGCACAGCAGCTTTCGCGGGACTGAAGAGCGATTTATCGAGATATTCCCCGACCCCTCAAATTTCTCCTTTACGCCCGCCTGTCGAAAGGGATCTCCTTATCTGCTACCCCCTCACCTTCCTGATCTCCTCCCGGAGAATCGGCACCACCTCGAACAGGTCGCCCACGATGCCGTAGTCGGCCACGTTGAAGATCGGTGCCTCGGGGTCCTTGTTGACGGCCAGGATCACTTTCGACCCGTTCATCCCGGCAAGGTGCTGAATGGCGCCGGAGATGCCGACCGCCACATACAGGGTGGGCGCAACGATTTTTCCGGTCTGGCCGACCTGTTTGCTGTGGGGCATAAAGCCGCCGTCGACCATCGCTCGGGAGGAGCCGAAACCGGCGTTGAGATCCTTGGCCAGTTCTTTGACAAGGTCGATCCCGGCCTGGTCCTTTGCCCCCCGGCCCACGGAAACGACGATATCCGCATCGGCCAGGTCGATTTCACCGCTGGCGTCGGATACGAGCTCCTTGATCACCGCCTTCAAATCCGGCGCCGGCGCGGCAAGGGCAACGACGTTTTCGGTCCCCGTGATCCCTTCGGTCGCCTCGAACGCGCCCGCCCGGACCACCGCCACCAGCTTGTCGGCGTTGACCTTCACCCGCTGAAGCACCTTGTTGGTGATGGCGGGTCGAATCACCTGGATCCGGCCGTCTTCGACTGTCACGTCGATGATTTCGGTGGCGCAGGCCGCATCCAGCCGGGCGGCGACCCGCGGTGCGACGGCTTTACCGCTTTCGGAAAAACCGAACCAGATCTGATCGGCCCCGAACTGTCCGGCAGCGTCGGCGACGCAGGCGGCAACCGGATCGGCCGAAAAGAGCGCCAGGCCGGGGTCATCGACGATGTACTGCGTCTCGGAGCCTGCATTGACCAGGTCGCCGACCAGCGGCTGGATTTCGCTTCCGATGGCAACCACCGCCGTTTCGGCGCCGATGGCCCTGGCCTTTGACAGGAGTTCGGTTGTGCTGCTTTTCAGTACACCCTGCTTGATATCTGCAACGACGAGTACTTTGGCCATGATATCGATTCCCTTTTGTTTGTCCGGTTCAAATCCACGGATAGCGTCCGAGGGCAAAGGCGGTCCGGCTACAGCACCTTTGCCTCGTTGGCCAGAAGATCGACGACCTTGGCTGTGATTTCAGCGGCCTCGCCTTCGAATTTTTGTCCGCCCTTGCGTTTTTCCACCGCCATGAACTCGACCACCTCGGATTTCGGGGCGCCGGCGCCCACCTCATCGGCCGATGTGCCGAGGCCGGCCAGATCCATCTGCTCGATTCCCTTTTTCTTGGCCATCATGATGCCCCGCATCTGAGGCAGACGCGGCTCGTTGATGCTCACATCCACCGTGATGACCGCCGGCAGTTCGATCTCCACGATTTCGGTTCCGCCGTCACCGGCGCGGGAAACCTTGATGTGCGCGTCGTCGATCACCTCGATCCCGATGACGTTGCTGACACAGGGCAGCCCCAGGTATTCCGCGAGGATGATGCCGGTCTGACCGCTGTCGGTGTCCTGCGCCTGCTTTCCGGTGATGACCAGGTCATAGTCTCCCGCCTGATAAACCTTTTGCAGCACCCGGGCAAAAATCGACGAATCGGCCTTGTCCAGAGCCGGGTCCTCGATATGGATGCCGTTTTCGATTCCCATGGCATAGCATCTTCGGATGATATCGGCGTTGTCCCCGCCGCCGATGCTCACCAGGGTCGTTTCGGCGCCGTGGTTCTCCTTGAGCTGGACGGCGGTTTCCACCGCGTTTTCATCCCACGCGTTGATGACATACTGCATGCCGTCTTCGACCAGGACGCCGTCTTGCACGCGCATGTTCAATTCAACGTCGACAACCTTCTTGACCGTTGTGAGAATCTTCACTTCGCCCTCCTTGTCGTTTGGCTTGTATCGGCGATTGGTGGCGCCATAAAAAGCCCCCGCCGGAGATCGACCGGGTTATTCTCCCAGGAGCCGGTGTTCACCGCAGACGACGACCAGCTCGGTCCGGTCGGCCGGAAAGGCCAGGGTCATGTTCAGGGCCCCGCCCATCTCCACGGCCAGGGCCGTCGGCCTCGATTTGCTGACCATCACCGGGATGTGCGCCCGGGCGGCCTTTTGAACCAGTTCATAACTGATCCGGGAAGAGAGCACCACCATTTTGGCTTCGGCCAGTTTGCCCTGTAAAAACACTTTCCCGATCGCCTTGTCCAGCGCATTGTGCCGCCCCACGTCCTCGGCAAAGGCGATCATTTCAGGCCGGCCGTCGAAGAGCACGGCGGCATGGGATCCCCGGGTCCGGGGATAGTACGCCTGGTTTTCCGACAGGCTGTCAAGGCAGGCAAACACCGCGTCGAGTCCCACGGCAAACCCGTCCTGAACCGGGGTCAACCGCTGCTGAAGGTCTTTGACCATCTCCTTGCCGCAGATGCCGCAGCTGGTCTGGCTCACAAAGCCCCTGCGCTCGAGCAGCTCGGGAATGATTTCCCGTCTCTCGGGTTTGAGACGGATGTCGACCACATTCGGGTCCAGGTCCCTGCAAAAGCCGATGGTGGCAAAATCATCCGGGGAGTCAACGATGCCCTCGCCCAGGCAGAAACCCGCTGCGTGAAACAACTCCTCGCCGGGGGTTCGCATCACCACCGAATACGGTTTTTCATCGAGCCGGATCAGCAGGGGCTCTTCACCGATGAACTCGAGC
>JASFPT010000231.1:0-6800 GCA_050115795.1 Desulfobacterales bacterium
TCTCCGAAGGCCGCGGAAGCCCCTATGCGGCAAGTCTGCTCGGCAACTTGCGGCACTGGCTCGACGATGATCCGGAGGTGGCCGCGCTGGTGGAGCAAGTACCGCTGCTCGATCGGGAGACCCTCTGCCGGCGCTGAGGATGGGCGGCGGCAATATATTTCTGATTTGGAATATACTGGAAATGGAAATGAAAATGAAAGAGAAGACCAAGTTTCTACTGATTCTGGGCACGTTTGCCGCTGCATATCTCATCCCCTGGCAACACCCGGCTTTGAGGCGCTCGGGTCTGGAGGCGTTTCTCATGCTTCAGGAATACGCCCGGGAGCACGTACTGACCTGCCTCGTACCGGCGTTTTTCATTGCCGGTGCGATTTCGGTGTTCGTCTCCCAGGCCTCGGTTCTCAAGTATTTCGGCGCCCAGGCCAAAAAAGTGCTGGCCTATTCGGTGGCCAGCGTCTCCGGCGGCATCCTGGCGGTCTGCTCGTGCACCGTCCTGCCCCTGTTTGCCGGCATCTACTCCCGGGGCGCGGGTATCGGACCGGCCACCGCCTTTCTGTATTCCGGGCCTGCGATCAACGTCCTTGCCATTGCCCTGACGGCCAAGATCCTCGGATGGCAGCTCGGGCTGGCCCGGGCGGTGGGCGCCGTGTTCTTTGCCATCGCCACCGGGCTGCTCATGGCCGCAATCTTCCGCAAGGATGACAAGGCCCGCTCGGCGGGACCGATGTATCTGCCGGAAGGCGGCGAAAAGGGGCGGACACTTTTCCAGGACGCCCTGTTCATCCTGACCATGGTGATGATCCTGGTGTTTGCCGCCTTTTCCCGGCCGGGGGCGGAGGCCTCGGTGCTCTGGAAAACAATCTTCGCCGTCCGGTGGTACGTGGCCGGCATGCTGCTGATCGGTCTGGTGCTGATGCTCCGGTCCTGGTTTTCGGGACCGGAACGCAGGGAGTGGGGCGCTTCCACGTGGGGGTTCATGAAGCAGATTTTCCCCCTTCTGTTTGCCGGAGTGCTGGTGGCCGGTTTCCTGCTGGGGCGTCCGGGGCACACCGCCCTGATTCCGGAGCGCTACATCGCTGCCCTGGTGGGGGGAAACTCGGTTTCCGCCAACCTCGTGGCCTCCGTGGCAGGGGCCTTCATGTATTTTGCCACTTTGACCGAGGTTCCGATCCTCCAGGGGCTGATCGGTGCGGGAATGGGAAAGGGACCTGCCCTTGCGCTGCTGCTGGCCGGCCCTGCGCTGTCGCTTCCGAACATGATCGTGATCGGAGGGGTGCTCGGCGTAAAAAAGACGGTCGTGTTTTGCACGATCATCGTGGTGATGTCCACCATCGCCGGACTGAGCTACGGTGCCATCGTCGGTTGATCTTCAAAACCCTAGCAAAGGAGCATGAAATGGAAATCAAGATACTGGGCCCTGGATGCCCCCGGTGTGAACAGACTTATCGAATCGTCGCAGATGCGCTGGCCGAGGCCGGCGTGGCCGCCGCGGTGGACAAGGTAACCGATGCCATGGAAATCGCCGGCTACGGCGTTTTCGGCACTCCGGCCGTGGTCATCGACGGCGATGTCAAGTGCGTCGGGAAAATCCCCGATAAAGAAGAGGTCAAACAATGGATCGGCGGGTGAGCCGTTCCCCGTTTCGGGCGGAAAAATGCCTCGTGGCCTGCAGCTTGTGGGGCGTGGGTTTCCGCAGGTGGTAACTCACTGAATTGCTGCGCTTTAGTCGGTGCGCCGGAAAGCAAAACCGATCGACCCGTCAACGTTTCGTCGGGCGCGTGGCGCCGTGGCGGTCGGATCGGTTTTGCCCTTCACCGCAGGCCACACGCCACCGGCCACAACCCACCCGCCATCCGCCGCCGGGAACGTCGAGCCCCGATGAGAGGATGCCCCACATGAAATGGACCCCTGATGCCGAAAAGGCGGTGAAAAACGTTCCCTTCTTCGTGCGGAAAAAGGTTCGGGCAAGGGTGGAGGAAGAAGCGCGAAACCGAGGCCGGGAGCGGGTTACGATAAAGGACGTCAAGGCGGCGCAGGCCCGGTTTCTCACCGGCATGAAGCGGGAGATCCGGGGCTTTCGGGTGGAGGCTTGCTTCGGATCGGGTGGATGCCCCAATCGGATTCTCGACAGTGCGGTCCTGGTTGATCGGATCGAGGCGCTGCTCGAGCAGGAGAACCTTCTCGAATTTCTTCGGTCACAGGTCGGAGAGGACCTGAAGTTTCACCACGAGTTTCGCGTGGCCCTGGCCGACTGCCCCAACGCCTGCTCCCAGCCCCAGATCCGGGACTTCGGCGTCGTCGGGGCCGTCGACCCGGAGGTGACCGGCGAGCCTTGCACGCTTTGCGGGGCTTGCGCAGAAGCGTGCAGGGAAGACGCGGTGCGGCTGGCAGAAGCGGCCCCCGAGATCGACATGGGACTGTGTCTGGCCTGCGGACAGTGCATCGAGGCCTGTCCTTCGGGCACCCTGGCAGGAGAGAAGGAAGGATACCGCGTGCTGCTGGGCGGAAAGCTGGGACGGCATCCCCGTCTGGCCCTGCCGCTGCCGGGGCGTTACACCGAAAAGGAGGTTCTGGCGATTCTCAAGGACTGTCTTGACCTGTACAAGACCCGAAGCCGCCGAGGCCGGCGGTTTTCCGACATTCTGACGGAGGAAGATGTTCGGGACCTTGCCCGGAAATACCCCGGTGCTTTGGCTTGATCCCCGTCATCGCTTCGTGTAACAAGTCGGTAGTCTTCCATGGCAAGCCTTTCTGCGAGGAGAGACATGACGCCCTACGAGTGGTTTTCCGGGTTGGACCCAGTTCTTCAGGCGCTGCTGGCCACGATCTTTACCTGGCTGATGACCGCGGCAGGAGCCGCCCTGGTTTTCTTCTTCAAAAAAATCAACCGCAATCTGCTCAACGGGATGCTGGGGTTTGCGGCGGGCGTCATGATTGCGGCAAGTTACTGGTCCTTGCTGGCCCCGGCCATCGAGATGGCAGCGGCCGAGGGGACCCTGCCGGCCTGGATTCCAGCTGCCGTCGGCTTCCTTGCCGGGGGCGCCTTCCTGTGGGGCATCGACCAGGTTCTGCCCCACCTTCACCTCGGCTATCCCACCAAAGATGCCGAGGGGATCTCCACCAGCTGGCGGCGAAGTATTCTGCTGGTGCTGGCCATCACCATTCACAACATTCCCGAGGGGCTCGCCGTGGGCGTGGCTTTCGGGGCCCTGGCCGCCGATCTGCCGTCTGCGACCTTGGCCGGAGCAGTTGCCCTTGCCATCGGCATCGGAATTCAGAACTTTCCCGAAGGCGCCGCGGTTTCGGTTCCGCTGCGCCGGGAGGGCGTCTCCCGGGTGAAAAGCTTCTGGTACGGCCAGATCTCCGGCATCGTGGAGCCGATTGCAGGCATTATCGGGGCGGCGGCGGTGATCCTGATGCGCCCGCTGCTCCCCTATGCCCTGGCGTTCGCCGCAGGTGCCATGATCTACGTTGTGGTCGAGGAGCTGATCCCCGAAGCGCAGCTGGAAAAGAGCACCGATATCGCCACGATCGGCGTCATGGTCGGATTCTCGGTGATGATGACCCTCGACGTGGCCCTCGGATGATAAAATCGCCGGCGCGATTTTCACAAAATACCCAAGGGGCAAAAGCCGGTATAATCCGGGGAAGGAAAGTCCGAACTTCTCTTTACAACAGGAAAGGGCACATAGATGCCGGTCGATACGATGACGCTTCGTTTCCGCGCGCTTCGGTTCGTGATTCTTCTGCTGCTGGCGGCGCTGCTGGCGGCGCCCGGTCCGGCAGCCGGGCAGGACTGCGGTGTGACCCACCCGCTGAATCCGCCGGATCCCCGCTTCACGGGTCGGTGCCCGAACTGCGGCATGGCCCGGGAAATGTGGGCCCGGACCTGGATATCCTTTGAAAACGCCGAGGGGCGGTTCGAGGTGTGCTCCCTCCACTGCCTGGCCGATATCAGTCGAAAGTCCGGGCGGGTTCCTGAAAAGGTCCGGATTGCGCTTTACCTGACGCCGGAGGTGTCGATCCCGGCCGACGAAGCCGTCTTCGTGGTCGGTTCCCGGGCGCCGGGAACCATGACCCGGGTCAGCAAGCTGGCCTTCGCCGACCGCAGTGAGGCCGAAGGATTCGCCGCCGCCTGCGGCGGAAAGCTGACCTCCTGGCTCGAGGCATACAGCACCGCCCTGGCCGGGCTGGGCATGGAAAATCAGACGATTGTCCAAAGGCGTCTGAAAAAGGGGATCATTGTGGAGCCCAGGGACCGAATCGACGAGTGCGCCGTCTGCGGCATGTATCCGGCCCGCTACGATCGTCACCGCGCCCAGGTGAAAACCCGCTCGGGAAAGACACTCCACTTTTGCTCCACCCAATGCCTCTTCAAATACCTCAAGGATCCCCATCGCTATGAAGAGGCCGATGCCGCTCCCCAGCTGATCTGGGTCTCCGGAACCGATTCCGGGCAGTGGATCAGCGCCTGGACGGCCTATTTCGTCGTCGGTTCAAAAAAGATGGGCCCCATGGGCTACGAAGCCTTTGCCTTCGACACCCGGGGCCAGGCCGAAGCCTTTACGGCAAAAAACGGGGGGAGGATCTTTCCTTTTTCGGAGGTGTGGATCGAGCGGATCCTAAACCCGGACTAGGGGCTGGCGATTGGCGGCTCGTTGATGGGTCGAATGGGCGGCCTGTTTTCACTCATTCAATCCACCCTTGGACTGGTCGACCCGTCTCCGCTACAGCGGGACGTGCCGATGGACGAGCAGCACGAAGGGAAGAAGAAGGCTGAGAAAAAACAGAAGGGCTTCGACGGTGGACAGGGCTTCGCCCCAGGATTTTCCCAGCCGTCGAATTTCGGTCGCTTTCGATAAAAAGCCGATTCCCATGATCAGCCAGAGGGAAAGAAAAAAAAACGCCTGGGTGATCCCGTTCATCTGCTGTCCTTTTCTGGTTTTTCCTGCCTGCGGAGGATCCCGGTCCTGTAAACGCCGGAAACGAAGACCGGCCTTTCGGGCTCCGGGCGCCTCATTTGACCTGCCGCACCCGCGGCTGTTCGTCCCGATCGGGGAAGGTTTTTCCCTTGGTGTAGTCCGATGCCAGATCGCTGAGCGCTTCACGGATTTCCCGCGTTCCCTTTTCAGAGACCTTTCGGATGTCTCCCCGGTCCTTGGCGGCGATCTGCCCTGAAAACCGTCCGCCCGTCTTTTCCAGGTAGGTATAGACGACATCGCGCACGGCCTGCCAGGTGTCTCTTTTCGTCTGATTGTCCTTGACGGTGAGATCATCGATCTGCCGAAGCTGCCGGCGGTGAAACCGGGACCGCAGCAGCTTTGAAAATCCGGTCAGCCAGAGGGCCAGCAGCGCCGCGGCAATGCCGCCGCCGATCGCTGCGTGCACCGCCGGAGAGTTTCCGGCAATGACACCGCTGAAGGTCAGGCCGGCATCGGCGCCGACCCCCACCAGAATGCCGGCCACGATGCCGGTCAGGGAAAACCGGATCCAGAACCGGCGGAGGTTCTTCCGGTAGCCCACCAGCGCCTCCAGAAAGTGGGCCAACCGTTCGCTGTGGGTTTCCACGAAGGTGGCCAGGTGGTCGAGGCGGTGGCGGGGGGCTTGAAGGATGGCCTGCTTTAAAAACTCACGCTGGTTTTCCAGGTATGGCAGGTAGGCGGCGTCCTTCCGATAGGAGTCCGGCGATGTGGCGGCCGCCCGGGGTGAGTAGGTCAGGTGGATCGGCGGAATGTCCTTGCGGCCGGTGATCTGCGACAGGTTCCAGCAGAGGGTGCCGTACACCCGGATCAGGTCGATGAGGGTTGCGCACTCGTCGATCCGGTTGAGAACGAAAAGGACTCGGTCCTCGAAGGTGCGCGTCGGCAGCGTGTCCCGCAGACTGATGTGGGCCTCCCGGATGGTGCCGGCCTTGTGGGGATCGAACAGCACCAGGATCAGATCCGCCAGCTGGGCCAGGTCTCCGACCACCTCCTGGTAGTTGTACCCCCGATCCCGCTCGGTGATGCTGTCGAGCATGCCGGGGGTATCGATGATTGCAAGCGTCTGGAGAAACGGGGCGTTGACCTTCTTGAGCCGGAAATGGGCCGAAAAGCGCTGGCCGTGCTTCTTGAGCATCTCGAAGGGGTATTCCGGGTCGTTGAGCAGATACTTCCCGTCCCGTTCCTCGGTCGTCCGAACCGGTCCCTGCGAAGGAGGCCCCCCGTCGTGGGTGATGACGGTAAAGGAGTCGTCGGTGGGGGCCTGGCCCGTGGCCTGGATGTCTGCCCCGAGAAACTCGTTGATCAGGGCCGATTTCCCGGAAGAGTAGTTTCCCAGGACCAGCACGATGGGCCGCCACTTGATGTTCGTCTCGAGGGGGACCTCGCTGTATCCGTATCGGAGGGCCACCGGCGTGAGCCGCTCGGCGACGGTGGACAGAAGCTCTCCCCGGAGCGAGTTGATGTAGTTTTCGCGCTGCATGGTCCTTCCCGGTGAAAAATCGGCAATTCAACGGTCGGTTCAGCCCTGCCTGCGTTCAACGGCTCACATTGAACCACGACAAAAAGAATTTTACAAGGGGATGGGCCATGGGCGGTCAGAAGGCGGCCGGCCGCCGGCAACAACCCCCGTGGATTCCCGCCTTCGCGGCTGCGCCGCATTCCATCGTTCCGGCCATGCCGAGTCTATCCAAGCACGGGCCACGGTTCGACAGGCATTTTACCGCGAGCTATGCCGAAGGCACCGTCCGGAACAATTCCAGGGAGCATCAGGAGATGCCCGCAATCTCACGCATGAAACTTCGGTCGAAGCGGAGGTTC
>JASFPT010000232.1:0-6686 GCA_050115795.1 Desulfobacterales bacterium
GAAAAACTGGTGCTCCGGATCCGCAGCGCGCTTTCCGAAGGCCGGCTGCAGGCCCTGGCCGAAGCGTTTTCCGACCTTCTGGTTCCCGGCGGCAAGTTCCAGCAGACCGGACCGCTTCCCGAAGAGGCGGACGAACCGGCCCTGGCAGATCTGCCGCGACTGATCCTCGACTTCAACCGACGCAGCTTTGCCCGTCTCCGCCTTTTCATCGACGCCGTCAATGAAGCCCTCCTGGAGGACGCCCGATGATCGCAATTCCGGCCCACCGATTCTGGCTGTCACTCGCCGTGCTGCTCGTGACCACGACAAGCGTCCCTGCGGCATCGCTGCCGAAAACCGCCGTCGACCGAATGCAAACGATCGCCGGCCGAATGGTGATCAACGACCGGGACCTGAAAAGGGTCTACCAAGACATGCACGGTTATGCCCGTTTCACCCCACAGGGAACGGACCGCCAACTCGACTACATCCAGAAGACCTATCTGCAGATCGACCTGGCCCGGAACCAGGGCTACTACCTGTGGCGACTCCTTTCGATCTACGATTACCTGCTCGAATCCCGCAAGGGCGATTTTCTGACCCTCTACGGCGAGGAGCTGCGCCGGGCAAGGGTCGACTGCCGTCAGTCGATCCGGCTCATCGAGCTCTATGCCGCGTTCATCGACAAAGAAACGATCCGCAGGTCCCTGAAGGAGGCGGTGGGCATCATCGAGGCGAATATATACATGTACGAAGAGATTGAAACATTGGTGGCCCCTTACCTGAACGAACCGCCGTACCCCAGACGACTGCAGTAGCCGTTGCAACGGTCCCATGCAAAGGGAAAAGCGTTGACGAGGATCGTTTTTCGGTTTGATCGATACGCTTTTTTTCTTCTCCAACAAAAATGAAGCGCCCTGGCCGGCGCAAACTGCCTTCGGCAATCGCCCCTTGACCTGCTTTGAGACTGCGGCACCCAGGGAGCAAAGCGAAGGGATGAACCCCGGAAAATGGGTCACGGGCGATTCTTTCCTCCGGTGGCGCGCAGCTCGTAGCTTCTGCGGGCATAGTCTTCCAGTTTCGCCTGGGCGCGTCCGTAAAGGGTGCCCGGCGGATATTTTCCGTCGGTGCCCGGTTTTCCCGCGGTCTGGCCGGTGAGGATTTCAAGGCCTTCGTCTATGCTTTGCACCCGGTAGATGTGAAACATTCCTTTCCGGACCGCATCGACCACTTCCCGCCGAAGCATGAGGTTCTTCTCGTTCGCCTTTGGGATGAGCACCCCCTGACGGCCGGTAAGCCCCCTGGCCTTGCAGACCTCGAAAAATCCTTCGATCTTCTGGTTGACGCCCCCGATGGCCTGCACCTGGCCCTTCTGGTCCACGGAGCCGGTCACGGCAATCCCCTGACGGATCGGGGCTTCGGTCAGGCTTGAGATGATGGCGTACAGCTCGGTCGAGGAGGCGCTGTCCCCGTCGATTTCAGAATAGCTCTGCTCGAAGGTCAGGCTGATGGAAAGACTGAGGGGATAGCGCCGGGCAAAGGTGCGTCCCAGAAAACCCGACAGAATCAGCACGCCCTTGTCGTGGGTGCTTCCGCTGAGTCGGACTTCCCGTTCGATGTTGACGACCCCCTTTTTCCCCATGAAGGTCTCGGCGGTGATGCGGGTCGGGCATCCGAAGGAAAAATCGCCGACCTGGTAGACGGCCAGGGCATTGACCTGTCCGATTCGCCCTCCCTCCACGTCGATGAGAATCGTCTCGTCGACGAAGGACTCCTGCATCTTTTCCTCGTAAAGGTTGTATCGGAACCGGTGCGCCTTGAAGGCCCGGACCACGTCGCGGTCGGTCACCGCGCGGCCCTTTCGCTTTCTCGCCCAATGTTCGGCTTCTTGGATCAGCCCCATGATCGGCCCGAATCGGAGGGACAGCTTGCGGGTGTCGGCCACCTGCTTCTTGCCGAATTCCACGATGGCCGAAACACCCCGTGTCGTAAAGGGGAGCAGCTTTTCCTGCCGGCAGACCCGGGCGATGTAGGCGGCATACTGTTGCTGGGTCTCTTCGGTGCAGGCCACTTCGTAGTCGAAGTCGGCGCGTACTTTGAAAATCTTGTTAAAATTGGAATCCGACTCCTGAAGGAGCTGAAAGGGCCAGGTGGGTCCGATCAGAATCACTTTCACTTCCAGGGGGATCGGCTCCGGACGAAGGGAGGCCGAGACAAAGCCAAGCTCTGCGGTCATGTCCTCGATGGCCAGGCGGCTGTTTTGCAGCGCCCGTTTCAAGGCTTCCCAGACGAAGTTGTTCGCCAGTGCCGGCTCCACCTCCATGATCAGGATGCCCCCGTTGGCTTTGAGCAGCGAGCCGGCCTGAACCATCGTAAAGTCGGTGGTGACCGATCCCATGAAGGCTCGTTTTTCGATCTGCCCGAAAAGGTTCGTGTAGGTGGGGTTGGCCTCGAAGATCACCGGGGCGCCGCGTCCGTTGCCCCGGTCCACCAGGACGTTGACCGCGTATTTTTTCAGGGGGCTGCTTTCGGGCCGGCCCTTTCCCTTCCCCGTTTCCATTTCCTCCTGGCTGTCGGGCATGAAATCCTGGACGTTGTCGACCACGTCCTGCTCGACGGAATCCAGATAGGACAGGACGGCGGGAAAACCCCTGAACTCTTCACGGAGAGTTTGCAGACGGCTGTGGACCAGTGAACGGGTCTCCTTGTCCACCAGTTTCTCCACGGCTTCGTGCAGGGAGACACCGATCTGGTTGATCTTCCTGGCAACCTTTTCCAGTTCGTGTTCGATCTGCCGGATATTTTCTTCGATCTGGCGCTGCCGGCCCGGGTCCAGGGCATTGAACTGTTCCCTGGACATCGGCTTTCCGTCCATGAGAACGACGGTTTCCAGGCCCGCTTCGGTCCGGGCCACGTGGAGTCCTTTTTCAGCGGCCGCCGCATCAACCCTCGAAAGAAGGCGGGAACGCCGCCGGTCGTGCTTCTTCTGGATATCGGCTTTCCGCTGCAGAAAAGACTCTTCGTTGAATGCCTCCGGAATTCCCTTGCTCAGCTCATTGATGATTCGGTGCATTCTCCGGCTGAAAGCGTTTGCCTTTCCGGTGGGCAGCGCCAGGGCGTGGGGGCAGTACTCGTCTTGAAAGTTGTTGACCAGGCACCAGTCCATCGGGGCCGGCAATTTTTTTGCGTAATCTTGGGCAATTTTATGGACGATCGTCTTTTTCCCGGTCCCTTCCAATCCGGTCACATACATGTTGTAGCCGGAGGCTTTCATCTCCAGACCGAATTCGATGGCCTGAACGGCCCGCTCCTGACCGATGACGCCGTCCAGCGGCGTCAACTCGGCCGTTGTCCGGAACCGAAACCGTTTCGGGTCGCATACGGCTCGCAAAGCCTCGGGAGAAAGTTCATACTTTTCAAGGGTCATCGGTCCGTCTCCAATCGGAAAGGCGCTGGATATCGTCTGTCAGGGGCCGGGTTCATCATCGACGCCGGGCATCTTCGTGGCCGACCGCGTGCGTTGGCACCAGTTCGTTCCGCATCTGTCCGAGGCGCTCGATGTGTCGCTGCTCTTCTTCGATGATCCGGTCCAGGGCATCGATGGCTTCCGGATCCTGGAGAAAGGCCCGCATCATCTGATAAAAAGCGACCGTGTCTCTTTCAAATTCGATCGACATGGATAAAAGGCGGCCGACATCTTCGACGTTGGACAGATCGACTTCGTCGAGGGAGAAGGACTGGTCTTCCGCCGAAGACCGGAGCATGATGCGCCCCAGTTTTTCCATGGCGCTGTCGACCTGCACCGCTCCGGTCTTTCGGCCGAGCTCCTCGAACCACTCCCCGTGCCGCGCCTCTTCGTCGGCGATCCAGGAAAGCAATTCGGACAGGGTGCCCGATGCGCTTCGGCGGGTGGCGTTCCGGTAGATTTCTTCTCCGTTGTTCTCGATCTGCACGGCCACGGCGATGATGTCTCTGAGAGAAAACAAATTTGATCCTTTCGGTTCAAACGGTCACCCCGGGCGGCGAAGCCGCCCTTTATAAAATCGCAAAGCGATTTTAGGTTGGTTCGATCCCCTTTGCACTGATGCCCTTGACATAGAATCGGTCGTCGTTGAGAAAGCTCAGAAAAATGGTGATGAAGGCGATGGAGGCTTCGATCATCAGCGGTTTGTTCTGGTAAAGGCTGTCCAGGCGCGAGTCGCGCTCTTTTTTGGATGTGAAGGCAAAGTAGGTCGAAAACAGCCCGTCGAGAAGGTAGCGACTGTCGGGTTTGGTCACCAGGTCGATGCGGCCCTTGTAGCAGTAATCCATGGCTTCAAAAAACAGCTCCCGCTGCTGGGCGACATCCCCGTGCTGGCGGTGAATCAGCTGCAGAAGCGTCCGCTGGGCCTCCCGGAGGCTTGCGGTTGCGACCGCGTCGAACAGTGCCCGAAGCTCCCTGGAGCTTTTCGGTTCGACTTTCTGGCGGATGAGCGACAACAGGACGGCGTTTTTGAACAGCTGGTGAAGCCGCCGGGCGCCGTTGAGAACCGTGAAGGTGGTCTGGCTCGGCCGATGGCGCTCCGGCCGGTAGTTGGGCACGAAGAGAACCTGATAGATGTTTTCGAAAAAATCAACGCCGTCCAGCGGATCGCGCAAGTCG
This sequence comes from Desulfobacterales bacterium, assembly GCA_050115795.1. Taxonomy (GTDB): domain Bacteria; phylum Desulfobacterota; class Desulfobacteria; order Desulfobacterales; family CAFBRK01; genus JAIPEL01. Next base: position 4,622 of record JASFPT010000232.1, read on the forward strand.
ATGCGCATGTCCAGCGTGTTGTCGAGCCGGTCGGCAAGCTTGATTTCCACCAGCTCCGTCGACTCCACACAGTGCTCGAGAAGCCGGCCGATGTACTCGTAGTAGGAGTCGCCCGGAACCCGGGTAAGACCGAGCAGGTTGCTGCTCAGCCGCTGCTCGTTTCGGGTTCCGAGCCGCTTGAGGATGCCGAAGAGGTCTTCTTCCATGCGCCTCCAGGCGGGGGCCTCGAAGGCGACCGGGTCGATGTCCTCCAGCACGTCGTGAAACAGGGCCGAAAGCAGATCCACCAACCCCACCCGCCGTTCAGCCCGGCAATAAAGCGCGGCGGCCCGAATCGGATGAATGACCGCCATCGGCCCCAGCCTGCGCCGCTTGTGGCTGTAAGCATCGAACAGAAACCCGAGGGCTTCCATGATGATGCTCTTGTGGTTGCGGTCGAGTTTTTCCGAGGAATGGAGCTGTTTGTCTTCCAGGATGAACAGCAAAACGTTGTAGCGATTCAGGGAGGCGGCGCTCAGGTTATAATTGAGCACCGAGGAAAGCTTGAGAAATTCCGTTAGGTCATAGAGAAACATGGCAAGTCCCGGATCCGGCCGGGTGCGGACCTCCGCCGCAGGTCGTTACACAGACGAGTCGCATTGCGCAAAACCGGGCGGCTTCGAGCTGAACTGCAAAGGAAAAAGAAATCTCCGCAGGAGGCATCGGTTCGAAGCCGACGTCACAGATGTAGAATAAATTCGTGCCGTTGTCAAAATCAGGCGTCGATCCCCGACAGGCAGACGTACTTGATCTCGACAAATTCGTCAATCCCGTACCGGGACCCTTCTCTTCCGATGCCCGATTCCTTCATCCCGCCGAACGGGGCCACCTCCGTGGAGATGATGCCGGTGTTGACCCCCACGATCCCGTATTCGAGCCCCTCGGAAACCCGCCAGATCCGGCCGACGTCCCGGCTGTAGAAGTAGGCGGCAAGCCCGTATGGGGTGTCATTGGCCATTGCGATGGCTTCTTCTTCTCCTGCAAATCGATACAGGGGGGCCACCGGGCCGAAGATCTCCTCCCGGGCGATGCGCATGTTTGCAGTGACGTCGGCAAGCAGCGTCGGTTCGAAAAAGGTGCCCCCAAGGGTGTGACGGCGCCCGCCGGAAACGATTCGCGCCCCGGCGGAAACCGCGTCTGCGATCAGCTCCTCGACTTTCGCCAGGGCCTTTTCGTCGATCAGGGGGCCCTGTTCGACACCCTCCTCGAGACCGTTTCCGACCCGGAGCTGCTCCACGGCCTTGGCCAGCCGGCCGGCAAAGTCCTCGAACACCTTTTCCTGAACCAGGATGCGATTGGCGCAGACGCAGGTCTGGCCCGTGTTGCGGTATTTGGAGGCGATGGCCCCCTGGACCGCAGCCTCCAGGTCCGCATCATCGAAAACGATAAACGGTGCGTTTCCGCCCAATTCCATGGACACCTTCTTCACGGTGTCGGCGCACTGGGCGATCAGCTGTTTACCGACCTCGGTGGAGCCGGTGAAGGTAAGCTTCCGGACCCGGGCGTCTTCGGTAAAGGTCCTGCCGATCCGCCCCGAATCTCCGGTGACCACGTTGAAGACCCCGGCCGGAACGCCTGCACGGTCTGCCAGCTCCGCAAGCGCAAGGGCCGAAAGCGGCGTCTGGCCGGCCGGTTTGACCACCATGGTGCAACCCGACGCCAGGGCGGGGCCGGCCTTGCGGGTGATCATCGCCGCCGGAAAATTCCAGGGGGTGATGGCGGCGCACAGCCCCACCGGCTGTTTCAGCACCAGAATACGGCTGCCGCCCTGGTGGGTGGGCACCACATCCCCGTAAAGCCGTTTTCCTTCCTCTGCGAACCACTCGATGAAAGAGGCGGCATAAGCGATTTCTCCCCGGGATTCGGTCAGGGGTTTTCCCTGCTCGAGGGTCATCAGCCGTGCCAGGTCCTCCTGCTCGGCCATGATCAGGTCGTGCCAACGCCGCAGGACAGCGGCCCGTTCCTTGGCGGTCTTCTTCCGCCATTTCGGGAAGGCCTTTTGTCCGGCAGCAATCGCCGCGTCCAC
>JASFPT010000233.1:0-6519 GCA_050115795.1 Desulfobacterales bacterium
ACCCGGCCGGAAAAATCGGCCGACGAGAGCAAATACCGGATGAAATTGGCCCCGATGAACCCGCAGCCGCCGGTTACCAGAATATTCCTCATATAAAATCACTCCGTGATTTTATGAAATTTAGGGCTTCGCCCGGGAAAATCATAGACAAAGGAATGGTTGCCGAGTCAACTCGCCTATCCAGATCAGACTTGGCTTCCGAGATGGTCCGGCGTCCTTTTGCACCATCTTATTGTTGGCAGCGAAGCTGCCTTTTATAAAACCGCGCCAGCGGTTTTATTTGGAGAAGACCCGCAGCGCTCCGGGCACGATCTCGGCGACCAGGGGCAGCCTGCCGGGCTGTTCACCGTCCACATCGACCAGGACCGCCTCACCGGACTCGGCTTCGATCCGCTGCGCCGTCAGGGTCGTGACCTGGGCGATACTGCCGATCTTTCCGTTGTAAAGCTTGTGCAGATTCCGAAAAACCCCGGCCAGGCTCAAGTCGCCGATGACCACCACATGAAACCGTCCGTCGTCCAGGCGCGCCTCGGGCGCCACCCACATGCCCCCGCCGTGAAACTGGCCGTTTGCCACCGCCACGTTCCACACCCGGACGGTTCGGTCAAAACCGGTTTCGGTTCGGACCCGGATCTTTTTTTTGCCGTATCGGAGAATCGACACGAGCGTCGCCCAGATAAAGGAGAGAAACGGCCCGAACGTCTTGGTGGTCCGGTTGACCCGGGCATCGACCTCTCCGCCCAGCCCGAAGCTGGCGATGTTGTGAAAGTACCGGTCGAGGACAAGGCCGCCATGGCCCCGGAACCGGAGACGTCCCAGGTCCAGGGGGCGGTTTGCGCCGGTTGCGATCAGATCGACCGCCCGGCGCACGTCCCTGGGTATCGGCAGGGTGCGCACCAGGTCGCAGCCGGTCCCGTTGGGTACAAATCCCAGCACGAAATCCGAGGGGCGGCTGGATGCCGCCATGACGCCGTTGACCACCTCGTTCAGCGTCCCGTCGCCGCCCATGCAGACCAGTCGGGACACGCCGTTTTCCACTGCAGATCGCGCGCTGTGCACGGCTTCCCCCGCCCTTCTGGTGAGATGGGTTTGATAGGGGCCCAATCGCTTCCGGGCGTAAGTCGCCAGCAGCGGCCAGGCCTGTCCGGTCGAGCCGTTTCCCGCATGGGGGTTGACAATGAAGGCGGTAGGCGGATTTTCCATGGGTTGACCGGTCCTGTCCGCACAGGTTGTGAAACCGCACGCCCGGAGGGAACCCGAATCGATGAATGCAGCTCCGGCGGCCGGCAGGGCCGCCTCAGGCGAGACCGTGTTGGGACTCTGTTTCGACAGGATGTTTATGTACCGTAGAAGCGCTGATTTTCAAAGTCTTTTCTTGTAGATGGGGCTTCTGTCGGCTAGAAAAGAGTTGAACAGGAAATCAGAGAAGTGCTAAATGTTACTATTTTGGACTGTAAACGATCGGACAGGACAAGTCTCGGCCACGTCCGATGGTCGGGTGTGGTGCCCTGCCCTGTGCAGACGGAACCTCCGAGGCGAAGTTGTCGGAAGTATCCATCCGCCTGCCCTGCCGGCCCAGGGCGGGGCCGGCATCGAACAAAAAAGAGCAACCAGCAACCGGTCAAGGGCGGTACTGCCGCCGGCAAGCCCGAACCGTTTGTAGAGGAAAGTTGAACGACATGCGCCCCACCGAAGCGCAGCAGCATTTGCTCCGGCAGATTCCCGGTGTCGACCGTGTGTTGGAGGCCGCCGCCGCCAGGCGCTTTGCCGCCGGTGTGCCCCAGACGGTGATGGTCCGGTCCATCCGCGCGCTGACCGAGGACCTCCGGGCCGCCATCCTCGCCGGAGATGCCACGGTGGATGCCGCAGCACTCTCCGAAGACCGGATCTTGGCCGACCTGAAACCGCGGGTGCAAACGGCCATGGCCCCCCGGCTGCAGCGGACGATCAACGCCACGGGGGTGGTGATTCACACGAACCTGGGCCGCTCCCTGCTGGCCGCAGCGGCCATTGAGAACATCACCCGGATATCGAGCCGCTACTCGAATCTCGAATACGACCTGGAGCAGGGGAAACGGGGTTCCCGATACAGTGCCGTGGAGGAAATTTTGTGCGAGATCACCGGAGCCGAGTCGGCCATGGTGGTCAACAACAACGCCGGCGCCGTTCTTCTGGCCCTGGACACGATGGCCGCAGGCCGCGAGGTGGTGGTCTCCCGCGGAGAGCTGGTGGAAATCGGCGGCTCGTTCCGAATCCCGGACGTGATGGCCAAAAGCGGCGCGACGCTCAAAGAGGTCGGCACTACGAACCGAACGCATTTGCGGGACTACGAACAGGCCATCGGAGAAGACACCGGTCTTTTGCTCAAGGTGCACAAGAGCAACTACAGCGTGGTCGGTTTTACCGCCGAAGTGCCGCTGCCCGAACTGGTGTCGCTGGGCGCGCAGTATGGGATTCCGGTGGTGGAAGACCTGGGAAGCGGGATGTTCATCGACTTTTCCAAATACGGGATGGTCAAGGAGCCCACGGTTCAGGAGACGGTGGCCACCGGCGCCGACCTGATCACCTTCAGCGGCGACAAGCTGCTGGGCGGCCCACAGGCCGGCATCATCGTCGGAAAAAAGGAACCGGTGGAACGGGTCAAGAAGAACCCGATCACCCGGGCGCTTCGTATCGACAAGATGACCCTCGCCGCGCTGGAAAGCACGATGCGGCTGTATCGGGATGAGCGCCTGGCGGTGTCGGAAATCCCGACCCTTCGCATGATGCTGATGCCCTTTGAGGCGATCGTCGGGTTGGCCGAGCGGCTCCGCAGCGATCTGGAAAAATCCTGCGGCGACCGGATCCGGGTGGTCCTTATCGACCGATCCTCCCGGGCCGGCGGTGGTTCCCTGCCGCTGCTCAATCTGCCGAGTCGTTGCGTCGGCCTGCAGGTTTTGGGCCTGTCGGCCAATCGGCTCGAAAAAGCGATGCGGGGGTACTGTCCCCCGATCATCGGTAGAATCGAAGACGACCTTTTCGTGATGGATCCCCGAACCTTGCAGGAAGAGGAGATCGACATGATCGTCGATGCTGTTGCAGCGCTTACGGGCGGGAAAGCCTCATGACCGCGGACCCGAAGCCCAGGCAGGATCTGATCCGCAGCCGATGTTCCACCCACAATTTTCTGCTGTCCAAGACCGATCCCGCCCAGAAAAAGGAGGCCCGGGGCCGTGTTTCGCCGGCCGGCCTCGAGGCGGTGGTCGCTCAATTTCCCGCAGCGTCCCACGGCGAGGCCTTCTGGCACCGGGCGGCCGCGTTCATGGAAGGACTCGATCGGTTCGAGGCCTTGGCCATCCGGATCGACCATTTTTTGCGGGAGGTCACCGAAGACAGGGGCGACCCGATGCGCGGCATCCAGCAGACGGTGGCCGCGGCCGTCGACCGGATCAGCCGCGATGCCGGAGGCCTGTGGGGGGTTCTCGATGAAGACGTGTACGGATGCTTTCTGCCCGCTTCGGGCCGATGCAGCGGAAAAGATCGGGCCGCCGAGATTCGGACGGCGGTGGCCAAAGACTCCGATGCCACCATCTCGGTGGGCATCGCTGCCTATCCGACCCTGGACTACGACCGTTCCCACATTCTGGAAAACGCCCTCAAGGCCCTGGACCACGCCGCTTTCTTCGGGCCGAACACCGACGTCTGCTTCGACGCGGTCAGCCTCAACATCAGCGGCGATCAGCTCTACCAGGAGGGTGACATCGCCGGGGCGTCCGAAGAATATCGGCTTGCGCTTCGCCTCGATCCTGCCAACGTGAACGTGCTCAACAGCCTCGGCGTCTGCTACGGCCTGATGGAGGACTTTGAAAAAGCCCTGGAGGCTTTCGAATCGGCGGCACGGCTCGCAGGAGACGAGGTGATGCCCGTCTACAACGCCGGGGTGATTCACATGCTCAGAGGCGAAAGCGATGCGGCCTTGATGCAGTTCCGGCTGGCCGGTGAAAAGGAGCCCGACGTCTTCGAAGTGGCTTTTCAGACCGGCCGGATTCACCTGGAGAGCGGCGCCCCGGACAAGGGGGCTCTCCACCTGAAAAAGGCGATCGCCCTCAATCCCGACGCTGCAGCCGCCTTCCGGATGCTGGGAGAGGCCCTGGAAAAATCCGGCGACGAAGAAGGCGCCGTCGATGCCTATCAAACGGCCGTCAAAAAAAATCCCAACGATGCGGCGGCTCTGTCCGCTCTTGGGATTCTTTTCGACCGACGGGGGGAGAACCCGGAAATCGCTGAACTGTTCTGCCGACAGAGCACCCAGATCGAACCGGAAAACGGCGTGTACCTGCGGCGCCTGGGGGAACTCTACCTGCGCCACGGTCGGGCCGAAGAGGCGATGCAGGCCTTCGAAAAGGCCCAGGCCCTGGGAACCGACTGCGCTGCCCTGATCGCCGGTGCCGCACAATCGGACCAAAACTGACAAAAGCGCTTGAGCTGCAAAGCTTTTCAGCTATTGAGCCGAAATCAATCAAACGAAGGGCCTACGGGCCGATCATGAAAAAAGGGCAAACCCTTTTCAAAGCATCGATCCATAACCAGCTGTAGTTGCTCAACAGCTCAACCGCTTAACGGCTGAACAGCTCGTTTCCCCTGCGACTCCGCTGAAGCTGAAGATCAAACGGGAAGCCCGACTGCTCATGATATGGGAAGCAGACCATGGAACGCATCGTCGATGAGATCTGGCGGGAGAGCCGGGCGCTGAAGGACCGGTTCTTTTCCGAAAACCGGAAAGCGATTGTCGCCGCCGCAGACCGGGTGGCCGAGTGCCTGGTCTCCGGGCACAAGATTCTTCTTTTCGGAAACGGCGGCAGCGCAGCCGACGCCCAGCACCTGGCCGCCGAATTCGTCAACCGGTTCCGCATCGAGCGGCCGCCCCTGGCGGCGGTGGCCCTGACCACCGACACCTCTGTGCTCACCAGCATCGGAAACGACTATGACTTTGCCGAAATCTTCGAAAAGCAGGTCCGCGCCATCGGCGCGCGATACGACATCGCCATGGGGCTGAGTACGAGCGGCGGTTCGAAGAATGTGGTCCGCGGCGTTCAGGCGGCCAGGGAGATCGGGATGACCGCCATCGGATTTTGCGGCCGCGGCGGAGCGCTGGCCGAGCTTTCGGACATGGCCTTTTGCATCCCTTCGGATGTGACCGCCCGGGTGCAGGAAGTCCACATCATGCTGGGGCACATGCTCTGTGAACTGGTGGACCGGATTCTGTTCCCCGAGCAATTCGGCCGGGGAGGTTGATCCTGGATGCTGGATCCTGGATTCTGGGTGCCGGCAAACACCCTTCGGGCCGCCTTCGCTTTTTTCCCGTCCAGCATCCAGCATCGGGGATCCAGGATCGCGCCAATCGACATTTCAGCAACAAGACGACCGATTTCGTGAAAAAAAGGCATTTGCCATGACGACCCGATACACACCCATCGATCTGACGGATCTGAAGACCTACTCGCTTTCCGATCGGAAAAGCAAGGTCTCCCGCGAGGCCTTTGCCCGGCCGTGGAAGGCGGCAGGGACCTTTGCCGAATTTCTGGCCGGCCTTCCCAAGATCCTGGCGGCTGAAGACCTGCTGGCCGTGGTCGACGCACTGGTGCGATCGTTTCAGGGCGGAAAAACCGTCCTGTTCGGCATGGGCGCCCACGTCATCAAGGTCGGCCTCAACCCGGTGGTCATCGATCTGATGCAAAGGGGCGTGATCACCGGCGTGGCCATGAACGGCGCCGGGATCATCCACGACCTGGAGCTTGCCCTGGTGGGCCGCACATCCGAAGACGTGGCGGCCGCACTGGGAGACGGCTCCTTCGGAATGGCCAAAGAGACCGGCGAATTTCTCAGCGCCGCCATCGACGAAGCCCGGAAATCGGGGCTCGGCCTCGGCGAAGCGGTGGGCAGAAAAATCTTCGAAGAAGGACTCCCCCACGCCGACGGGAGTCTTCTGGCCGAGGGATTTCGCCTACGGATTCCGGTCACGGTCCACGTGGCCCTCGGCACCGACATCCTTCACATGCACCCCCGGTTCGATCCGGCCGCAGCAGGAGCCGCCAGCCACCGCGACTTCCGAATCCTGGCCCGCCTCGTGGCCGGCCTGGAAGACGGCGTCTACATGAACGTCGGATCGGCGGTGATCCTGCCGGAGGTCTTTTTGAAGGCGGTCACCCTGGGCCGGAATCTCGGGCACCCGATCCGGAACCTGACGACGGTCAATCTCGACTTCATCCGGCACTACCGCCCCATGACCAACGTGGTCTGCCGGCCCACCGCCGACGGCGGCCGGGGAATCTCCATCGTCGGCCATCACGAGCTGCTGCTTCCCCTGATCGCGGCGGGGGTGATCGAGGCCATCGACGGTAAAAACGATCCGGAAGCGGTTTGATAAAGGCCTGCGGATGATTATGATTGAAAGTCTTTGAAGAATCAGGGCGTTGAAATTCGAAACGCGAAGTTCGGACTTCGAATTTTTTACCGGCTGCCTGCAGTTGTCAAAAGCGG
>JASFPT010000234.1:0-6494 GCA_050115795.1 Desulfobacterales bacterium
GCGCATGCTGATCAGATCCTGTTCGCCGGGTGGTATAACACCGACACCGGCGAGGTTCATCTCTCCCCGGGAGCCTCGGACAAGGCCGCCTAGATCCATTTTGCAGAAGGCCCCAAAGAGAGGGCAGCCATGGAAGCGCAGTTTCTCGTCTGCATCCAGTGCGGGCAGGAGTTCGAGTTCCCCCCCGAGGAGCAGGCCCGCTACGAGGACAGGGGCTTTGACCTGCCCCGGAGGTGCTCGTCCTGCCGCAAGCACAAGTCGCGTCCATCGGATCAGGGCGACTCCGGACGGCGCCGGGACGGGAAAAAACGAGACTACCAGATGAAATACCTCATCCGATGAACGCCCCCCCGTCGTTGATCGTGTCGGCCTGGGACCCCCAGTTCGTCAACTACGTGTTGATTCCACTTTTGATTTTCCTGTCGCGAATCTGCGACGTATCGCTGGGGACCATCCGGATCATTTCGGTGTCCCGCGGATTGAAGCTGATGGCGGCCGCGGTGGGCTTCTTCGAGGTGATGATCTGGCTTTTTGCCATCGGCCAGATCATGCAGAACCTGACCAACCTGTTCAACTACCTGGCTTACGCCGCCGGTTACGCCGCCGGCAACTACGTGGGGATTTTCATCGAGGAGAAGATCTCCATGGGGGTTCTGATGATGCGGATCATCACCCGGGAGGAAGCCTCTCCCCTGGCCGACGCCCTTCGCGGCGCCGGTTACGGCGTGACCCGGCTTTCGGGACGCGGCGCCCACGGACCGGTGCACCTGATCTTTACCGTTATCAAACGCAAGGATTTCCGGCACGTAGCCGCAATCGTCCAATCCCTCCATCCGAACGCCTTTTACACGGCCGAAGAGGTCAAATCGATTCACACCCCGCCGTTTGCCGCATCCCGGCCCCACGGAGCCGGCGCCTTTCTCCGGCTTCTTTCCGACCGCCGCAGGTTCTCGAAAATGACGCCGTGAAGCAGACGGCCGGGCCCGTGAACACCCCGGTTGAAACTTTCGATACACCCTTCTATAGTTGAACAGATGCATGTGCGCACTGCCGCCTGCAAAGGAGCCGCACCGTGACCGATCGTTCCGATTCCTCCCCGGAGCAAGACCTCAATCATCGCCCCTTTGACCTGATCGACGGCGCTACCGGCGCCATTTCAGAGATCGCACTGGACATGGGCAACCAGCGCCGGATCGCGGCCGATGCCGGCGCGCCGCTGGAAGAACGTCTGGAGGCCTACGAGGACATCATCGATTCGGAGGTGGGCGACACCTCCATGGTCCGCGCCCGCAACATCGAACGCGAGGTGGGCATCCGGCAGATTTACCTCAAGTTCGAGGGCGGCAACCCCACCGGCACCCAGAAGGACCGGATTGCCTTTGCCCAGGCCATGGATGCCCTCCGGCGCGGCTTTGACACGATCACGGTGGCCACCTGCGGCAACTACGGCGTGGCCGTGGCGCTGGCGGCATCCATGGCCGGTCTCCGCTGCCGCATCTATATCCCCGAGTCGTACCACACGCCCCGGATCCGGGAGATGGAACAACTCGGGGCGCTCATCGTCCGGGCGCCGGGCGACTATGAAACCGCCGTGGAGACCTCCCGGGCCGCTGCCGAAACAGAGGAGCTCTACGACGCCAACCCCGGCGGCAACAACACGACCCTCCAGCTTCAAAGCTACGGGCAGATCGCAAACGAAATCTACGACGAGCTTCGCGATGCGCCGCTGATCGTGGCCGCGCCGGTCTCCAACGGCACCACCCTGGCCGGGCTGTACCGGGGCTTTTTGAGCCTCTACCGCCGGGGGAAGACGTCCCGCATCCCGAAGATCGCGGCCGGCTCTTCCTTCCGCAAGAACCCGATCGTCCAGGCGTTTTTGAAAAAAGCAACCACCTGCCAGGACCTCCGGCCCGAGCAGATCCGTGAAACCAGTGTCAACGAACCGCTGGTCAACTGGCACTCCATCGACGGAGATCTGGCCCTGGAGGCGATCTACCACACCGGGGGCTGGGCGGCCGACGCCTCGGACCGGAACATGAAACGGTTTTCGCGCCTGATCCGGGAAAAGGAAGGCCTTCAGGTGCTTCCCGCCTCGACGGCGGGTCTCATCGCCCTGGTGGACCGAAGCCTCCGGGAGAGCCTGCCCGGGGACCGGTACGTGGTCGTGCTGACCGGGAGAAAAATATGACAAATCAAAAGCCTGCAAACGCCATCGTCTACTGCCAGGGGGCCTTCGGCACCCTCAACGGCAAGACCGCCCACGGTCTGGTCCGCTTTACCCGCCGATACCGGGTGATTTCGGTGATCGACGCCCGGCACCGGGGAAAAGACGCCGGTGCGGTGCTCGACGGCAAACCGGTCGGAATTCCGGTGGTCGAATCCCTGGACCGCGCCCTGGCCGACGCCGAGGAGGCCGGGATCCTCGCCACGCACCTGGTGGTGGGACTGGCCCCGGACGGCGGCCGGCTTTCCGACGCGGCCCGGGCGGATGTGGCGGCGGCCGTGGCGACGGGGCTCAACGTGGACAGCGGGCTTCACGACTTTCTGTCCGAGGATCCGGGGCTGTCCAAAGAGGCCGCCCGGGCCGGCGTCGCCCTGCGGGACGTGCGCAAGCCACCCAATCGCAGCCGGCTTCACTTTTTCACCGGCCGCATCGAAGCGGTCAAGGCCCTGAAGGTCGCGGTCCTGGGCACCGACTCGGCTGTAGGCAAGCGCACCACCGCCTGGCTGATCGTCAACGGTCTGGTCGAGGCGGGCGTCAGCGCCGAACTCATCGGCACCGGGCAGACGGCCTGGATGCAGGGCGCCCGATACGGCATCATCCTCGATTCGCTGATCAACGACTTTGTCTCCGGGGAGATCGAAAACGCCGTGGTCACGGCCTGGGAAGAAGCGCAGCCGGAGGTGATCGTGATCGAGGGGCAGGGAAGTCTCATGAACCCGGCCTATCCGGGCGGATTCGAAATTCTGGCCGCCGCGCGCCCCGATCTGGTGGTGCTCCAGCACGCCCCGGCCCGCCGCGACTACGACGGCTTTCCCGGCCACCGAATCCATCCGCTGGCCCAGCAGATCGAGGTGATCGAGCAGCTCTCGGCAAAACCGGTGGTGGCCATCGCCATCAACCACGAAGAACTGGACGACGCGGCGATCCCCGTGGTCTGCGACACCCTGGCGAGGGTCACCGGCATTCCCGTATTCGATGTCCTTCGGGACGGACCGGCGGGGCTGGTCGAACTGCTCCGGCGCTTTGCGGGAACCGCAGCCGGTCCGGGTCCCCTGGGGGTTCCATGAGCCAGAAGCCGACCCAGGCGCCGGAAGAGAAAACCGCCTCGAAAAATCCGCTGGCGCCGCTGGTGGTTTTTGAACGGATCGAGGTGGGCCCGGCGGTCCTCCGGCCGGACCGGCTCACCGCCCCGATCCGCGTCACGGCCCAAAATGGAATCGAAACCGGCACCGAGCTGATCTACTCCTGGGAGGAGCCGGTTTTCGACCCGGCCGAGCCCGAATCCCAGAACCTGGCCGCCGTGATCGCCGCCCAGGTCGCCATCAACTACGGCCTGTTCGCCCGGCGGCTGATCTTCCGCGGGCCGCTGGACCAGGCCGATCGGCGCCTGATCGCCGACATGGCCGAAAACACGGCCCGGGAGATCTACGTCAAGAAGTTTTTGGAGCCCAACCCCTTTTTGGTCGGCGACATGGCCCGGCTGCCGGCGGTGCGCCAGCGGCGCTACCTGCAGGCGGCCATCGATTTTCCGGACGCCGCAGCAGGCGGGTGGCGCCTCTGGGAAACCGATCGGGAGCGTCATGCGGTGCTGTCCAGCGGCGGCAAGGACAGCCTGCTCAGCTACGGGCTGCTGAACGAAATCGGCACCGAGGTCCATCCCATCTTCCTCAACGAATCCGGCCGCCACTGGTTCACGGCCCTGAATGCCTACCGGCACTTCAAAGAGAACATCGCCAATACGGCCCGGGTGTGGGTCAACTCCGACCGCGTCTTTTCCTGGATGCTCAAGACCCTGCCCTTCATCCGGAGGGACTTTGCCGACGTTCGCTCCGACGAGTATCCGATACGGCTGTGGACCGTGGCGGTGTTCCTGTTCGGGGCCCTTCCCCTCCTTCGGAAACGCGGCATCGGCCGCATCCTGGTCGGCGACGAATACGACACCACCGTCCGGGCCGTCCACGAAGGAATCCCGCACTACAGCGGCCTTTTCGACCAGAGCATCACCTTCGACACGGCCCTGTCCCGGTATTTCATGCGAAAGGGATGGTCGCTGAGCCAGTTTTCGGTGCTGCGGCCGCTGTCGGAGCTTCTCATCGAAAAGATCCTGGTTTCGCGATATCCCCATCTCCAGGCCCACCAGGTCTCGTGCCACGCCGCCCACAAGGAGCAGGAGCGGATTCGGCCCTGCGGCCGGTGCGAAAAATGCCGCCGCATCGTCGGGATGCTCAGCGCGGTGGGCGCAGATCCCCGGGTTTGCGGCTACACCGACGATCAGATCGCCCGTTGTCTGGCCGCGCTGGCCACCGAAAGGGTTTCCCAGGAGGCGGCCGGAGCCCGGCACATGGCGTTTTTGCTGGCCGAGCGGGGGATTCTTGCCGCCGGGGCGGGCCGGCCCCATCCGGAGGTGCTCAAGGTCCGGGTGCACCCGAAAAACAGCCCGCTGGAGACGATTCCCGGAGACCTTCGCAGACCGCTTTTGTCGATCTTTCTGGCCCATGCCGACGGCGCGGTCCGATATCAGAAGGGCCGGTGGATCGATTTCGATCCGCTGACGGCCCCGGACATCGACGCGCCGTTCGCCTTTGAATTGAACGGCGCCGTCCCTGGGGGAGAAAAAGACGCGGCCGGCGGCGTCCTGTGGCGGGAACTGACCTGGCCGGAAGCCGAAAAGCGCCTCGAGAAGGTGGATGTGGCCCTCCTGCCGGTGGGGGCGATCGAACAGCATGGCCCGCACCTGCCCCTCGACACCGACACCTTCGATGCGGAATATCTGGCCATCCGCGTCGCCGAGGCCTGCTCCGAGCCGAGACCCCTGGTGCTGCCGGCGATCCCCTACGGGGTCTCCTACCATCACCAGGACTTTCCGGGAACGCTGAGCATCAGCAACGAAACCATGGCCCAGGCGGTCTACGAAATCGGGATGGAGGCCGCCCGCAACGGCATCCAGAAGCTGGTGGTCATCAACGGCCACGGCGGCAACAGCCCGGCCTTGAACTTCGCCGCCCAGATGATCAACCGGGACGCCCAGATCTTCGTCTGCGTCGACTCCGGGGAAACCAGCGACGTGGACATCTACGGCCTGGCGACCACCCCCAACGACGTGCATGCCGGGGAGATCGAGACCAGCACGAGCCTGGCGGTACGGCCCCACCTGGTTCGGATGGAGCGGGCGGTACGCTCGATACCGGCCTTTTCGAGCCGGTACCTCGACTTCACCTCCCGGCGCGGCATCTCCTGGTACGCCTACACCCGCCGGATCTCCTCTTCCGGCATCATGGGGGACCCGACGGCCGCCGATGCAGAAAAGGGGGAAAAAATCTGGGCGATCATGATCGCCCATCTCGTTTCCCTGGTCGAAGATCTCAAGGGCATGACCCTGGAGGAAATTCATCGCAGATGAAAATCACCCGAATCGAGGCGCAGGCCCGCACGATGCCGTTGGCCGAGCCGTACACCATCGCCTACGAGACCTATTCGACGGCGGTCAATGTATTTTTGCGGATCGAGACCGATGCCGGACTCGTGGGCTCCGGATGCGCGGCCCCGGACCGGGCGGTCACCGGCGAAACCGAACAGACCGTGCTCGCCGACATAGCCGACGTCATCAAACCGCGCCTGATCGGCTCCGACCCGCTGCGGCCCGCCAAGCGCCTGGACACGCTGCGAAAACCAATGGCAGCCCGGCCTTCGGCCATGGCCATGGTCGACATGGCGCTCCACGACCTGATGGGAAAAGCGGCGGGGCTCCCGTTGTACACGCTGCTCGGCGGTTTCAGGACCCGCATGCGCACCAGCATCACCATCGGGATCCTGCCGGTGGCCGAAACCGTCGAGCGCGCGGCGGCCCGGGCCAAAGAGGGATTTCGCTGTGTCAAGATCAAAGGCGGCCTGGACCTGGGCGCCGACATCGAGCGGATGATCCGGGTGCGCGAGGCGGTGGGACCGGGGGTCGAGCTGCGCTTTGACGCCAACCAGGGCTATTCGGTTCACGAGGCCCTGACGTTCGTGGCCGGAACCCGCGCCGCCTCGGTGTCGCTTCTGGAGCAACCGACCCCGAAGGGAGCGCCGGTGCTCCTCGGCCGGGTAACCCGCCAGGCGCCCATCCCGGTCATGGCCGACGAAAGCCTGATCAGCCTGCGCGATGCTTTTCGCATCGCCCGAAGGGGGCTGGCCGACATGGTCAACATCAAGCTGATGAAAGTGGGCGGCATCGCCGAGGCGCTGGCCGTCAATGCCGTGGCCCGGGCCGCCGGCCTTGAGGCGATGATCG
>JASFPT010000235.1:0-6483 GCA_050115795.1 Desulfobacterales bacterium
GAACCGGTGGGGTTGATCACCTATATGCGCACCGACTCCACCCGCATTGCCGATGAAGCTGCCGAAGAAGCCCTGAGCCTGATCCGTGAGCAGTTCGGGCAGCCCTATTCCTTATCCAAACCGCGGTTTTTCAAAAACAAAAATAAGGCCCAGGACGCCCATGAGGCCATCCGTCCGACGTCCGTCTATCATACGCCGGAAAAGCTCAAGCGTTACCTGTCCCGGGATCAGCTGGCCCTGTACACCATGATCTGGCAGCGCTTCGTGGCCTCCCAGATGGCCCAGGCCCTGATCGATCAGAAGACCCTCTCCATCGCCGCCGGCGATTACACCTTCACCGCCAGCGGCTCTTCGGTGAAGTTTCCCGGGTTTCTGGCCGTCTACCAGAGCGCCGACGACGAAGCCGAAAGCAACAAAAAAAGCCAGCCGTTGCCGGAGCTGAAGGAAAAATCGCCGTTGGAACGGCTGGGCATCGATCCCAAACAGCACTTCACCCAGCCGCCGCCGCGCTTCTCCGAGGCCTCCCTGGTCAAGGAACTGGAGGAAAACGGCATCGGCCGGCCCAGCACCTACGCCGCCATTCTGTCCACGATCCGGGACAAGGGCTACGTCGACCTGGTGAAAGGATATTTCCGGCCCAGTGAACTCGGTTTCATCGTCAACGACCTGGTGGTCGCCAGCTTCCCGGACATCGTCGACGTGGAGTTCACTGCCCGGATGGAAGACGACCTGGACCGGATCGAATCCGACGATGCCGAGGCCCAGGAAATACTCAGCCGCTTTTACGCGTCCTTTGAAAAGGAACTGGCCGAGGCCAAAGAGGGCATGGTCAGCGTCAAGGGCGTCGGGCTGCCCACGGGCCTCTCCTGCCCCGAGTGCGGAAAGCCCCTTCACATCAAGATGGGCAAAAACGGACACTTCCTGGCCTGCAGCGGATATCCGGAATGCCGGTATTCCCGGGACTACGTGCGGGACGAAAAGGGCAATATCGAACCGGTGGAGCCGGTGACCGAAGAGCCCACCGACGAGGTCTGTGAAAAATGCGGCCGCCCCATGGTGCTGAAAAATGGGAAATACGGCACTTTCCTCGCCTGCAGCGGATATCCCGAATGCAAGAACACCCGTTCGGCCGGCGCAAACGACCCGAACCGTCGGACCGGAGTCGCCTGCCCGGTCCAGGGGTGTACCGGGGAGATCGTGGAGAAAAAATCAAAGCGCGGGAAGATCTTCTACGGCTGTGAGCGGTTTCCAGACTGCGATTTTGCCATATGGGACAAGCCGGTTCCCCGCGCCTGCCCCCGCTGCGGCGCATCGTTTCTGGTGGAAAAGACCACGAAAAAGGACGGGACGTTTCTGCGATGCAATACGAAAGGATGCAAATACACGGAATCGACTTAAACAAGGGACGTTCGGAGCGATTGCACCGCTCGGTTTGTGGTCTGTGGTTTGTGGTATGTGGGTAAGGGCGAACCGATACCGCAAATTGCTTTTCCTTAGCGCCCTTTGCGCCTTGCCTGTCCTGCTTGCCCTGCATGCCCTGAGCCGTGTCGAAGGGAGCGAAGCCGAAGGGAGCGAGCTAGAAGGGAGTGAACGGTTAACGCATTTTTCCTTCACCACTTACCACAAACCACACACCACAAACCGGGCGCCGGCAGGCGCCCCTCGCTTTTCCCTTGACACCTAGTTTTTTACCCGATATAGGCGGGGAAAAGGAATCCCGAATCGACCATGAAACTGAACATCGCCATCATCGACCTTATTATCGTTATTCTTAGCCTCGTAGTCGTCATTCTCGGCGGCTACGGGGACAAGGGGTTGATAATGGCCTGATGTAATCAGACACCCAGCAAAAAAACCGTTATCAGCCCCAGGCTGGTAACGGTTTTTTTTTGACAAAATCGCGCGGCGATTTTGCAAGTGCGGCTTCGCCGCAGAAAGACAGACATGGTCTTCATGACAGCCCTTGCGATTGCCGAGGAAACATATCGTTTGACCGCGTGCGAACATCGGCTGTCAGGTCTTGTCTTCTTCTTTTAAATTGTCTTTTTCGTTCATTTTCTTTGCTCGCCCAAAGAAAACGAACCAAAAGAAAAGGCGCCCTGCGTCCCGCTTCTCCCTGCTCGTCCCGCCGGCCCTGAGCGAAGTCGAAGGGAGCGCAGTCGAGGGGCGCTTCTCGATCCGGACGGGCCCTTCAAGAACTCGGCCCCCAAAGAACGGGGGCCTCAAACAGCTTGAAGGGCTTGTCCGTCCGGCTCTTGCGATGCTCGGCGCGGGACGATGGGAGCAGAATCATTGGATATCATCCCCCCGTTTTATGGGCGCCTTAGGCTCATGAGTTTTGGGCAGTGCAATCTGGAACCTTGAACTTTGAATTTTGAATCTGCAATCCTCAGGGAGAGCAAACATGCGCAGTGACCGGATGAAAAAGGGAATCGAACGAGCGCCCCATCGCAGCCTGCTCAAGGCCATCGGCTACACGGATGCGGAGATCGGCCGCCCGCTGATCGGCATCGCCAACTCGGTGAACACGATCATCCCGGGCCACGTACACCTGGACCGTCTCGCCGAAGCCGTGAAAGCGGGCATCTACATGGCCGGCGGCACACCGGTGGAGTTCGGCGGCATCGGTGTCTGCGACGGCCTCGCCATGAACCACATCGGCATGAAGTACTCCCTGGCCAGCCGGGAGCTCATCGCGGACTCGGTGGAGGTCATGGCCCTGGCCCATGCCCTGGACGCCCTGGTCCTGATCCCCAACTGCGACAAGATCGTTCCGGGGATGCTCATGGCCGCCGCCCGCCTCGACCTGCCCGCCATCGTGGTCAGCGGGGGTCCCATGCTGGCCGGAGAGCGCCCCGGTGGAAAACCCGGCGAGAAGGCGGACCTGATCACCGTCTTTGAATCGGTCGGTGCGGTGCGCGCCGGCAAGATGTCCGAAGAAGAACTCACGGCCATGGAAGACGCGGCCTGCCCCACCTGCGGCTCGTGCGCCGGGATGTTCACCGCAAACTCGATGAATTGTCTGACCGAGGCGGTGGGCATGGCCCTGCCCGGAAACGGGACGATTCCGGCGGTGATGTCCGCCCGGGTCCGGCTGGCCAAGGCCTCCGGGATGCGGGTGGTAAAACTTCTCCAAGAGGGAATCACCGCGCGAAAGGTGATGACCGAAGCGGCCTTTGAAAACGCGCTGGCGGTGGACATGGCCCTGGGCTGCTCCACCAACACCGTCCTGCACCTGACGGCCATCGCCGCCGAAGCCGGCGTGACCGTGGACCCGGCCCGGATCAACCGGATCAGCGAAAAGACGCCTCACCTGTGTTCTTTGAGCCCGGCCGGACCCCATCACCTGCAGGACCTGCACCGGGCCGGCGGCGTCTATGCGGTCATGGCACGACTCACCGGGCTGGGTCGCATCCATCCCGACTGCATGACCGTTTCGGGAAAGCCCGTTTCGGCGCTGACCGAAGCGGCGCGGGTGCTCGATTCGGAGGTGATCCGGCCTGTCGACGACCCCTACCACGTCCAGGGCGGATTGGCCGTCCTGTTCGGCAATCTCGCCCCGGATGGCTGCGTGGTCAAGCAGTCGGCCGTGGTGGAGCGGATGCTCAGGCACGAGGGGCCGGCCCGGGTCTTCGAATCCGAAGAGGACGCCACCGAGGCGATCCTGGGCGGGAAGATCGAAAAAGGAGACGTGGTGGTCATCCGCTGCGAAGGCCCGCGGGGCGGGCCGGGCATGCGGGAGATGCTCACGCCCACGTCCGCGATCGCCGGGATGGGCCTAGACGGCGACGTGGCCTTGATCACCGACGGTCGGTTCTCCGGGGGCACCCGGGGGGCGGCCATCGGCCACGTCTCTCCGGAAGCGGCCGGCAAAGGCCCCATCGCGGCGGTGAAAGAAGGCGACACCGTTGAAATCGACATTCCCGGCAAACGCATTACCTTGAAGGTCAGCGACGCGGAGATCGAAAAGCGCCTGGCGCAGTGGGCGCCCCCGGCACCGAAGATCACCGAAGGCTACCTGGTGCGCTATGCGAAGATGGTTTCTTCTGCGGCGCAAGGAGCGGTTTTGAAGATCGATCAAGATTGAGAAGTAGATCAGATTCCCTGACCCGTGTGAAACGGATGGATTTTAAATTTAGAAATTAGAATTTAGAATTAGAAATGATAACCCCATGCTTTCTGTAGGTTGCAGCAAATTATATTTTACTTTGGTGTTCATTTTCTTTGCTCGCCCAAAGAAAACGAACCCAAAGAAAAGGCGCCCTGCGCCCCGCTTCTTCCTGCTTGTCCCGCCAGCCCTGAGCGAAGTCGAAGGGAGCGAAGTCGAGGGGCGCTTCTCGAACCGGCCGGGCCCCTTGCGATGCTCGGCGCGGGACGATGGGTTTCATACCCCCACTGTGGATCGCTTCGTATTTTCATCTAAGACTCCGCCGAAACGATTTGATTTCGCGAAGCGATGATCCTTTCTTGCCGCGCAATGTCGCGCGGCAAGAAGTCCGTGTGTGTCCGTGTGGGTCTGCGGCAAATTATGTAAGGCTCGGGAAAGGTAAAAAACCATGGAACTGACAGGAGCGCAGATTCTGATGAAGATCCTGGAGGAAGAAGGGGTCGACACCATCTTCGGATATCCGGGAGGGGCCGTCATCGACATCTACGATGCCCTGGCCAAGAGCGGCATCCGCCACGTGCTGGTCCGCCACGAACAGGGAGCGGTGCATGCGGCCGACGGTTACGCCCGCGCCAGTGGAAAGGTCGGAGTCTGCCTGGTCACCTCCGGACCCGGGGCCACCAACACCGTCACCGGCATTGCATCGGCCTACATGGATTCGATCCCGGTGGTGGTCCTCACCGGACAGGTCCCCACCGGACTGATCGGAAACGACGCCTTTCAGGAAGTCGACATCGTGGGCATCACCCGCCCCTGCACCAAGCACAACTATCTGGTCAAGAGCATCGAGGACCTGGGACGGGTGGTCAAGGAAGCGTTTTTCATCGCCAAGTCGGGGCGGCCGGGGCCGGTACTGGTCGACATTCCCAAGGACGTGGCCGCGGGAAAGACCCGCTACGCGCCCGTCCGGGAAGTCAAGATGCGCTCCTACAACCCGACCTATCAACCGTATCCAAAGCAAATCAAAAAAGTGGCCAAGCTCCTGGCCGGCGCCAAGCGGCCGGTGATCTTCGCCGGCGGCGGCATCATCCTGTCCAAGGCCGCAGAGGAACTGACCTGGCTCGCCCGAAAGGTGCAGATCCCGGTAACCACCTCCTTGATGGGGCTGGGCGCCTTTCCCGGCAGCGACCCCCTGTGGCTCGGGATGATCGGGATGCACGGCACCTACCGGGCCAACATGTCCACGAGCGGATGCGACCTGCTGCTGGCCATCGGGGTCCGGTTCGACGACCGGGTCACCGGAAAGACCGACGCCTTTGCAGCCCAGGCAAAGATCGTCCACATCGACATCGACCCGACCTCGATCCGGAAAAATATCCCGGTGACCGTTCCGGTGGTGGGCGACTGCCGCCGAACCCTTCAGATGCTCAACCAACTTCTGGAGGAAGAAGATCTGGGAGACCTGGACGCCAGGCGGCAGCCCTGGTTGGACCAGATCGAAACCTGGAAAAAGGAGTCCCGACTGGCCTACGACCAGAAGGATGTCATCAAACCCCAGTACGTCATCGAAAAACTTTACGAACTGACCAAGGGTGCCGCAATCGTCACCACAGAGGTAGGGCAGAACCAGATGTGGGCCGCCCAGTTCTACCACTTCGAAAAGCCGGGGCACTTCATCACCTCCGGCGGCCTCGGCTGCATGGGCTTCGGTCTGCCGGCGGCCATCGGCGCCCAGATGGCCTGTCCGGAAAAGCTCGTGGTGGACGTAGCCGGCGACGGGAGCATCCAGATGAACATCCAGGAGCTGGCCACCGCCGTTCAGAACCGGCTCCCGGTCAAGGTGGTGATCCTCAACAACGGATACCTGGGGATGGTGCGCCAGTGGCAGCAGCTCTTCTACGAAAAACGGTACGCCTGCACCTGCATGGACTGCGCACCGGACTTCGTCAAGCTCGCCGAGGCCTATGGCGCGCTCGGGCTGCGGGCCGTTCGGCCCGAAGAGGTCGAAGCGGTCCTCAAAGAGGGCCTTGCGTCGGACCGGACCGTGATCATGGACTTCGTGGTGGAAAAGGAAGAATGCGTCTACCCGATGGTGCCCGCCGGCGCCCCGATCACGGAAATGCTGCTGGTGTAGCGCCGCAGGCGTTACACCGGCTATTGAGCTGATAAGCTGCTACGCTATTAAGCGAAGTAAACGGAAATGCGAAAACCATTTTGTAGCGTTCTTTTTTTCAGCTCCTGCTCAACAGCTTAACAGCTCAACAGCTTAACAGCTGTCTGGCGCCAAAAATTTTCACAAAGCATCGAAAGAAAAAGAAGGCTGCCCATGAGCGAAGAAAAACACGTGCTGACCATGCTGGTGGACAATGAGCCCG
>JASFPT010000236.1:0-6389 GCA_050115795.1 Desulfobacterales bacterium
GCGCACGGCCAGGCCGAGGCCGTCGTGCTCCGGTGAGTGTTCGGGCATGAACGCATAGAGGGAGACCGCCTGCCAGGCGGCATCTGCCAAAATCGCCTTGTTGAAGGGATCGGCATCGGAAAAGGCGATGTTGTCGGCCACCAGGAGTCCGCCCGGCCGCAGCAGCCGACGGCAGTCGCCAAGCGCGCGGACATAATCTTTTTTTTCGATATCGAGGAAGATCAGGTCGAAGGTGCCGGTCATCCCTGCGGCGATCGCCAGGGCGTCGCCGATGCGGATCTCCACCCGGGGGCCGACGCCGGCAAGATCGCAATTTCGCCTGGCCCGCTCGGCCATGGCCGGATCCTTTTCCAGGGTGACGACCCGGCAGGCGTCCGATCCGCAGCCCCGCGCAAGCCAGATGGCCGAATAGCCCGATGCGGCGCCGAACTCCAGCACGTTTTCGGCCCCGGAAAACCGGGTCAGCACGTACAGAAGAGTTCCGATCGCCGGACCGACGATCGGAATATCCTCGGCTCGGGCCTCTTTTTCCAGGCGCTCCAGCACCGGATCCCGGTCGGCGACCAGGGCTCTGAAGTATGTCTCGGGTTCGGGGATCATTTTGGACACGGAAACCTCCAAAAATCCAGGGGCCGGGACCGGTCGCGCCGCTGCTCCACCTCGAGCCGCTGCAGGTCCCAGGTTCAGGTCGCCTGCTTTTCCGCCTCGATTTCTCCCATCAGCGCCTTGAGTTCGTTCCCTTCGATCTTTTCCTTCTCCAGAAGGATCTTTGCACCGCGATCGAGGGTCTCGCGCTGCCCGCGCAGAATTTCGACCGCCCGGGTGTATTGCTGGCTGATGATCTTCCCGACCTCCTCGTCGATGATCCTGGCCGTCTCCTGGCTGTATTCGTTTGCTCCCTCCACCGGCACGTTCAGAAACATGGACCGTCGCTCCCGGGCGAAGTAGACCTGGCCGACGGCGGAGCTCATCCCGTACTCCTTGACCATGCTCCGGGCGATGTCCGTGGCCCGGGAAAGGTCGTTGTGGGCGCCGGTGGAGATGTCCTCGAACACGATCTCCTCGGCGGCGCGCCCGCCGAGCAGCGTGGCGACCCGGTTGAGGAGCTCGGTTCTTTTCATGAGAAAGCGGTCTTCGGTGGGGACCTGCATCGTGTAGCCCAGGGCTGCAATCCCCCTGGGAATGATGGAGATCTTCTGGACCGGATCGGTTCCGGGAAGCGACAGGGCCACCAGGGCGTGCCCCAATTCGTGGTAGGCCACGATTTCGCGCTCCTTCGGGTTGATCAGACGGTTCTTCTTTTCCAGTCCGGCGACGATCCGCTCCACGGCCTCCTCGAATTCGGAGATCTCGACTTTGTCTTTTCCCTTCCGCACCGCCAGCAAAGCGGCCTCGTTGACGATGTTGGCCAGGTCGGCCCCGACCATGCCGGGCGTCATGCCCGCGATCTGCCCCAGATCGAGATCCTCTGCCGCCTCGATG
Source organism: Desulfobacterales bacterium (assembly GCA_050115795.1). GTDB lineage: Bacteria > Desulfobacterota > Desulfobacteria > Desulfobacterales > CAFBRK01 > JAIPEL01. Next base: position 1,483 of record JASFPT010000236.1, read on the forward strand.
GTCTGGACGTGCACCTTCAGGATCGCCTCCCGGCCCTGCTTGTCGGGCCGGTCCACCAGCACCTGCCGGTCGAAGCGCCCCGGCCGCAGCAACGCGGGATCCAGAATCTCGGGGCGGTTGGTGGCGGCCATGAGGATGACCCCCACCTGGGGATCGAAGCCGTCCATCTCCACCAGGAGCTGGTTGAGGGTCTGCTCCCGCTCGTCGTGGCCCCCGGCCATGCCGACCCCCCGGGCCTTTCCCAGGGCATCGAGTTCGTCGATGAAGATGATGCAGGGAGCCTTTTCCTTGGCCTGCACGAACAGATCCCGAACCCGGGCCGCGCCGACCCCGACAAACATCTCCACAAACTCCGATCCGCTCATGCTGAAAAAGGGAACCCCGCTTTCTCCGGCCACGGCCCGGGCCAGCAGGGTCTTCCCGGTGCCGGGAGGGCCCACCAGCAGGATGCCCCGGGGCATTTTCCCCCCGAGCCGGGTGAACCGCTCCGGCTCCTTGAGAAAATCGATCACCTCCACCAGTTCCTGCTTGGCTTCGTCGACACCGGCCGCATCATCGAAGCGGACCTTGAGATCCTCCTCCATATAGATCTTGGCCTTGTTCTTCCCCAGGGCCATGAACCCGGACTGCTGGCCGGTCATCCGCCTCATCATGAAGAGCCAGATGCCGATAAAGATCGCGATCGGAACCACCCAGGAGAGCAGATCCCGCAGAAACGTCGATTCGATCTCGCCCTTGAAGGTCACGTTGTGTTCGGTGAGAAGCTGGGAAATCTCCGGATCGACCCGGATCGTTCGAAACCGCTCCCCGGGTTTTCCGTCCTGGCCCACAAGGCGGCCCTGGATCTGGTTCTGGGAGATGGCCACCTCCGCCACCTGGTCTTGCTTGAGCAGGTCCAGGAAACGGCTGTAGGGAACCACCTTCACCGCAAAGGCCTGAAAGATGAGGTTCTGGATGATCAGAACGATCCAGATGCCGAGAAGAACGTACCAGACCGAAAACCGATAGTGCTTTTGCATTGCGCTACCCTTTCTTCATGCGGATCCATCGGTGCCGCCGGGCCGGCGGCAAACGCGGCCTGTAGAGTAAAAACTCAAGATCGCGGTGTCAACAAAATAGAACCGATCTTTGCCGCGCCCGTTGAGGGAAGGCGGTCTTTACAGCGACTGCTCCCCATGCGATAGTGTAACCGGTTTTATTCGTTTTTTCGACCCCTTTGAATATGGAGGTGCCAACATGCTCGATTTCACCTTGACGCCGGAGCAGACCGACCTTCAAAAGCGGGCCCGGGAGTTCGCCATCCGGGAGATTCTACCGCTGGCCTGGTATTTCGACGAACAGGATAAAACCCCCCTGCGGATCCTGAAGCGCGCCTATGAAGCCGGCTTTACCAACACCGACATCCCGAAAAAATACGGCGGCAAAGGGTTTGGGCTGCTGGAGAGTGCGATTCTGACCGAGGAATTCGCCGCGGCCTGCCCCGGACTGGCTACCTCGATCTTCGACAACTCCCTGGGCATGGAGCCCCTGATCCTGTCGGAAAACGAACCGCTGAAAGAAAAGATTCTTCCGAAGATCTTAAACGAGTTCAAACTGATTTGCTTTGCCACCTCGGAGCCGACCATGGGATCGGACGTCTCGGGCATCCGCTGCCTGGCCGAACCCGACGGCGACGACTTCATCCTCAACGGCACCAAGTACTGGATCACCAACGGGGGGCTTGCCGACTACATGTCGATCTTTGCCACCATCGACCCGAAGTCCGCCCACAAAGGGATCGGCGCTTTTTTGGTGGAGCGCGACTGGGAAGGGGTCTCGGTGGGCCGGCCGATCCCGAAGACGGGACAGCGCTGTTCCAACACGGTGGGGCTCAACTTCAAGAACGTCCGGGTGCCCAGGGAAAACGTCATTGCGCCGCCGGGCAAGGGATTCGTCCTGGCCATGAAAACCTTTTCCCGGACCCGTCCGATCATCGGCGCCTTTGCCACCGGCGCAGCCCGCGCCGCCCTGGACTATTCCATCGACTACGCCAAGAAGCGCCGCACCTTCGGAAACAAGATCGGAGACAACCAGTCGATCCAGTTCAAGCTGGCCGAGATGTACCAGAAGGTGGAGACTTCGCGCCTGCTCACCTGGAAGGGAGCCTGGGAGGCCGACAGCGGGATGGATCCCACGGTGACCGCGTCCATCGCAAAATTCTACGCCAGCGAAGCGGCGCTGGAAGTCGTCAGCGAAGCCCTCCAAATCTTCGCCGGCTACGGCTACACGAAAATGTTTCCCATCGAAAAGCTCCTCCGGGACGTTCGCCTGCTTCGCATCTACGAGGGAACCAGCGAGATCCAGCGGATGATCGTGGCCGGCCACCTTCTCGGGGCTTACGAGCCGGCCATGCCGCCCCTGGAGGATTTGGCCCTGCACCGGGAAAAAGACCCGGAGTCCATCGAAGAAGACACGGGCGTCTGGCGGTGCCGGATGTGCGGGTACGTGCACTACGGAGACGAGCCGCCGGAGGAATGCCCCTACTGCTTTTTCCCGAAATCGACCTTCAAGAAAATCGAAAAATAGTTTCTTGTCCGCACAGAAGGCGCTCCGCTGCTACCGGCGGGGCGCTTCCTGTTTGTCGACAGCGGCAAGAACCGCGCGGGCATTGCCATTTCTCGGATGGTGCCTACTGTCTTTTTGGGTTGGACCGAATCGACAGGAGGGGCTCGTGAACGTATTGAACTGTCTGGCCGTTCTCGGTGTGTTGCTGGCCGGCACAGCGGCAACCGGGGCCGAGATCTACCACTGGATCGACCAGCAGGGGGTTCACCGGTATTCCAACCAGCCGCCCCCGGCAGGGGTTCCCATTATCGAGCGGATGGACGAACACCGATACGATCCGGAGGCCGACCGCAAGCGACGGGAAAGGGACGCCGTCGAGTGGGAGCAGTTCCGGCAGCGGCAGGAAAAGGAACGCAGGGAGGCGGAAACGCGCGAGCAGGAGCAGCAGCTTCAGGAGGCGATCGAAAAGCAGCGTGCACAGGAAAAAAAGATCGAGGCCCTCGAAAAAAAAGTCGATCAACTCCAAAAGGAGCAAAAGCGCACCCGGATCATCATTCTGCCTCAATCCCCCGTGCAACCGACCCCGCTTCCGGGGGCAACGGTCTCCCCGTGACCTGAAGCAGCAAGCTTTTTCCCCACAGCGTTGCCCCCATGACATGGGCTGCCGCGTCGGCGACCTGCGATCGGCCCCCTGGCCGTCCTTTCCGGCAGTGGCAAGCGGATAGCACCCGGGCGATTACTCCCGAATCGGGGCGATCTTGAAACGGTCGACCTTGCGTCGCAGGGTATTTCGATTGATGCCGAGTTCTTGGGCGGTTTTTCCTCGCCTCCAGCGGTTGCGCTCCAGGGCATCGAGGATGACCCGTTTTTCGATTTCGGCCAAGGTCAAACCGGCAGAGGGTGGAATCGGCGCCTCCCGGGGGAAAAGCCGTTCCGGGAGCTCTTCGACCTGAATCAGATCCCCCTGGCATAGCACGAAGGCATGCTCGATCACGTTCTCCAATTCCCGCACATTGCCGGGCCAGTCATGCAGCAGCAGAATCGCCGTCGCCTCTTTTGACATCCCCAAGACCTGCCTTCCGGAGAGACGGTTGTTTCGCTCCACAAAATGATCGATCAGCAGCGGGATGTCTTCCTTCCGGTCGACGAGCGTTGGGATCTTCAAGGTCACCACGTTGATTCGGTAGAACAGATCATCCCGAAATCTTCCCGCAGCCACGGCCTCGGACAGGTTCCGATTGGTGGCGGCGATGATCCGGGCATTGGTGGATACCGGCTCCGTGCCCCCCAACGGTTCGTATTCTCTTCTTTCCAGAACGCGCAGCAATTTTACCTGAACTGCGGGTGAAATGTCCCCGATCTCATCCAGCAGGATGGTCCCGTTTCGGGCCAGCGCAAAGCGGCCCGGCTTATCTTTCTTTGCATCCGTAAAAGCCCCGGCCTTGTATCCGAAAAGCTCCGACTCGACCAGTGCATCCGGCAGGGCACCGCAGTTGACCGCGACAAAAGGACCTTTGGCGTGGGTGCTGTTGTTATGGATGGCCCGCGCAATGAGTTCCTTTCCGGTGCCACTTCTTCCCTCGATCAGGACGGTGCTCTGGCTTCTGGCGATCTGGGGCAAAATCGAGAACATTCTTTTCATCGCACGGTTCTTGCTGATGATGTCTTCAAAGGAATGCTGCTTTTGGAGCTCTTTTCTCAGACTGGTGAGCATGGAAAGGTCACGGAACGTCATCACGCCGCCGGTGGTCCGGCCGCTGCCGTCCTTCAGGATGGCCGTTGTCACACTGATGGGGATTTTCTTGTTGTCGGCCCGGATGATGAAAAGCGGCTCGTTGACCAGGGGCCGATTATCCAGGAAGGTCTTTTTCAGCAGGCAGGCGTTCTCACATACGTTGCTGCGAAACACTTCAAAGCAGGGCCTTCCGATCGCCTCTTGCCGGGAGATTCCCGTAATCGCCTCGGCTGCGCTGTTAAAGGCCGTCAGCCGCCACTCCAAATCGATGGTGTAGACCCCGTCGGCGATGCTGTCCAAGATCGTTTGACAAAAATTGACGACCGCTTCTTTGTCCATGGCCGCTCCTTTCTGGATCCCTAACGGGGGAGGTGGTTCCGGGCATCCGGGCAGCGCGACGCTGCCTCTGCCGGCCTACCACGGCACAGCAGCTGACTATAGGTTCGATAGAGGAAACGGCGCCCATCGTCAATATTTTCGGTTAAAAATAGAGCGAATCTTCCTTGAATACGGCTCAATTTGAAGCATTATCGACTCTGTTTTTGCACCAATATGAAGCATTTTTATCCCCCACCGGATCGTTCATTGAAGTCGACTACCGAAATATCATAAATTATTTCAATTGGTT
>JASFPT010000237.1:0-6342 GCA_050115795.1 Desulfobacterales bacterium
GTGGCCAAAACCGGCCGAATCGCCGCGTGGGGACAGACCATGGCGCACTGGTTGCACTGGATGCAGTTGTCCAGGATCCATTCGGGCACGTTGATGGCGACCCCCCGCTTTTCGTATTTGGTGGTGGCCACCGGGAAGATCCCGTCAGGGGAAAAGGCGCTCACCGGCAACTTGTCACCCTGCTGGGCCAGCATCGGGCGCATCACGTTCTTCACAAAATCGGGCTCGTCTGCCGTCGCCGCGCCGGCGTCGGTCGCCTCGGCCCAGGAGGCCGGGTAGTCGACTTTATCAAGGTTGTCGAGGGTGTTGTCCACCGCGGCATGGTTCATCGCCACGATCTTCTCCCCCTTCTTGGAGAACATCTTCACGATCTGGTCCTTGAGGTAGCCGATGGCGTCGTCGACCGGAATCACGTTGGCCAGTTTGAAAAAGGCCGTTTGCATGATCATGTTGATCCGGCCGCCGAGTCCGATTTCGCTGGCGATCTTGACCGCATCGATGTTGTAGAACTTGAGCTTCTTTTCCGCGATCGTTCGTTTCATCGAAGCGGGCAGGTGGGTTTCCATCTCCTTCAGGGTCCAGGGGGAGTTGAGCACGAACGTGCCGCCCTCCTTGATTCCCTCCAGCAGGTTGTACTGGTTCACGTAGTTGTCCTTGTGGCAGGCGATGTAGTCGGCCTGGTCGATCAGGTACGTGGACTGGATCGGCTTTTTGCCGAACCGAAGGTGGGAGATCGTCACGCCGCCGGATTTTTTCGAATCGTAGGCAAAGTAGGCCTGGGCATACAGGCCGGTGTTGTCGCCGATGATCTTGATGGCGCTTTTATTGGCGCCCACCGTGCCGTCGGCCCCCAGGCCCCAGAACTTGCACTGCACCGTTCCCTCTGGCGTTACGTCGATCCCGCTGCCGACCTCCAGAGAGGTGCCGCTCACGTCGTCTTTGATGCCGACGGTGAAATGGTTCTGGGGATCGTCTGCGCCCAGGTTGTCGAAAACCGCCTGGACCATGGCCGGGTTGAACTCCTTGGAGGAAAGCCCGTAGCGGCCGCCGATGATCATCGGGGTCTGTTTCTTCTCCATGAAGGCGGTGCACACGTCCAGATAGAGGGGATCCCCCGGTGCGCCGCGCTCCTTGGTCCGGTCGAGAACGCAGATGCGCTGGGCCGTCTCCGGAATCGCAGAGAACAGATGAGCCGCCGAAAAAGGCCGAAACAGCCGGACCTTGACCAGTCCGACCTTTTCGCCTTTGCCGTTGAGGTAGTTGACCACCTCTTCGATCGCTTCACAGGAGGAGGCCATCGATACGATCACCCGGTCGGCCTTCGGATCACCGACGTAATCGAACAGGCCATAGTTTCTGCCGGTCAGTTCGCCCACCTTCTTCATGTTCGCTTCGACGATGGCCGGGACTTTTTCCCACCAGGGGTTGGCCCTCTCGATGTTCTGGAAATAGACGTCGGGGTTCTGTGCGGTTCCCCGCAGCTCGGGTGTTTCGGGATTGACGCCCCGGGCCCGGAAATCGGAGACGGCTTTCCAGTTCACCAGGGAGGCCATGTCTTTGTAGTCGATCATCTCGACTTTCTGGATCTCATGGGAGGTGCGGAAGCCGTCGAAAAAATGAACGAACGGGACACTGGCATCGATGGCCGACAGATGGGCCACCAGCCCCAGGTCCATCACTTCCTGGACCGAGGCAGAAGAGAGCAGGGCAAAGCCGGTCTGGCGGACCGCCATCACGTCCTGATGGTCCCCGAAAATGGAAAGGGCGTGGCCGGCCACCGACCGGGCCGTGACATGAAACACACCGGGCAGAAGCTCGCCGGCGATCTTGTACATGTTTGGAATCATGAGCAGAAGCCCCTGGCTGGCCGTAAAAGTGGAGGTCAGGGCCCCTGCCGCCAGACTGCCATGGACCGCCGCCGCCGCGCCGGCCTCGGACTGCAGCTGCCGGACCGTCATGGTCTGGCCGAATATGTTCTTCAGCCCGTTGGCCGCCCACTCGTCGCAGAGTTCTCCCATGGGCGAAGAAGGGGTGATCGGGTAGATCGCCGCCGCATCACTCATGGCATAGGCCACGTGCGCGGCTGCCGTGTTGCCGTCGATGGTCTTCATTTTCTTTGCCATAAAGCCACTCCTTGAATGAATTTGCCCGTATGCCCGCAGACAGACCGCCGCCGATGAGGGGGCGGCCCCGATGGTTTTAACTCAAAAAGGGTTATTTTTAGTCCAATTCAAACCGTTTGTAAAGGGAAAGATGGAAAGCGGATGCAGGTGGCGATGGGCACAATGTAGGCGAAGCCGACTCCCATGCCGGCTACCAGGCCGATACCGGCGGTGGTCAGCAGAAAATGATGCCGACCGAGACTTGCCAGCAGCCACCCGGAGCCGAACAGGATCCCCCCGCCCACGGCACAGACACGGGGCCCCGTGCGCGCCAAGACCGTTCCGGACAGGATCATGGTCGCTGGAAAGGCGAAATAGAACACCGAGAAGGGGGCCTGTACCGGACCCTGCTTTAGGCCGGTCAGAGCCCGCAGCGGCTCCACGTAGACCGACCACGAATAGGTGGCGCCCAGGCACATCTGCATCACGACGACAGCGCCCAGGATCAGGTATCGTTTCATGGACAGATTCCGAGCATCGCGGGGTTTTGCCTACCGGTATCCAGTCGGCACCGGAACGCTCCTTGGTCTCCCGGCCCCCTGCCGATGGGCCAAGGCGCTTGCCCCTTACACGTGACCGCCTTGGAAAGTCAAGAAGGCGTATTTATTTTTTACAAATAATGGTTTATGGTAATAAAAGTCACAAAGTGTGACTTTTTTGCAACAATCCGTTCCGGGATCACCATTGCGCCCTTCCGGGTCGTTGGATTTTCGCAGTCGGCCTGTTCGATTCATGGACGCATCCGCTTTCTTTCACAGGAGAGGCCCCCATGCCGGACTCAAAGACGAACCCGTTTTTTTCAGAAGAGATCCTTTCTTCATGGATGAAGGCCTCGGGCACCTTCTTCGAAGCGATGGCCGGTTTGAAACCGCCCTTTTTCGGCGCCGGATTTTCGGAGGCAAAGGGGATCGACCGGTTCACCGAAACCTGGTCCTCCGGGCTCAAGGCCTGGGCGGCAGCCCACTCGGCCATGGGCGACACGGAACAGGTCGAGGCGCTGCTTCGATCGATGACCTCGGTTCCGGAACTGTCCCTGCGCCTGCTGCAGACCGGCTTGAACGGTTTTTCCCTGCTCCAGCAGCGATGGACCGAGCGTTTGATCCGGCTCAACGAATCATCGGGCCCTTACGATTTCACCGATCTGGACAGGGATTTTTTGAACCGGTGGACCGAGGCCTATGAAAAAGAGTTTCGACAGTTTCTTCAGGTCCCGCAGCTCGGATTGACCCGGTTTTATCAGGAGCGGCTCAACGCGGCATTCGACCGGTACAACCTGCTCCAGGCCGCCCTGACCGAATTCGTTCACCTGTTTTCGGTCCCCGTGGAAAAATCGCTTCAGGTGTTGAACAAGAAGCTGGCGGAAATGGCCGAAAAGGGAAAGCTCCCCCAGGATTCCCGGGACATCTACAGCCTCTGGATCAAGGTGCTCGAAGGGCATTACATGACCCTGTTTCAGTCCTCCGAGTACACCAATGCCATGGCCAAGACCATCGCCGCCCTGAACGATTTCATCGACGCCCGCCAGAAGGTGATGGAGATGGTGCTCAAACTGGTGCCGGTGCCGTCCCAGGGCGAAATGGACGAACTGTACAAAGAGATCTACCTTCTCAAAAAACGGCTGCGCGCCCTGGAGAAGGAGGGCGCCCAGTCAGGCAGCTGACCGGCGGGCTTCGAAATTCCAGGTTCCAGATTCAGGATGGATGGTTTCCCGGAAAAGTCCGAATTTGCCTTTTTCTGTCGTTCCCGCCCAAGCGGGAACCCGATCACTTCAAAATCTTCCGGGTGCCGGGGAAGGGTCTGGCACGACGCTTCGCCTCGCCGGGATCCCGCAGGATCCGGCGGCGCAGCACGATGAGAAGGACAGCCGCTCAAGGAGGACGCGCAGAGGGCGACGGGCAGGGAGCATCAGCACAACCCGCCTTCGGCCTATCGCGCAACCCGTCAGAAAGGGCAGATGATATGGCAGAAAACAAGATCCCGGTCGATCTCATCCTGGCCAAGCTCACCGAAGACGCGGGAAAGGCGCCGGAAAAGATCTCCAGGGCCTCGGATGTCCTGCTGGGGCCCCTGGAGACCGAAATCGCCCGGACCCCCTACGAGGTGGTCTACCAGGAGGACCGCGTGCGGCTCAAGCACTACCGTCCTGCTGAAGATACCGGATTTTCAACCCCCCTTCTGGTGGTCTATGCCCTCATCAACCGGGAGACCATGCTCGACCTGCAACCCGGCAGGAGCGTGGTGGAAAATTTCGTCAACAACGGCGTGGACCTGTACATGATCGACTGGGGCTATCCGACCCGAAAAGACCGCTACCTGACCATCGACGACCACGTCAACGGATACATGGACAATGTGGTCGAATACATCCGCAACAGAACCGGCTCGCAGCAGGTCAACCTGATGGGCATCTGCATGGGCGGCACCTTTTCGGTCATCTATTCGTCGCTTCACCCGGAGAAGATCAAAAACCTGGTCACCACCGTGACCCCGACCAATTTCGACACCGACAAAGGGCTGCTGCACATCTGGATGAAGGCGGTCGACGCGGACCGCATGGTGGACGCCTTCGGGAACATGCCCGGAGACCTGCTCAATCTCGGGTTTTTGATGCTCAACCCGGCCCGGCTCATGATCGACAAGTACGTCGGCTTCCTGGAGAACATGGACAACAAGGGATTCGTCGAAAATTTCATCCGGATGGAGAAATGGATCTTCGACAGCCCCGACGTGCCCGGAGAGACATTCCGGCAGTTCATCAACGACTTTTACCGGGAAAACCTACTGATTCAAAGCCGGCTGGAAATCGGCGGCAGACGGGTGGACCTTGCCAACCTCGGAATGCCGCTGCTGAACATCTACGGCCGCTTCGATCATCTCGTGCCGCCGGAGGCGTGCGACCGGCTCACCGCCGCCGTGGGGGCCGAAGACACCGAGGATGTCTGTCTTGACACGGGCCACATCGGCATATACGTCAGCTCCAAGTGTCAACGCGAATTTGTTCCCAAAATACTCGACTGGCTCAAGGAAAGGGACGGGTAAATGGACAAACAAGTCGATTATTTCAAAACGTTTTGCCTCATCAGCAAAGCGTTCGGCAGCACCCTGTCCAAAGAGAAGCTGCTGGATCTGATCGTCTCCGGCGCCATCGAAACCATGGACGCCAAGGCCGCATGCCTCTTTCTGGCGGATGAGGAAAAGGACATCTTCGAACCGGTGGCCCAAAAGGGCCTCTCGGAAAACTACCTCCACGCCCGTCCGCTGCAGGCCAAGAAGCTCGTCGACGCGATTCTGAAGGGGGGGTACCTGTACATCAGGGATGCCACCTCCGATCCCCGGGTGGAGCATCACGATGTGAAAAAGGCCGAGGGAATCGCATCGATTCTCGACGTTCCGGTCATGGTCCGGGACAAGGCCATCGGCGTGTTGGCCCTTTACACCGACGAAACCCGCGATTTTACCCCCGAGGAGATCGAATTTCTGACGGCCCTGGCCGAACAGGGGGGGATGGCTGTGGAACAGGCGCGGTTGCTGGACCGGATCCGCACCAACTCCGTGCTGTTTCTGGACCTGGCCTCTTCCATCAACTCCAGCCTCAACATCAAGAAGATCATGCACATCCTCACGGCGGAAACCTGCCAGGCACTGGAGATGAAAGGGGCGCTGATCCGGCTTCTGAACCCGAAAACCGGCGAACTGGACCTGGTGGCCTCCTACGGATTGAGCGAACAGTTTCTGGCCAAGGGCCCGGTTCTGGCGCAAAAAAGCATCGGCGAAACGATGAAGGGAAAGACCGTCGTGGTTGAAAACGTGGCCGAGGATAGCCAGATCCAGTACCGGGAGGCGCTCATCGAAGAAGGGGTCGTCTCCATGATCAGTGCGCCGATCAAGTCCAAGGAGGAAGTCATCGGGGTGATGCGCCTGTACAGCAGCGTCCACCGGAAATACCCGGACGACCTGATCATGCTGGTCGAGGCGCTGGCCCACACCGGCGCCCTGGCCATCCAGAACGCTTCGATGTACCTGCAGTTGCAGCAGGACAAGGAAAGCCTGGAAAAGGATATCTGGAGCCACCGGAGCTGGTTCTAATGCAACAGCGCCTCAGGCGCGACGGAGAGGATGCGATCGTGATTGGAAAGACCATCGACCAGATCAAGCTGGGCGACGCGGCCGAATTCAGCAA
>JASFPT010000238.1:0-6280 GCA_050115795.1 Desulfobacterales bacterium
CGTCGGCCATCACGAGCTGCTGCTTCCCCTGATCGCGGCGGGGGTGATCGAGGCCATCGACGGTAAAAACGATCCGGGAGCGGTTTGATAAAGGCCTGCGGATGATTATGATTGAAAGTCTTTGAAGAATCAGGGCGTTGAAATTCGAAACGCGAAGTTCGGACTTCGAATTTTTTACCGGCTGCCTGCAGTTGTCAAAAGCGGTACATCCGCCATGTTGCCCCGACAGCGGCAGATAAGGAGCGAAAACATGCCGATCTACGAGTATCACTGCAAGAAATGTGACAAGAATTTCGAGTGCCTGGTGTTTTCCAGCGACACGGTGACCTGTCCGGAGTGCAGCAGCAAGGATGTGTGCCGACTCATGTCCGCATGCGGTTTTGTCAGCAAGTCATCCGGCGGTCAGACCACGCGCCGGGCGGCCGCCGATTCATCCTGCAGCGGTTGCTCGGCCTCAAGCTGCGCGGGCTGCGGTCACTGATGGCGGCCGCCGACACGATCACCATCGGCACCCGGGGAAGTCAGCTCGCTCTTTGGCAGGCAAACTGGATTCGAAGCGCCCTTGAGCGCTTCGAGCCGGCCCTGGAAGTCCGCACCTTCAAGATCAAGACGAGGGGCGACAAGATTCTCGACGTCCCCCTGGCCAAAGTCGGCGGGAAAGGGCTCTTCGTCAAGGAAATCGAAGAAGCCATTTTGGACGGGAGAGTCGATCTGGCCGTGCACAGCATGAAGGACATGCCCGCCGAAATTCCCGAGGGGCTGTGCATCGGCGCGGTTCCAAAAAGAGAGGCCCCGCAGGATGTCCTGATCGCAAGGCACGCCGCCCGCTTCGCCGATCTGCCCGAAGGCGCAGTGATCGGAACCAGCAGCCTTCGACGGGGGGCTCAGCTCCGGCACGTGCGGCCCGATCTTTCGATCCGCCCTTTGCGCGGGAATCTCGACACCCGCCTCAAGAAACTGGAATCCGAAAACCTGGATGCGGTGGTTCTTGCGGCTGCCGGCGTCCGGCGCCTCGGCCTGGAGCGGCGCATCACCGAAGTCCTCGATGAAGAGATCATGCTTCCGGCCGTGGGCCAGGGGGCCCTCTGCGTCGAGGTCCGCAGCGGAGACGCCCGGATTCTGGAGCGGGTGTCCCGGCTGGACGACCCGGAAACGCGGATCACCGTGACCGGCGAGCGCGCCTTTCTGGCGCGGCTGGAAGGCGGCTGCCAGGTGCCCATCGCCGCCCACGGACGGATCGTCGACGGCCGGCTTTTGCTGACCGGCCTTGTCTCGGACGTGGAAGGTACCCGGTTGATCAAAGAAACGGCGGAAGGCCCTGCCGAATCGGCCGAAGCGCTCGGCAAGGAGCTTGCCGAAACGCTGCTGGCCCGCGGGGCGCGGAAGATCCTCGACGAGGTCTACAACAGGTCGATTGGATAGATGGTCGAGGGGTCAAATCGGTAAGGCAAGGCCTTCAGCGCAGCAGTTCCCGGACATCCACATTGCTTCCGCATCTACCCATGTAATGGCGAGTCAACCCGTGAACCAGTCAACCCGCAACGAGCGGAACAGGCCATGAAAAACCGAAAAGGAATCGTCTACCTCATCGGCGCCGGACCCGGCGATCCGGGTCTGATCACCGTCAAGGGCGTCGCGTGCATCCGCAACGCCGACGTGCTGATTTACGACTTTTTGGCCGCTCCGGCCCTTCTGGCCCACGCCAGAAAGGACGCCGAGCAGATCTATGTGGGCAAGAAGGGGGGCGATCACACCCTGTCCCAGCAGGGGATCAACGATCTTCTGGTGCAAAAAGCCGCTGCCGGGCTGACCGTTGCCCGGCTCAAGGGGGGGGATCCCTATATTTTCGGACGCGGCGGCGAGGAGGCCGAAGTCCTGGTCAAGGCGGGCATCCCCTTCGAGGTGGTTCCGGGCGTCACCTCGGCTGTGGCCGCCGCCGCCTACGCGGGCATCCCGCTGACCCACCGCGATCACACCTCCACCCTGGCCTTTGTCACCGGGCACGAGGATCCGACAAAGGCCGAGTCATCGGTGGACTGGCAGGCGCTGTCGAAGATCGGCACCCAGGTCTATTTCATGGGGGTGAAAAACCTGCCCAAGATCGTGGGGCGACTGCTGGAAAACGGGATGAATTCCGCCACCCCGGTGGCGGTGATCCGCTGGGGCACCACGCCCCGACAGCAGACGGTGGCGGGCAGCCTTTCCGACATCGTCGAAAAGGTCAAGGCCGCAAGGCTCGAGGCGCCGGCCATCATCGTGGTCGGAGAGGTGGTCAAGCTGCGGGAAACCCTGGGATGGTTCGAGTTCCGGCCCCTTCTGGGCAAGCGGATCGTGGTGACCCGGGCCCGGGAGCAGGCCAGCGGGCTGGTGGGCACGCTGACCGATCTGGGGGCAGCGGTTCTGGAGTGCCCCACCATTTCGGTGAGCCCCCCCGAAAGCTGGCAGCCCCTGGATGACGCCATCGACCGGATCGACCGGTACGACTGGCTGGTCTTTACCAGCGTCAACGGAGTCAAATTCTTCTTCGAGCGGCTCTTCGACAAGGGACTCGACGCCCGCAGCCTCGGGCGCCTGAGAACCTGCGCCATCGGTCCCGCCACGGCCGATGCCCTGCTCGCCTTCGGCCTGCGCACCGACATCCTTCCCGACAGCTACCGGGCCGAGTCTGTGGTGGCGGCGTTTGAAAAAGAAGCGGTCTCGGGCAAAAAGATCCTCCTGCCCCGGGCGGCGGAGGCTCGACCAATCCTGCCCACGGAGCTGACCCGGATGGGGGCCGAGGTCGACGAGGTGGCCGCCTACCGCACATTGTCGGTTCGCGACCAGGCCGGTGCTTTGATCGACGCCCTGGAGAAAGGGAAGGTCGACATGGTCACCTTCACCAGCTCCTCCACGGTCAAAAACTTCCGTTCCCTGCTTCCGGACGACCGGGTGCAGGCCCTGATGGAACCGGTCACGGTGGCCAGTATCGGTCCGATCACCTCGGAAACGGCGGTCGGCATCGGTTTCCGGGTCGATGTGACGGCAGGCACCTACACCGTCCCCGGCCTGGTGGAGGCCATCCTCGACCACTACGGCCGCCGCCCCTGACCGCAGCGGGCCGGCGATACGAGGCCGGTTCATTTTCAAGATTCCGTCATCATCCTCGATGCCACCGGTGCCCAATGCCTCGAAGCGACGCCGAATCGGAAGACAACGGATGAGGCCCTCCTGCCGACACCTGTACCTGTCCGTATTGTTTCTACTGGTGGTCTTCGCCCCGTCTGCGGCCGCCGAATACCGCCAGATTTCGGCGGCGATCGACGTTCGAACCGTCTACAGCGATGGCGATCTGACCGTGGAAGGCCTTGTCCGCCTGGCCCGAAAACGCGGATTTCAGGCGGTCTTTTTTTCCGATCACGACCGCCTGGTCATGGAGTACGGTCTTTTTCCCCTCCGGCATCTGATCAAGAGGCGCGAATCGTTGAACTCGATCCATCAGATGGGCGCCGGTGCCTATCTTTCCGACATCCGGGAGGCCGCCCGGCGGCATCCGGACATGGTGTTGATTCCCGGCTGCGAGTCGGCCCCCTACTATTACTGGACCGGCTCCTACTTCACCGGGGATCTGACCGCCCATGACCATGAAAAACGCCTTTTGGCCCTGGGCCTCGATCGCGCCGAAGACTATGAAGACATGCCGGTGGTTCACAACGGTTTTTCATTCCGGTACATCGGAACCGTCGCTCCTCGTCTTTTGCTGTTCGCCGGGGCTTTCATCATCGGCGTGATGATGTTCCGGGAAAGCAACCGCCTGCTCCGAACGTCGGGGATCTTCCTGTGCGCTGCAGCGCTTCTGCTGGCGATCAACACGATGCCGTTTCGAAGCTCCCCCTTCGATCCGTACATGGGGGAAAAAGGCATCGCGCCGTACCAGCTGTACATCGACTACGTGACGTCTCGGGGTGGAATGGTCTTCTGGAACTATCCGGAGACCCATGCCGGGGTGCGGCCCCTGGGGCCGATCCGCCTCGACACCCCACCCTACCCCGAGGTCCTGGAAGCGGCTGCGGGGTACACCGGCTTTGCCGCCGTCTATGGCGACACCAGCACGGTCACCGAACCGGGCCGCGAGTGGGACCGGGTGCTGCTGGCCTACTGCCGGGGCCAACGACAGCGGCCGGTGTGGGGGATTGCAACAGCGGACTACCACAGCGAAAAAGGCGCCGGAGGCGCCCTCGGCAATTTTCCGACCGTCCTTCTGGTGGAGGAAATGACGGAAAAGGGCGTCCTTCAGGCGATGCGCGTCGGCCGGATGTACGCCGTTCTGGGTCGGTACCCCCAACGGCTGGTGTTGGACGAGTTCACGGCCTCCGGCAAAGAGCAGGAGGAAAGGGTCGTCCTCGGCCAGGAGATCGACCTGGAGACGGTCCCCGAGATCCGAATTTCCGTTTCGGCGAAGGTTCCGACGGAAAGCCCCGTTTCGGTGAGGCTGATCCGGGGCGGCGACGTGATCGGGGCCTTCCAGGCAACCCTTCCGTTTCGGGCGGCCCTGGTCGACGAAAAATGCCCCCGTGGAGAGAAGACCTATTACCGGCTCGATGTGCGGGGCAAGGAAACCGGCATCCTGGTGTCCAATCCGGTCTTTGTGACGGTGCGACGGCCCGGTTGACGGGCTATGCGGCGTACTCTTCGTAGTCCGGCACCTCCTCTACGAAAAAGTGCCGCATCTTTTCGAGGATCTTGGTTTCGATCTGCCGCACCCGCTCCCGGGAGATGTCGAACCGCTCGGCCAACACCTGAAGGGTCACCGGCTGCCCGGCGTAGATTCGCCGGTCGAAGATCTCCCGTTGCCGTGGGTCGAGCTTTCCCCGGAAGCGATCCGCGTTTTCCCTCACCAAATCGTCGACCTGTGCCCTGGCCACCACCTCCTCGATGTCGGCGGCGTCATCGGAGATCGTGTCAAGCTGCTCGCCATCGGATCTGGACGGCAGGGGCGCATTCAGGGAGCGGTCGCGATTCTGGAACCGCTTTTCCATTTCCACCACCTCTGCACGGGTGACGTGAAGCTCGGCGGCAATCCGTCGGGGGGTGGGACGGACCCCTTTTTCCTTGAGGCTCTTTTTGACCTTCCCCAGGTTGTAGAACAGTTTCCGCTGGGCCTGGGTTGTGCCGATCTTGACCTGGCTCCAGTTGTTGATGAGGTATTTGTAGATGTAGGCTTTGATCCAGAAGGAGGCGTAGTAGGAGAACTTGGTCCCCTTCGACGGGTCATATTTTTCAAGGGCCTGGACGAGGCCCAGGTTTCCTTCCTGGATCAAATCGGCCAGCTGGCCGGGCCTGCCGCCGCCGAGTCCTTTGGCGATCTTGATTACCAGCCGCAAATGGGAGAGGATGATCCGGCGTCCCGCCTCTTTGTCATTTTTCCGTCTGAATCTGCGCATCAGTTCCCCTTCCTCCTTGGGGGAAAGGATCTCGTGTCGCTGAATGTCCCGCAGATAGAGGCTCAACGGTTCCGTGATCTGGGCTGATTTGTTCATCGTATGTCCTCCTGACGGGGCCGGTGGTTGAAAAGGGGCCCGCATTCGAGATGGGTCGAATCTTAAAGATAGATGCGTAACCTGCGCAGCCGTAACTCGTATCGATAGGAAAAAAGCCGCGGCGGGTAAATACGGTGGTTCCCCCCTATTGGGCGCCAAATGGCAGTAGTCGGTATCATCCGGTGTATCCGCCTTCTCATCCGCGGTTGGACAAAGCACGCCCCAACGGTTATAAGTTGGGTATCGGAGCCGGATCGTCCGGCCGCCGACAGGGGCATCCACCAGCCGGAAGGGAGAGAAAACCATTCCATGAGCCGACTCGAGAAACGATTGATCGCCGGTGCGCTCGTGTTTGTCGTCATCTACCTCGGGGCCGCCGCCCTGACGATTCAACACCGCATGACCGCAGATCGGGACGAGGCCAGGTTCGAGTCCGCCGAGCCGCTTCGGGAGGAACGGCATCTGATGATGGCCGAACTGCTCCTTCCCATGCTCATTCTGTTTGCCGTGGCGTTCAGCTACCTGCTGCTGAAGAAAAAGCGGGAAAAAGTGGCCGCCCGGATGGACGAGGAAAAAGACCTCGAGTTCGATGGAGAGTGGCGGGAGGCCGGCACCGCGGAAAAGGAACAGGCGGAAAGGAATGCCTAAAATGAGATAGAATCCCTAAAATTTTAGCGCCAATGGAACCAGGGTATCCGCCCACCGAGTCGGCAAGAGGGGTGCGGTGTCTTTCCGGAAACCGAAACACCCCCTGAAAGCGCCCG
>JASFPT010000239.1:0-6266 GCA_050115795.1 Desulfobacterales bacterium
CCGAAGCTGCAAAGGATAAAAAAAAGGGCCCCGGCGATGCCGGGGCCCTTTTTTATGGCCGTCGGAAACGATCCTTTCCATTTTGTATTTCGCTGCCGCCGCCAGGCGGCAGCTTTATGTTTCCTCCCGGGAGGAAACATCATTGGACCGTCCGGTCGTTCCACCCGATCGACATCCGGCTGTAGTATTCCTCCAGGGAGTCGAACGTCAGATACTGTTCGACGTTCTCCCAGGAAACAGCCGTCCGGATGCCGGCGGCCCAGTCGCTGGCGGTGGTTCCCTCGGCAAATTCACCGACGATGAACATCTTTCCGGCCTGATTTTCCAGGGCGGCATTTTGCAAGACGACATTGTAGTCATCCGATCGGTTGATCAGATAAATCAGAACGATCTTTCCGGAAAAGTCGGGAAAGGCCACTTGACACATGCCTCCGGCTCCCTTCTGCTTGCGCCGCCTTGATTCGGCCCGACAGGGTCGGGCGCGATGCCGATATCGTCGCCGCCGGCAGGGTTCTCACGGCGAGAAAACCCGTCCAACGGGTGGACCTGTGTTCGATATTGGCCGATTATTCTGCAATTGGCAACCCTTTTAGGCCGGCGGCGGCGGCCCGGCAGGTGTACCGTTGGGTGTCGTGTGCAGGGCCGGACCCTTTATCGGATCGCCATCGAAAACAGCGCATAACCGCTTGTTGCCGCGCCGCATGGATCCCCTTCGCCCGGGTCGGAAAATGTGGTATGCTGGCCGCGGAAAACCCCTGCCAGGAGTTTTTCATGAACCTCCTTCGAAGACGTTTTCTTCTCCGATTGATTTCCGGAA
This sequence comes from Desulfobacterales bacterium, assembly GCA_050115795.1. Taxonomy (GTDB): domain Bacteria; phylum Desulfobacterota; class Desulfobacteria; order Desulfobacterales; family CAFBRK01; genus JAIPEL01. The sequence goes on from JASFPT010000239.1 coordinate 818, forward strand.
GCGGGATGCTCTGGGGCCTCGGTAGGATGACGGCGCCAACCGCCCTGGCAATGGGGCAATATCCACAGGGCGTCCGGAAGGCACGGGGACAGGTCACCGTCGACGGGATCGCGGCCCAGGTCGGGGACCCGGTTCGAATCGGCGATGCGGTGCAAACCGGCCCGGACGGGATGGTCATTTTCGTGGTCGAAACCGCGGTGTTTTTGCTGCGTGAGCAATCCCATCTCCAATTGAGCCGCGACAGGATCGACGAGTCGAGATCCATCGATGTCATCCGCCTTCTGGAAGGAAAGATGCTCGGCGTATTCAGCCGGCGGCGCGAGAAAAAACTGATCACCGCCACCGCAGTCACCGGCATCCGCGGCTCGGCGGCCTACGCTGAAACACGCCCCGATCTGACCTATCTCTGCCTCTGTTACGGACGGGCCGAAATCGTGGCCATCGCCGATTCCAAAAACCGGGAGGAACTGAGAACCCGCCACCACGAGGCTCCGCGGTACATCGATGCCGCCGGCCATATCACCCCCGCCCCGGTAGTCAACCACACCGACGCCGAGCTGACCCTGCTCGAATCAATGGTGGGCCGAAGGCCGCCCTTTGCCGGATCCGGCGAGCACGGCTACTGATCCGAATGACCGCTTCGAACCGATCCGAGAAGATCCGCGAAAAAGGCATCCTGAAAATCGGCGTCCGGGATATTGTCGCCCGGGTACTTCGATCCGGCGATTTGGCCTTCGCGTTTTCGGGACCGTCCAGGGCCATGGCGGCCATCCGGGCACATCAACGGATCCAGCAAAGCCGGCCGGCCGGATACATGGCAGAAGTTCCCGTCTCCGGAGAACGCGAAACCGCCCGTTTCGTCCTGCAAATCGGCGGACGGATCGACGGAATCCTTCCCGGCGGCGATCCGCCGGTGGTCGAAGAGATCAAGACCACCGCAGCCGACCCGGACGAGGCCGCCGAAGCGGAAAACCCTCTTCACTGGGGTCAGCTCAAGGTCTACGCCTACCTGTATGCGGCGCAAAACGAACTTGATGCCGTCTTGACGCGGTTGACCTATTTCCAGCTGGACACCGGCAACACCCGGCAGGTGGAAAAGCGGTTTTCCTTCGACGCGCTTCGCCTCTTCTTCGATGAACTGGTGGACCGATACGCCGCCTGGGCGACCACGGTGGTCGACTTCCGCCGGCTCAGAGGCCGCTCCATCGACGGGCTCTTGTTTCCCTATCCCGACTACCGCCCGGGGCAGCGGGAGATGGCCGTATCCGTCTACCGGACGATCCGGGACAGCGGACACCACCTCGTGCAGGCCGCAACCGGCATCGGCAAGACCATGGCCGGATTGTTTCCCGCGATCAAGGCCATGGGAGAGGGGCTCACCGAAAAGATATTTTACCTCACCGCCCGCACCACTGCCCGCACCGCCGCCGAGGCCGCAGCTGCCGCATTGCTGGAGCGGGGCATGCGCCTCAAGGTGCTGACACTGACTGCCAAGGACAAGATTTGTTTTTTGCCGGCAGCCGACTGCCGGCCCGAGGCCTGCCCCCATGCCCGCGGCCACTACGACCGGATCAATGCCGCCGTCGACGACGCCTTTTCCCATGACGAAATGACCCGGTCCCGGGTAGAGGCCGCAGCCGAGGCACACCGCGTATGCCCCTTCGAGCTTTCCCTGGAGCTTTCGCTCTGGGCGGACCTGATCATCTGCGACTACAACTACGCCTTCGATCCCCGGGTGTACCTGCGGCGATTCTTCGAAGAGGAAACCGGCGGCTACACCTTCCTGGTGGACGAAGCCCACAATCTCGTGGACCGGAGCCGGGAGATGTTTTCCGCCGAACTGCAGAAGCAGCCGTTTCTCGACGTTCGACGGAAGCTGAAGACCGCCTTGCCGGGGGTGTTCAAGGCCATGGGACGGATCAACACCTGGATGCTGAAAACCAAAAAAGCGGGCCTCGCGGCGATCCCCGACGAGGGAGAAACGGCTTGGGCCGATTCAACCCCTCCCGAAACCCTGCTTTTGCAGTTGCGCCGTTTTGCGAGCGGCGCCGAGCGCTGGCTGGCGAAAAACCGCCAAACCGATTTTCGGGAGCCGCTCCAGGAACTGTATTTTGCGGCCAGCGCCTTTTTGAGGATCGCCGAGCGCTACGACGACCGATACGTCACTGTCTACCGGGCCGAAAAAAAAGACCTTTCGGTCAAGCTGTTCTGCGTGGACCCCTCGGGGAACATGGCCCAGGCGCTGAATCGCTGCCGGGCAGCCGTTTTCTTTTCGGCCACCCTCACGCCCATGGACTATTTCAGGGAAGTATTCGGCTGCGGCGATTCGGCCGGGATGCGAACCCTGCCGTCTCCGTTTCCCACCGACCGCCTCGGGATCTTCGTCTACGACCAGGCGTCGACCTATTTTCGGGACCGGGCTGCCACGGCCCCGGCCGTGGCCCGGGCAATCCGGACGCTGATCGAAGAAAAGGAGGGCAATTATCTGCTCTTTTTCCCCTCTTACGCCTACCTGGAACAGGTGCTCTCCCGTTTTGCCGCCGAAGCGCCGCATGTCGAGACCCTCGTCCAGAAACCCGCCATGGCCGAAACCGATCGGGAGGCATTTCTGGCCCGCTTTTCAGCAGCCAACACCCGGACCCTGGCCGGTTTTGCGGTCATGGGGGGAATCTTCGGCGAAGGGATCGATCTGGCCGGCGATCGGCTTTCCGGGGCAGCGGTGGTGGGTGTCGGTCTGCCGGGGATCTGCCTGGAGCGGGATGTGATCCGACGCTATTACGCCGAAGCCAACGGGCTCGGGTTCGAATACGCCTATCAGTATCCGGGAATCAACCGGGTCATGCAGGCCGCCGGCCGGGTCATCCGCTCGGCGGAAGACCGCGGCGCCGTGCTGCTGATCGACACCCGCTTTTCGGGGCCGCGGTATCGGTCCCTTTTTCCCGCCCACTGGCAGCCGCAGACGGTTCGGTCCATCCGCGATCTGCAGCATGGGCTCCGACGGTTCTGGAGCTCGACGGAACCGGCAGGGCAATGACCGGTCGGCTCGCTTGACACGGGCTCGGCGCCTTTTCTATAAATGAATGGCCTGCGTGCTTTCTCAAGTCCCGAAAAGATGTTTTCCGCACCTTCATGTCGCCGTCCACCGGTCGACCCCGGCCGAGGGCGGCCCTCAAAATGGGAGAAACCGCATGACGCGCACTGCAATACTGGTTTTTCTTGGTTTGCTCCTCGTACCGGCGATATCGACCGCAACTCCCCCCCCTGAGTCCCTGGAGGTCAATGAAGACGGAAAGGCGCTGATCGCCGAAGCGGCCCAGGCCTATGCAACCGACATGCAGGACCGCCCGGTGGTCACCGATCCGGCGTTCAGCGGCTATGTGGACCGCATCGCCCGACGCCTCGTTCCAAAGGGCGCCGCGCTGCCCCCCGGCGTTTCGCTCCATGCAACGGTGATCGAATCTCCAAAGCCCGAGCTTTATGCCTACGTCGACGGTCATCTGGTGATGACCACCGGCATGATTTTCGCCGCCCAGAACGAAGCGCAGCTTGCCGGGTTGCTCTCCCATGCGGTCGCCCATGTGGTCGAAGGCTACTACATCCGGATGTACCAGCAAATCAAGGCGGCCGAGCGGCAGGAGGCCAGGAAAGCCGTTGCCGGCGCCCTGTTTGGCGCTCTGCTCGACGTGGCCGTCGACTACGCGGTGGATGTGCAGGAGATCGACCAGACCGACAAGTACATGGAGGGGGAGGCCGCCTATGCGGAAACCATGAAGCGCTTGGCGGCCGTGCATGCCGCAAGGGAGGCCTACTACAGCCTCAAAGACGTGATCGGCAGCATCCCGGAAACCGATTCGGCCGGCGACCGAATCGACCCGCGCCTGCGGTTCGAACCGGTCGCAGACGCCCAGGGGCTGGTGTTTCTGGCCCGGGCCGGTTACGCGGCCGGAGAAGTCCCTGCGGCATGGCGAAACGTGGCCCGGGTGAACAGCCGTCTTGCCCAGGAGCGGGAGGCGATCATGGGCGGTGCCATGGGGCAGCAGCTGCGCAGCATGCAGCATCTGATGGAGATGAACATGCGCCGCATGCAGCAGCAACTGGGTGCCAGCGGCCTGGTGCAGACCCTGAGCAGCGCCCCCCCGTCCCGGGCCGAGTTCGTTTCCAAGCTGACCCGTCTCAAAGAGGTGCAAGAGGCCTCCTCCGGCAGCCCGGATAAAGGAGAGAAAGCCTTCCGGGACTTTCTCCAGAACGTGCTGTTGGCCCGGGCCCAGGCGGCCCTTGACAGGGAAGAGTTCGAACGTGCCGCCGGCGATTACCAGGTTCTCTACGACCGGGGCATCCGCACGGCACCGGTGGCCTACGGCCTGGCAAAAAGCAAGCTCGGCGGCTTTGCCTTTGCCGCCAGCGAAGCCGAAAAGAGCGCCGCCGAACACGCCTATCGGGAGGCCGCCTCCCTCGACCCGGGATACGGCGCTCCGTATCGGGGCCTTGGCGAACTCTATGAAGACTGGGAGCGGTACGGGGACGCCGCAGATGCCTATCGGAAGTACTTGAAGCTGGAGCCCACCGCCCCCGACCGCAGCCGAATCAAGCGGAAAATTGAGGTATTGCAACGAAAGGCAAGCCGATGAAACGCTTTTGTGTCCTGCTTTTGACACTGGGGCTGATGGTGGCCGGCGAAAATCCGGCGTCGGCCGGATCCGCCCGTATGGCTTATGGTTGGGCCCCGGGCCAGGTCTGGACGGCTGCCCTCTCTTCCCAGTCGGAAACGGCTTTTATGGGGAAAAAGGACCTGCACCGGAGCAAAACCGTCATCGAGTACCGGGTGACGAAGGGTCCGAAGAACAATTGGGTGTCGCTGGCCGCCCGGATCGTCTCTCAGCAGACACCGGGGGCGCAAGGGGGCGGACAGATGGACCTTTCGGGGATCACCTTCTATGCCGACATGCATCGAAGCGGTGAACTGCGAAATATCCGGTTCGAGGGAAGTGCGCTGCCGCCCGGTGCCGAAGACATGCCGGCCCAGATGAAGGCGATGATGGCCGAATCGTCGAAGATGATCGCCGATGCCTGGAAACCGGCGGTGTTCTGGTTTCCTGAGCTGCCAGAAGAGGCGCTTTCACCCGGCGACGAGTTTGAAGTGCAACGGAAGATGGGCATGGGTAGCGCCGCCATGGGCATGCAGTCTCAGACCGTATCCAAGCAGGTCTTCACGCTGGAGGAAATCAGCGCCGGTTTGGCCTATTTTACCGTGCGGGAAAGAAGTGTAACCCGTACCGAGGGACTCGCTGGCGGTCGGGCCGATACGAAGACCGCATCCAGGGGCGAGACGGTCTTCGACCTGAAAACCGGGATGTGGGTCGACATGGTGGTGAAAAGCAAGTCGAATGTGGGGATGACCGGCATGGCCGGCATGGGAGATTCCAACCAGGACGTGGCCAACGTCAGCAAG
>JASFPT010000240.1:0-6264 GCA_050115795.1 Desulfobacterales bacterium
ACATTTTGCCAGACCTGTTGTCCCCGCCCGATTCGCGCTTATGTTGTTTCCGCAGGTGGATGAAACTTTCTTGGACGGAAACGATCGAATCGAAATGGACGGCGAACGAAAAAACGACTGGTTGGGACTGCTGGCACTGACGGCCGCCGGGATGCTCCTTTTTTCATCAGTCTATTACGGGAAGCTCTGGGCCTCGCGCCCGGAGACCTACTCGGCTGACCCCGGCCGGGAGAAGATCATCCTGGCACTGGGAGAAGAGGTGCAGATCGACGCCGAGAAGATCGTCTACAAGGGGCTGGCCGAAGGCGGGCGGTTTACCATGGCCGTGGTGCTGCTGAATATGGATCCGGAATATTCATACATCCACGAAATTGGCATCCGGGAAGCCAAAGACGGCTTTTCCCTGGTCGGCCACCGGTTCGAACTCATATCCGCGAGCCGCAGCAAGGTCCGTTTCTGGCACATCAAGGAATCCGCGGTGCTGGCCCTGAACGATCCCGGGGATTTCCCGGTGGCGCCAAAGCCCTGGCTCGGACCCCGAAACGCCTGGGGTCCCTGAAATCCCATCCCTTGCGCAATCCCATCACCGGCTCTCATGGGCATCATCCAGAGAAAAGATGAACGCAGGCCCTATTTTCCGTAGGTTCTGAACTTTTCGATCACCCGGTCCATTTCTTCATCGTCGATGATCCGGGGGGTGCCGGCGCAGCGGGCCTGGTAGTAGATCCGGGCCACCAGCTCGATTTCTTCGGCACAGGTGAAGGCTGCGGCCAGGTCGACGCCGACAGCCACCAGGCCGTGGTTGGCCAGCAGCACGGCGTTACCCTCTCCGATGCCTTCGGCCACATGCCTGGCCAACGCTTCGGTGCCGAAGGTGGCATACGGCGCCAGCGGGACGCTCCTGCCGGCAAAGCCGATCAGGTAATGCACCGCGGGGATCTCCCAGTGCAGGCAGGCCAGCGTCGTGGCATACACCGAGTGGGTGTGAACCACCGCCCCGACGTCCGGTCTCTTTTGATACAGGGCCAGGTGAAACCCCGTTTCGCTGGACGGTTTTCGACTCCCCTCGACGATTTTTCCGCCGGCATCCACCAGCACGACATCTTCTGCCGCCATCACCGGGTACTCGACCCCGGAGGGGCTCAGGGCGATCAGGCCGGTTTTCGGATCGCGGACGCTCAGGTTCCCGCCGGTCCCGGTCGTCAGACCCGATGCCAGCATTTTCTTGCCGTATTCGACGATCGCCAGTCTCTGGGTCTCCAGCTGCATAACGCTTTCCTCCGGCAGGTTCGGCACTTTCCTTTCCATGGCACATCCCTTGGCCGCTTTCAAGAAAAGCGGTCGGGAATGCCTTGACACTCCCTCGTGAACCCCCTTATAGCAAAGCAGTACCGCTTTTGGCGAAACGGCTCAACGTTGTGAAGGATCTGCAAAACACGTACCTTGAGACGTTCCTCGGTTGTCGGAAACGAAGCGCTCCAGCGGCTCGGCATATCGGGCATCTGATGGCGCAGACGGCGGCCAAGCCGCATTTCATCAAATCTCGTAGCGATTTTATCGGGAGGGTGCGACGTGGTTGAATTTACCTATCAGGAAATGTTTCCTCTCGGTGACGATGTGACACCTTACCGGAAGATCACCGAGGATTTCGTGTCAACGGCCGAATTCAGCGGCCGGCCGGTGCTGAAGGTGGAGCCCGAGGGGCTGTCCCTTCTGGCAGAAACCGCCTTCCGGGATGTTTCCCACCTGTACCGCCCGTCGCACCTGGGGCAGCTTGCCGCTATCCTCGACGATCCGGAGGCTTCGGAAAACGACCGGTTCGTCGCCCTGGAGATGCTCAAAAACGCCGTGATCAGCGCGGAGATGATTTTCCCCATGTGCCAGGACACCGGCACGGCGGTGGTCATCGGTAAAAAAGGGCAGCAGGTCTGGACCGGAGGCGGCGACGAAGAGGCGCTTTCCCTCGGGGTGTTCAACGCCTACACCCGGAACAACCTTCGCTACTCGCAGAACGCGCCGCTTTCCATGTTCGAGGAGCAAAACACCGGGTGCAACCTCCCGGCCCAGGTGGAGCTCTACGCCGTGGAGGGCGACGCCTACAAGTTCCTGTTTATCGCCAAGGGCGGAGGGTCGGCCAACAAGACCTACCTGTTCCAGGAGACCAAGGCGGTTCTTACGCCGGCCAAGCTGCGCGCTTTTCTCCAGGAGAAGATGAAAAGCCTCGGCACCGCCGCATGCCCCCCCTATCATCTGGCGGTGGTGGTGGGCGGCACGTCGGCGGAGATGACGCTCAAGACCGTGAAACTCGCCTCTGCCGGCTACCTGGACGGCCTTCCCACCGTCGGCAGCAAGACCGGCCACGCCTTCCGGGATCTGCAGATGGAACAAGAGGCCCTGGCGCTATCTCGGGAGCTTGGCATCGGGGCCCAGTTCGGCGGAAAATATTTCTGCCACGACGTCCGGGTGGTCCGGCTGCCGCGTCACGGCGCTTCGTGCCCCATCGGCATCGGGGTCAGCTGCAGTGCAGACCGAAACGTCAAGGCCAAGATCACCGCCGGCGGGATCTTCCTCGAGCAGCTCGAGGCCGATCCCTCCCGTTTTCTGCCCACACAGAAACTGGCGGCGGCCGGTGCGGTCCGAATCGACCTGAACCGGCCCATGGACGAGATCCGCGCCGAGCTCACCAGGCATCCGGTGGCCACACCCCTTTTGCTCACCGGCCCCATCGTGGTGGCCCGGGACATCGCCCACGCCAAGCTCAACGAGAGACTGGAACAGGGCGGGGACCTGCCCGACTACTTCAAGGATCACATCGTCTATTACGCGGGGCCTGCCAAGACCCCGGAAGGGTGCGCCTCGGGCAGCTTCGGGCCGACCACCGCCGCCCGGATGGACCCGTACGTGCCGATCTTCCAGGAGCGGGGCGGATCGATGGTGATGCTGGCCAAGGGCAACCGCTCCAGGATCGTCACCGATTCGTGCAAACAATACGGGGGGTTTTACCTGGGTTCCATCGGCGGGCCGGCCGCCCGCCTGGGAAAGGAGTGCATCACCCGCTCCGAGGTGGTGGAGTTCCCCGAACTCGGCATGGAGGCGATCTACCGGATCACGGTCAAAGATTTTCCGGCCTTTATCCTGGTCGACGACAAGGGGAACGACTTTTTTGAAGGCCTGTTGTAACCGGGAACCGTTCGCGATATGTTGATTGCAGCCGGAGTCGTCCGGCCATGGCGGCGGACTGGAGGGGCAACCCCAAGCCCATTGATCCGCGATAACGAGCGCACCTGCTGCAGCGCTTTGTTGCCACGGCGGCTTTGGCGCTTCGGCGACGTGACTTCGACGAGTCCGGTCGTGTCGCCCCGGGGTGGTTCAAGACCAAGCTTCTGCCCTCTTCAACAAAAAGCAGGAGGGAGGGACCGGCGATGAAGATTGAAAAGATCCTTTTCAATACCCGTTTCAGGGAGCTTGCGTTCAGTGCTCTGGAAGCGATTCTGGAACTGAAAAAGGCCGGTCTGGCCGAGATTGTGCTGACCTACATCATCCCGAGAGAGGAGGTCGCCTTCGTCCCCTATGGCGGCTACCTGAAAGATGAAGAAGAGCGCCTGGAAGAAGTCGCCCGCCTGCGCTTTGAACAGTGGCAGGAAGTCATCGAAGAACACGGCGTCAGCACCCGGATTCGAATCGAAAAGGGAATGCGCAACGCGAAAATCCTCCAAATCGCTGAAGAGGAAAATGTCGACCTGATCGTGACCGGGCGCAAGAAACGCACCCTGTTTGAAAAGGTCTATGTGGCGGAACACATTCTCGACCTGGTGCGTCGAAGTCCAACGCCGGTCTTGATGGAAAAATACATGGTGCAGTTCGAGTGGAACGGGGAGGTGCTGACCCGAATCAACGACCATATCTTCAAGCGGCCGCTTCTGGCCACCGACTGGTCGACCCCCTCGGAAAATGCGCTGAAATTCATCTCCGCTTTCAAGGGCCTGGCGGAGAAAATCATCGTGGTTCATGTGATCGGCGGAAAACTCTCCAAAGGCCTGACGCGAGCCGCCCTCAAGAAGCTGGAGACCGAAAGCAAGAAGCGACTGGAAGCCTACTGCCGCCGGTTGAACCAAATCGGTTTGGAGGCGACCTCCGATCTGTCCATCGGCAAGACGGCCCCGGAGATCCTGCGCCTGTCCCGGGAGCGCGGGGCCACCATGATCGCCCTGGGCAGAACCGGCAAGGACTGGTTCCAGGAATACTGGCTCGGCGGGGTATCCCACCGGGTGGCGGAACTTTCCGAGCTGCCGGTGCTTCTGGTCCCGTAGCCTGATCTGCTCCAAAGTCCGCCGGTTTTGACGCACCAGAACCCGAAGCCTGCGTCAAAGGAATAGTAACATGCAGAGGTGGTGCTTCGGGCTTCCGCCTGCACATACCGGCCGCTCATTTTGAATGCCGAATCCAGATAAGAGGGACGTTCTTAATATTTAAACATTCGCCTATCAAACCGAACCCAACAGCATTTTGACCGGGCAAATATTTACAGGTTGAGAACGTCCCGATTGCTATCGTAGCCGACTTTCCAAAATGGTTGGGCTTCGCTGCGCTCTGCCCAACCTGCGAATCGCCTTGGATCAGAGTATCCTTCAACGCAGCACCTCGGAACACTGCTTTGCCAATCCCTTCTCCTTCTCGACGACGATTCGCGGAATACCATTATTTTCAATGAACGCATGAGGTAGCTCTACCCCAAGATGCAGCAGCGGAGACAGGACGCGGCAAAGGGTTTGTTCGGCTGCGGGCCGTCTCGCAAGACACCTCAGCATTCTGGATTTCCAAAGAATTCGCACAATGTGATAGGTTATCTTGCTAAAATATAAAGGATTCGGCCCTTCTATCCGTCTAAAGGGTAGATTGGGAACGCCTGTATGGAAAACCTGAGCGACAACGACCTCGTCCGGCGCGCCAAACGCGGGGATGCCGCCGCATTCGAGCAGCTGGCCGACCGGCACTACATGACCGTGTACCGGGCGGCCTTCCGGTGGTGCGGTGTCCGGGAGGACGCCGAGGACATCGCCCAGGACGTGTTCGTCAAGGTGGCCCGAAAGCTTGGCACCTTTGCTGGAAAGTCGGCCTTTACCACCTGGCTCTACCGGATCACTGTGAACACCGCCATGGATTTCGGCCGCAAGCGCACCACCCGGCAGACCCATGAAACGACCTGGACACTCGAGCCGGGTGACGGCAACCCGGGGCCGGCGGGGCATGCCGGCATCGCCGCCCGGCAGATTCTGGAGGCCATCGATTCCCTGCCGGCCCGGCAAAAGGCCGCGGCGCTGCTGGTGTGGGCCGAAGGGCTCACCCACATGGAGGCGGCGCAGGTTCTGAAATGCGCCGAGGCAACGGTTTCGGCGCATCTGTTCCAGGCACGGAAAAAATTGAGCCATCTTCTTGAAGTGACGCCATGAACGACAAAGAGATCCAGAAAAAACTGGCTGGATTGTCGATCCCGGAGCCGTCGGAAGCCGCCCGGAAACGGGCGATCCATGCGGCGGTCGAAGAATTTTCCGGTCAGACCCGGACCGAGACTAAAGGATTTACCCATCGCATTCGTCTACTGGGTAAAATCCTGAAAGGAGGTCCTGTCATGACCCGACCCGTTTTTGCCACCGCGATCGTCGTGTTGTCCCTGGGGGTCGTCACCTTCCTGGCCCTGCCGAACTTTTTCTCCTACCGGAGGGTTTCGGCCCCGCCACTGCAGGAGACCGCCTCCCGGAGCGTTCCTGCACCGGCACCGGCTGCCGATGCCGTCCGGCAGCCGTCTCCCGCTGAAAAGGTTCTCGGGCAATCCAACCCTTCTGCGATGCCCGGGCTGGAAGCCGAAGCCAACCGCTCCCGCCTTTTCATGACCAAAAAGATGGATGCCGCCTCCCCCGGCGCTCTGCCCCAGGAGTATGTCGGGCGGGACCGCTTCGACCATTTCGAAGCAAACCCGGTCAAGCGGGCAGCCGAAGAGCCGGTGTCGACCTTTTCCGTCGATGTGGACACCGCCTCCTACGCCTTTGTGCGAAGAGCCCTGTTCAACGGGCATCTTCCGCCGGCGGACGCCGTCCGGGTGGAGGAACTGATCAATTACTTCGATTACGACTATCCCCGTCCGGTCGACCGCAGCGTTCCATTCAAGCCCACGGTGTCGGTGTTCCCGACGCCCTGGAATCCGGACACCCTGCTGCTTCACATCGGGATCAAAGGCTATGATGTCCCGCCGGACAAAAGACCCCG
>JASFPT010000241.1:0-6255 GCA_050115795.1 Desulfobacterales bacterium
GCCACCTGCCGCCTCCCACCCGCCAACCGCCACTTGCCATCCGCGGTTACTGAATCTGTGACTCCCAGTCCCGGGTTTCAAACCAGTAGTGCTTGCGCTCTTTCAGCCATCCCTCGGCTTCCACGAACCGGATCCAGTTGTTGAGAAAGTTGAGGCTGTCAAAGTCGCCTTTGCGAACCGCAAAGCCGATCGGCTCCCGGGTAAAGGTCTCCGTCAGGGGAAGAAAGAGGCGGTCCGGATATTTCAAGGCATAAAAAGCCGGAGTGGGGGCACTGGCGACAACGGCATGCGCATTGCCGTTGAGCAGCTCCTGATAGGCCTGGGATTCGTCGTCAAACTGCCGCAGTTCGGCTTTGGGGAGGTATTTTTTGGCCGCCAGGGCGGGGGTTGCACCCAGGCGCACCGCCACCACCACATCGGGCCGGTTAAAGTCGGCCAGTGAAGAGAATCCAGCCGCCAGCTTCCGGTTCGCGACGATGGACATCCCCGTGTAATCGTAGGGAATGGAGAAGTTCACCTTGAGATTCCGTTTCGGTAAAATGCCCATCCCTCCGATGATGATGTCGAACTTTCCGGTCAGCAGCGCCGGAATGATGCCGGCCCATTTCGTCGGCACGAACTCCACCTTGACATCCATGTCCTTTGCCAGGCGTCTGGCCACGTCGATTTCAAAACCGACCAATTCGCCGTTTTTGTCCTTCATGGCCCAGGGAACGAAGGTGGACATGCCGACGCGAAGCGCGCCGCGCTGCATTACCTGCTCGAGCATGCTTTCTTCGGTCAGCTGCCGCTGCAGTTTTTCTCCGAAGGCGGTTCCGCAGGTCAAGGCCCCTGCCAGCAATAAGATCGCCGCAATCAGAATCATGTTTCGGAGCTTCATCGTTGCCTCTCCTTTCTTGCTCACATCCTGAGCCGGGTTTCCATCCATGTTACGCCGATAGACAGACTGATGGTGATCGCCAAGTACAGGGCCGCCACAAGGAACCAGATCTCGAACGTCAGATAGGTCTCTGCAATGATGGCCTGGCCCCGCATGGTCAGGTCGTAGATTGCGATGGTGCTCACCAGGGCCGAATCCTTGATCAGGGACACGGCCTGCCCGGTCAAGGGGGGAAGCATCCGGCGAAGGGCCTGAGGTAAAATGATATGCCGGTAGGCGGCCCCCTTCCCCATCCCCAGGCTGAAGGCGGCTTCCCACTGCCCTTTCTCGATGGAAAGGATGCCGGCCCGCACCATCTCCGAGGCATAGGCGCCCTCGAACAGGCTCAGTGCCAAAATGGCCGAGGTCAGCCGATCGATGTCCAGAATCGGTGCCAGGACGAAGTAGATGAAGAAAAGTTGCACCAGCAGCGGGGTGTTGCGGACGACCTCCAGGTACAGCCGGGCAACAAGGCGGGCGACCGCGGAGTCCGAAAGGCGGAAGCCGGCCGTCACAAGCCCGATCGCAAAGGCCAGCAGAAGACTCACCAGGGTGATTTTCCCCGTGACCCAGAGGCCGGCCAACAGGGGACCTGCGCTGTATCCCCCTTCGCCGGCCTGGATCAGGTAACGCCAGGCGCGATACCACTGCCAGTGGTATCCGAGGGCCTCGGTCCCCCGGGCGAGCAGCCAGATGGCGGCGGCCATCAAGACGGTGAACTTGATCAGGTCCGCCGATGGCAACCGCATGACCGTTCGGGAAAAATGGGACTTTGCCGCCATCTCGCAGAAAGAGCCTTCCCTTGCGCTGTGTCGCGGGCGATCGGCGCTTCGGATTCGACGATTCGTCGGGTTGTCCTCGTTGCCGGCCGTCGGAGCGGGCCGATGGCTCTGGAAAGAGGCACATCCGATCCCGACGGCGCCGAAGCCCCCAGCTGTGCCTGAAACATGTCCGCTGTGGGAAATGCAGGTCGCCTTTGGATGCTGCAAAGTGGTATCCGGCTTCGGCGCAGAAGGTGCCGGCGGGGGTCGATCGGTGGTCGGGCGGCCTGATGTTTTCCCCGGTCTTTTGGGTCCCGGTCCATTCCCCCCGCTCGGCGGTGGCGCCGCAAGGGGCGGTTTTGCCTGTCGTCAACCCGCAAAGGCTTTACCAGCACCTTCGGAGATTGTAAAGGCCGGCCCCTTGGATTATAATGGCAACATGGTCGAAAATGTCGTCATCATGGGCGCGGCCGGACGCGACTTTCACAACTTCAACATCTACTTCAGGGACAACCGTCGCTACCGGGTCGTCGCCTTTACCGCCGCCCAGATCCCCAACATCGAAGGGCGGCGGTATCCCCCGGAACTTGCCGGGACGCAATACCCGCAAGGGATTCCCATCTTCCCGGAGTCGGCGCTCTCCCGGCTGATTGCGGAACACCGGGTCGATCTGGTGGCCTTTTCTTACAGCGACGTTCCCCACGAGGAGGTCATGCACAAGGCCTCCCTGGCCATGGCCGGCGGTGCGGACTTCATCCTCATCGGGGCCACCTACACCATGCTCCGGTCTTCCAGGCCCGTGGTGGCAGTCTGTGCGGTGCGCACCGGATGCGGAAAGTCCCAGACCACGAAAAAGATCTGTTCCCTTCTGACCGAAAAAGGGCTGCGGACGGTCGTGGTGCGCCATCCCATGCCCTACGGGGATCTGCTCCGCCAGCAGGTGCAGCGCTTTTCCAAGGCCGAAGATTTTCAAATCCAGCAGTGTACCATTGAAGAACGGGAAGAATACGAGCCGCTTCTGGAGCAGGGCATCGCGGTTTACGCCGGCATCGATTACGAACGGATTCTTCGTTCGGCGGAGGCCGAATCCGACGTGATCGTCTGGGACGGGGGAAACAACGACACCCCCTTTTTCCGACCCGACGTCCACGTGGTGGTGTTCGACCCACATCGGCCCGGCCACGAGATCCGGTACTATCCCGGTGAAACCAATCTGCTGATGGCCGACATCGCGGTGATCAACAAGGTCGATTCGGCCCCCCGCAGCGGCGTGGACACCGTGCTCGAAAATATCCGCAATTTCAACCCGGGGGCGGGTATCGTGCTGGCCGAGTCGGCCATATCCACAGAGTCGCCCCAGCAGATCCGCGGGAAACGGGTTCTGGTGGTCGAAGACGGTCCGACGCTCACCCATGGGGAGATGCCATGGGGAGCCGGACTGATCGCAGCCGAAACCCACGGAGCGGGGCAGGTGGTCGATCCGCGGCCGTTTGCAGCAGGCGCCTGTAAGGAGGTCTTCCGCCGGTACCCCCACATCGGACCGGTTCTTCCGGCCATGGGCTACAGCAGCAGCCAGATCCGGGACCTGGAAGCGACGCTGTCCGCTGCCGACTGCGATTTGATCCTGTTTGCCACGCCGATCGACCTGCCCGCTTTGCTCCAGCTGAAGCGTCCGGCGCTCCGGGTTCGCTACGAATACCGTGACGGCGGCGAGCCCCGGCTTTCCGAACTGCTTTTCGAGCGGCTAAAAAAGGTGCTGCCGTGAGCCCCGGGCAGCCGAAGGAGATTCTGCTTCTGGCCCTTGGCGGAAATGCCCTGATCCGGAAAGGGCAGATCGGAACCGCCGATGAGCAGTTTGAAAACCTCCGGGTCCCGATCCGTCAGATCGCCCGGCTTTCCGCGACCTACCGGATCGTGATCACCCACGGAAACGGGCCCCAGGTCGGTCATCTCATGCTGCAGCAGGAATGCTGCGGCCAGGTGCCGAAAATGCCCCTGGAGATCCTGGTGGCGCAGACCCAGGGCCAGATCGGCTACATGATCGAATCTTCCCTGGATGCGGCGCTCATGGACCTGGGCATCCACTTCAAGCAGCGGATCGTCAGCCTCATCAGCTATGTGGTGGTCGACGAGAACGACCCGGCCTTTGATCAACCCGCCAAGCCGATCGGTCCGGTTCTGACCGAAGAGCAGGTCGCCGCTGCCGGCTATCCGGTGAAGAAAACCGCCAAAGGCTACCGCCGGGTCGTGGTCTCTCCAAAGCCGGTGACCATCGTGGAAAAGCGGGAGATCAGGACGTTGCTGGCCAACGATTTCATCGTCGTTTGCTGCGGGGGCGGGGGGATTCCGGTGGTCCGGGAAGAGCGGCGCTTTGCCGGCGTTGATGCGGTGATCGACAAGGATCTGGCCAGTGCACAGCTTGCTCGGGAAGTCGGCGTCGACCAGTTTCTGATCGCAACGGATGTCCCGGGGGTCGCCCTGAACTACAGCTCGGCACAGGAACGGTTCTTGAGCAAAATGACGGTCCGCGAGGCCCAGCGATACCTGGCAGAGGGACATTTTTCGGCCGGGTCCATGGAGCCGAAGGTGGCCTCGGCCGTCTCCTTTGTCCGGGGCGGTGGCCGCCGGGCCATCATCACTGCAATCACCGAGATCGAAGGGGCGCTGGCCGGGCGCGCCGGTACGGAAATCGTTCCCGACTAGAAGTTTGGACGATCAGCCCCTTGACCCGTCGACCAATCAACCCGTCATGAGGCGCCATGATTCCCCTTGAAACCATCCGCCGGGCGGCCGAAACGATCCGCGGCCAGATCCTGCGCACCCCCATGATCCAATCCCCCTCCCTGAGCGAGACATTTTCCGCCGACATCCGCCTGAAGCTGGAGAACCTGCAGATTACCGGGTCTTTCAAGATCCGGGGCGCCGCCTACAAATTGTCGGTAAACCGGGGCGCCATCGGACCGAAGGGCGTGGTGGCGGCCTCTGCAGGAAACCACGCCCAGGGCGTGGCCCTGGCGGCCCGGAAAGCCGGCGTTCCGGCGGTCATCGTCATGCCCGAGTGGGTGTCGATCAGCAAACAGGAGGCCACCCGCAATTACGGGGGGGAGGTGGAGATCCACGGAAACAGCATCGCCGAATGCCTTCGGCGGGCTGAAGCCCATGTCCGAAAAGGCCGGACGCTGATCCATCCCTTCGACGATCCGGACATCGTCGCAGGCCAGGGGACGATCGGCCTGGAAATCGCCGATGAACTGCCGGATGTCGATGTCGTGCTGGCCCCGGTGGGCGGGGGCGGACTCATTTCCGGGATCGCATCGGCTCTGAAGGCCGTCCGGCCCCGGGTAAAAATCATCGGTGTAGAGGCGGCCTCCTGTCCTTCGGCCTCCGAGTCCCGACGGAAGGGGAAGCGGGTCCTGGTGGCCTCGGAAGGGTCCATCGCCGACGGGATCAGTGTCAAGCAGATCGGAGCGCTGAATTTTGAAATCATGCAGGCCTGCGTCGACGAGATCGTGACCGTGGACGAGGAGCACATCGCCGCTGCCATGCTGTTGCTCCTGGAACGGAAGAAAATACTGGCCGAGGGGTCTGGTGCCGTTCCACTGGCGGCCCTGCTGCAAGGGTCCGTCTCGGTGAAACCCGACAGCCGCCTGGTGCTGGTGGTCAGCGGCGGAAACGTGGACCCGCCCCTTCTGGGGCGAATTCTGGCCAAGGGGCTGATCAAAAACGGCCGCATCATGCGAATCCGCGTAAAGCTGGAGGATATCCCCGGTGCCCTTGCAGGTCTGCTGGCGGCCGTCGCACGGCTCAAAGCCAATGTTTTGCACATCTATCACGACCGGCATACCCGGGATGTGCCGATCTACGTCACCCGGGTAGAATTGGAACTGGAAACCCGGGGACCCGAACATGTGGCTGAGATCGTCGACACCCTCCGCCATCAGGGGTACGCCGTCTCCCTTCGATAGGGTTCTTGCCAAATGGCATTGCCCGGTCAGCCCCGGTGGTCAAATCACAACCTTCCCGTCTTGGGCCGGAACCGGCCATCCCCAGAACGATTCGAGATCCTTCGACTTTCTTTCATGGGCGCCGACCGTTGCATTGGCACGGTCTTTGAAGATCCTTCGGGCATCTGAAACGACGGCCTGTTCCACCGCCCGGGGGAGGGGCACGACACAGGCCGCCTCCACTTCGACAAGGGACCCATGAAAAGCGAATCCTACGCCGGACAGGCTCCACCCCTGGACCAGAGGCCGGATCTTGCCAGGTCCGATACGCTGCAGACTGCCGGTCCCTTTTTCCTGGCGCTCAGCGAGAATGCCCCTGACATTGTCTATGTCCTGGGAAAGGACGGAACGATCTCCTATGTCAATCCCGCCTGGCAGCGCGTACTAGGACACCGGCCGGACGAGGTCGTGGGATTGCGTCTCGGTCATTTTGCTCCCCCTGAAATCGAGGCCCAGGTCAACGAGGTCTTTGAAAGGGTCCTGGTCCGGGGGCGCTGCCTGGATGCCCATGCGCTTTATCTGACCACCTGGGAAGGCGAGGCCAGGCATTTTTCAGCCAGTGGGGGCGTTT
>JASFPT010000242.1:0-6205 GCA_050115795.1 Desulfobacterales bacterium
AATTCGCAGAGACCTGTCGATATGCCACCGTGACCGACACGGTCATCTATCCCTTTGCCGTGGTCATGAACATGGACACCTGGAACGCCCTTCCGGCCGATGTCCAGAAAGTGATCGACGATCTGAAAATCGAGCAGGCCGAGTGGACCGGAAACTACATGGACAACCACGTCAAAGACGCCGTGGAGTGGTCCAAGGCAACGTATCAGGTGGAGTTCATCGAACTCACCCAAGCCCAAAAGCAGGAGTGGAACGCCCTGCTGGATCCGATTGTCGAGCAGTACATCCGGGAGACATCGGAAAAGGGCCTGCCGGCCCGGGCCATCGTGGACGATATCCGGGCCCTGATCGCACGGTACGCCAAGTAGTGCCTTGCCCCGGAAGCGGGGGTGAAATTGCTGTCACTTCCGTCCCCTTCCAGTGCGGGGAAGGCGGCGGCTGGGATCCGGGAACCAAGCCCCGGATTCCCGCCGGCTGTGCGTTCTCGCATGAAACCTGGTGCGTTCGTAAAAAGTCCGGATTTCCAATCATTCGTGATTCTGACGAAAGCGGGAATCCAGTCGTTCCAAATACTTCTGGATGCCGGATCAAGCCCGGCATGACGATCCGGGGCCTTTCCGCGATGCCGTCGAACTCCGATCCTAATCCGACTGTCCATGAATCGCTTTCTTTCCAGAATTGACGCTGTCCTGGTTCTGGTGGGCGGAATTTTTCTCGTGGCCATGATCCTCCTGACCACGGGGAACATCGTTTCCCGGCTCATCTGGGTCCCGATACCGGGCACCTTCGAACTGATGGGTTTTTTCGGCGCCATTGTCACCTCCTTTGCCCTGGGCTACACGCAGCGGCAAAAGGGCCACATTGCCGTCGACATCCTCATCGGCGCTTTTCCGCGGCGCGTCAAGAAGGCCCTCGAATGCTTCAACAGCCTCCTGTGCCTGCTCTTTTTCTGCCTCATTGCCTGGCAGGTCGCCGAAAAAGCCAGAACCCTGCAGGCCACCGGTGAAGTCACCGAGACCCTGCGGATCGTCTACCATCCCTTTACCTACGGGGTGGCGGTCGGGTGCGGCTTTCTGGCGCTCGTGTTCCTCTGGGACCTGATCAACGCCCTCCGGCCGGCGGCAAAGGAGAAATCGTGAGCCTGGCCCTGACCGGCATCCTGGGGATCGTGATCCTTCTGCTGGCGCTTTTCTTTTTGGGCACGCCGGTGGGGTTTGCCATGGGGGTGGTGGGCTTCGTCGGTTTTGCCTACGTGATCTCGCCGGCCGCGGCCCTGAACATGGTCGGCTCCGTGGTGTGGTCCACTTTCTCCAAGTACGGCCTTACCGTGATCCCGCTGTTTATCTTCATGGGACAGATCGCCTTTTATTCCGGTGTGAACGAAAAGCTCTACCTGGCGGCCTACCGATGGGTGGGACAGATCCGGGGCGGGATCGCCATGGCCACGGTCATGGCCTGCTCGGCATTTGCAGCGATTTGCGGCTCCAACGCGGCCACGGCCGCCACCATGGCCACCGTTGCTCTGCCCGAAATGAAGCGGTTTGGATACGAACCGAAATTGAGCACCGGCGCCGTTGCCTGCGGGTCGACCCTCGGGGTGGTGATTCCGCCTTCGGTGGTGTTGATCGTGATCGGGCTTTCCACGGAACAGTCCATCGCCAAGCTGTTCTACGGCGGTGTGGGTGCGGGGCTCTGCCTTGCACTGCTGTTGATCCTGTCGGTCTATGTCATCTGCCGGCTGCGGCCGGCGTGGGGCCCGGTCGGTCCCCCGGCGACCTTTGCAGAGCGCCTGCGCTCGCTTTCGGGCGCCATCGAGATGGTGGTTCTTTTTCTACTGGTCATGTCGGGCCTTTACTTTGGATTTTTCACGCCGGCAGAGGCCGGCGCCGCCGGATCTTTTCTGGCGGTCGTCATCAGCCTGGCCCAGAAAAGACTCAGCTGGAAAGGATTTGTCTACTCGGTCAAGGACACCCTGCGCATTTCCTGCATGGTGATCATGATCGTTGCCGGAGCCCTGGTTTTCGGGAAGTTTTTGACCGTAACCCGAATCCCCTTCGATATCGCCGCGTGGGTCGTCACCCTGCCGGTTCCCAACGCCGTCATCATGACGATTATCTTCGGTATTTACATTGTCGGCGGGGCGGTCATGGACGCTTTGGCCCTGCTGCTGATCACCATCCCGATTTTCTTCCCGGTGGCGCTGAAATTGGGCTACGACCCGATCTGGTTCGGCGTCATCATTACGGTGATCACCACCCTGGGAGCGGTCACGCCGCCGGTGGGCGCCACCACCTATGTGGTGGGGGGCATGGCCAAGGACGTTCCCCTGGAGGACGTTTTCAGGGGCGTGGCCTACTTTATGCCCGCCTATCTGGTCTGTGTGGTCCTGCTGATGGTCTTCCCCGGCCTGATCACGTACCTGCCGGCGCTGTTGCATTAGGGGCGGGGGGCGCCTGTGGCGGGTTGAGCGTGGAAAGCGGTTCGTGGTGTGTGGTCAGTAGCAGATGGTTTGTGGCAGGTGGTAGGTGGTTTATAGTGAGAAAAGCCAATGGCCCATGTTCTTGTTGCACACGACAGTCCACAAACCACACACGACACACCACCCACCACCAGGCGGGCTTTTAAACTTGATTTTTCGCGGAAATCCTGGTAGGTGCCTGCGAAATCGCCCCTCATCTCGACCGATACCCGACTTGAAGCGACCGACCCGATACCGGACCTGACCTGCGCAGCAAGATGGGGCATCCCTTTGCCCGGGCCGCATACCCGGACACGTGCGAGAAAATGTAGCCTCACACGAATGCGGCCCGGGCTTCCTTTTTTTTACCCCCCGATGGCGCACATCTGCCCGGAAACCTGCTGGCACTGGGCTTCGGCCAGGGCATGCTGGCGGGGTTTTCGGGAGACGGCCCGAAGAAAAACACTCTTCAGGTCCTCGTCCAGGAGGCCTTTGCGCAGCGGGGTCCGCAGATCCTCTTCGTAGTCGGACAGCAGGCAGGGCCGCAGCATGCCGCTGGCTGTCAGGCGCAGGCGGTTGCAGTGGCTGCAGAAATGATGGCTCAACGGCCGGATCAGGCCGATCTCGCCGGCCGCCTCCGGCAGCCGGTATCGCTCTGCCGGCCCGTCGCCGCCCCCGCTTTTCACGGGCGTCAGTTCGCCCAGGGGACGGATCCGCTCCCGGATTTCCGGGGCCAGCAGCGGAGGTTGTGCGCCGGCCATGGCGTTGCCGATCGGCATGTGTTCGATGAACCGGACCTGGAGCGGATAGTCGATGGAGAGCCGGGCCAGGTCGACCAGCTCGTCTTCGTTGATCCCCCGAAGGGCCACCGCGTTGATCTTGACCGGGGAAAACCCGGCCTCCAGCGCCGCAAGGATTCCGGCAAACACGGTTTCAAAGGCGTCCACCCCCGTGATCTGTTCGAATTTTCGCCGCTTCAGGGTGTCGAGGCTGACGTTGATCCGCCGTATGCCGGCCTGCCGCAACCGATCCAGGTATTGCCCCAACAGCACGCCGTTGGTGGTCAGGGAAACGTCGGTCAACGCATCGATGGCGGTCAGCTCCGCGAGAAAATCAGAGACGCCCTTGCGAACCAGCGGCTCTCCGCCCGTTACCCGGACCTTGGTGATTCCCAGGGAGACCCCGATCCGCACGATGCGAAGCAGTTCTTCGTAGCGGAGAATGTCCCGGTGCAGGAGTTTCGGAATCAGCTCGCGGGGCACGCAGTAGGCGCATTTCAGGTTGCACCGGTCCGTGACCGAAATGCGCAGGTAATTGAGGTGACGGCGGTACGGGTCTGTAAGGTGGGGGGTGCTCACGGCAGTTCGCTTTCCGGGTCGATGTCGAACTTTTTTCGATATTCCTCGATCTCGATCATCGGCGGCCGTTCATGGCCCACGAACCGGGTAATGTCCGACTTGTATTCGTCCTTGACGAGGTTGAACTGAATCATCTCGTCGAACATCTCCTGGTGAAGGTCGATCCGACCGAGGCGGATCTTTCGGTCGATAAAGGTTTTGAGAATGACGAACGCCATTTTGCCCAGGGCCTTGGTGTCCTGGTTGCGGTGGATCCGACGCTCCAGATCGACCTGGGCCATGACGTCCAGCCCCCACTTGTGGTAGATGTCGAGAATCATGCTCGTCTCGATGCCGTATCCGATCGGAAACGGGATCCGTTCGAAAATCTCCCGGTACCCCGCATACTCCCCGGAAAGCGGCTGCAGGATCTGGGCCAGCTCCGGGAAGAAGATCGAAAACAGCGGCCGCACCACCAACTCGGTGACCCTTCCGCCGCCGGTCGGCCGGATCTTGTTTTTCCCGATGGCGATGGGCCGGTCGTAGAAGGCCTTGACGTACTTGATGCCGTCGTGGATCAGCAGCGGACCCAGCAGCCCGTAAGCAAACCGGTGATGAATGTTTTTGATGTCCGCGTCAAGGTATATGATAATATCGCCGCCGGTGATGTACAGCGCCTTCCATAGATTTTCACCCTTGCCCCGGAAGGTTTCCAGCCGGGGCAGAATGTCGTTCGCCTCGTAGACGTCGGCTCCGAAGGAGCGGGCGATCTGCCGCGTCTGGTCGGTGGACCCGGAATCGATGACCACGATTTCGTCGATGAGTGGATATCGGATCATCATCTCCGATTTCATGATCAGGATTTCCTTGGCGATGGTCCGCTCTTCGTTCAGCGTGGGCAGACAGAGGGAGATCCTGAGTCCCTTTTTCTGTTTGGCCTCCACCAGGCGCCGCAGATCGCGAAACTCGCCGTAGTGGAAGGTGTTGGATTTGAGCCACCGGTCATTCATCGCACACCCCGGCATCGATCCCCTGGAGAACCCCGACGATCTGGGCGATCCCCTTGAACATCGGTTCGATTTCCATAGAGGCGTCTTCTTCGTAGTACCGGTAGCCGTTGGTGACGCCGAGGGTGACCGCCGGGATCCGGTGGGAGAGAAAGATCGATAACGCCGACTCGGTCGGATCGCTGACCGGCTCCGCCCCCAGAACCTGGAGCACCGCGGCGCTGTATTTGACCAGGGGGTGATTGTAAAACAGCCGGGTGGCGCTCAGATTGCTGATGGTGGTCAGCTCCAGGTCGACCTGGTCCTCGTGGCCGATGCCCTGCACGATATCCTGGATATCGTTATAGATTTCCTTTACGATCCGGTCCGAGTAGCTGCGGATCTCCAGCCCCAGGGTCGCCTCGTAGGCCACGGCGCCGTGGTTGACCCCGCCGGCGATCTTCCCGATGACGATTTTGGATCGAGGCCGCTGGGGGAGACGAAGTTTGAGGATTTCGTTGATGACATCGTTCAGGACCAGGATCGCATTGGGAGTGAATTTGTGGGTGACCCCGGTCGCCCGGGAGATGCGGCATTCGATTTCCGCCCGAATCATGCCGTCCGAAAAATAGTTCAGCCGTCCCAGTTCCCCCCCCTCGATGCAGATCGCCCCGCGGATCGGCCCCTCCCAGGTCTTGATCAGGTGGCGAATGCCCCGCAGATTGCCCCTTCCGATGGACTGGATGATGCCGGCCAGGACCACGTCGGACTCGAAGCGCAGCCCCAGGGTCTGGAAGACGAAGGGCAGCGAGACCAGAACACCGACCCCCACTGAGTTGTCCATGAGGCCGGGGCCGGTGATCTGGTTTTCCGCCACCGTGTAGTTGTACACGATGTCGCGGTTAAAAAACGTGTCCAGATGGGCGACCACGAAAATCGGCGGTTTGTCGGTTCCGGTGCCGTGGATGACCCCGATGGGATTGCGGTACCCGTCGGTGGTGACCTCGTCGACCTGGAAGTCGGCCAGCCGTTCCATGAAAACCGCTGTCCGCCGTTTTTCTTTGAAGGTCGGTGCCGGCGTCTGGCCGATCAGCACGATATTGGTGATGATGGTGTCCCGAATGGTCCGAATCTGGTCGACCATGGCGGGAAGCTGCTTGAGGTCGCCTTGCATGTCGCCCTCCCGTCGCCGGGATGATCGAAAAAGGAAGAAGTGACGATAGATGAAAAGAATACCAGATTGGGCGGGGGGGTCAATGATTGATGGGAGGCTGCCTGAAATGGTGAAAATGCCTAAAATGAGCTAAAATGTTTGAAATGATGGAAATGTCTAAAAGGAGGCAGAAATACACGCTACGAAGCGGGGCCGGGCACGAATGGAACGGCGGCCGGCCGGGCGCTTTCAGGGGGTGTTTCGGTTTCCG
>JASFPT010000243.1:0-6189 GCA_050115795.1 Desulfobacterales bacterium
TTCGCCGCGAAATGATCGGGGTCATCGAAAGCCTGGATGATGCCGCATGGAAACGGAAAGCCGCCCACCCGGAATACGCGCAGTACACTCCCTACATCCTTGCCCGGCACGTGCTGATGCACGACCACTGGCACATGTACCGGATCGAGGAACTCTGGCTGACCACCGACGAATATCTGACCGAATAGGAGAAGCAGATGACCGCCACCCTGGACAATCTCAACGGAGACCAAACCACCCGGCTGCTGCTGGACATGATCCAGCGGATGATCATCCATCACGGACTCTGGTACACCGAAGTCCGGCACCAGTTGGGAGAAGAAAAGGCCCTGGCCCTGCTGTCCCGGCAGGTGGAAGGCAGCCTCGGGCTCCAGCTCAAGCGGCTTTCCAAGGTGTTCGGTTTTTCGATGACAGGCGGCCTTCCCGACTTTCTGCGGCAGCTTCCCGCAGACACCATGAAACAGGTCCTGGAGCAGGTATCGATCAGCTGGCTGGCCAACGACGGGATCTGGTTCCAGGCGGTGGAGCAAGACTGCGGAATGAACGACGCCAAACGCTGCAACGACACCTGCTGGGCGATCTTCTCCCCCGTGGAGGCAGAATCGATCCGTCGTTTCCTGAAGCTGGACCGGCAGCCCGGGCTGGAGGGGCTGAAAAAGGCCCTGGGGTTTCGTCTCTACGCCGTGATCAACGTGCAGTCCATCGTCGAGGAGAACGAAGACAGCTTCGTCTTTCAGATGAATGAATGCCGCGTCCAGGCCGCCCGGAAGCGAAAGGGGCTGGCGGATTATCCCTGCAAGTCCGCGGGCCTTGTGGAATATGCCTATTTTGCCCGCACCATCGACGCCCGCATCGAGACCGAATGCGTCGGCTGCCCGCCGGACAAACACCCGGAGGAGTGGTTCTGCGCATGGCGATTTACCTTGAGGTAATTTCCGGCAGCGTACGGAAGTTCGTGCCGCATGGGCAGCGCGTCCGGGATCGAATCGGGCTCTCGTCCGGATCACGCCCCGTTTGGCGGCGTTGGCCACTGGAACCGGCCGAAAGTCCCCGATGCCGGAACGGGTGCCGGTCGGGCGGGATCCCATCCGCCGGAAGGGAAACAGGGGCACACAGGACCCTATTGGGGCCGGATCAGCTCGAGGCGGACCCGGGATCCATTCCAGCTCAGCAGCCGGAAGGTTTTACCGCCCATGTTGAACCCGCTCTCGGCAAGGTCCGGATCGATTCTATGGACATAAGCGGAAGCCGGATCGAGCTGAAGCACAAAGGCGTCGAAGCGGAGCCGACCGTTTTCAACACCGCGGAAGACCAGGTTGAGGTCCGGCAGGCGGCAGTCCCGGTCCTTTTCGAGCTGCAGCCGGTCCCCGACAACGGCGCGGGTGTAGTCTGGCGGCGCAAAGGCCCGCCTCATGTATGTGCTGTAGCGCGGGTCCTTTTTCCCGTAAGCGAAGTAGATCCCGCCGGATGCCATAAACAAGACAACACCGGTGATAAAGAGCCGGGCGGGCCAACGCGGTTTGCGCTTGCCGTAATCCTGCCGCATGGCAACGACCTTTCCTCTTGAAGACAGGCCGCCGAATCTTCAGACCCATGCCGCTATCATAAGCGGTACGAGAAACCCCGACAAGCAAAAGCTGCGCCTCTCGTTTTTCACTTGCGGAAATGGAAAGCGTGTCGCGGAATGAGCGCGCTGCAGACCGAAAAAACCGGGTGCTCTGCGGCCTGGATGCCGCTGTGGAAAGCCCCAGCATCGCCGATCGAGATGGTCCCCCGGCGGAAGGAACGCCAAGACGCAGGGGGACAGGGCCGTATGGAGCCGCCTCAATAAAAAAGCCGCCTCGGCTGAGGCGGCTTTTCCAAACTGGTGAGGCATATTAAATCACAATTTTATGGTTTTGTCAACCTCCTCTTTTCCAGGAGAAGGCCGGAATGCCCGCCGAAAATTTATATTTTGTATGTTTTCGTAATCTTACACAAGAAAGGCATCGGGCCGCCCCCGCGATCGAAAGCGACAGGACCCGTCGCTCATCGGCCCAGCAGCGCCGGCAGGTCGGAAAGGGTGTTGATTTCCGCGTCGATGTCGCCGGGAAGCCTTTCGGGCGCCTGGCCGAAGCGGTTGACCCAGGCCACGTGGAAACCGAATGCGGCCGCACCGGAGGCGTCCCAGGCGTTGGAGGACATGAACACGATCCGGTCGGCTGAAATCCCGAGGGACTCGGGACCCATCCCGTAGACCCTTGGATCGGGCTTGTAGATCCCCACCGCCTCCACCGAAAGGAGTCGGTCCATATGAGCCTCGATTCCGGCGCTTTTGACCGCCGCTTCGAGCATGTCCGGCGTCCCGTTGGACAGAATCGCGCAGGTGAACCCCATTGCCTTCAGGTCGGTGAGCACCTGGGGCACCTCGGGGTAGCAATCCAGAGAGAGATAGGCGGCCATCAGGTCTTTTTTAAGCCCGTCGTCTTCAACCCCGTGCATCTCGAAGGCATAGTCCAGGGCCTGTCCGGTCACCTGCCAGAAGTCCGCATGCCGGCCCATCAGGCTTCGGAGCCAAGTGTACTGGAGCTGCTTGGTGCGCCAGGTTTCCGACACCGCAGAAGCCTTGTCGCCCAGGCGGTCGGTGTGGCGGCCCACGGCCGAGTGAACGTCGAACAAGGTTCCGTAGGCATCGAACACGCAGGCCTCGATGCCCTCGATTCTTTTTTCCGTCATTTCAGGCCCCCCTGGAATTTTCCGGTTAGCCGTTGTTTGATCCGATTTTCAGGACCCGATGGACCCGATAGGGCGCAAAGATCGACAAGAGCCTTTTTCCCCGACAAAACGCATTTTGGGGCGATTCTGGCGCCTTGGCGGTCCCATGGTCCGCGGCCGAATCTTTACCGGTCGACCACCGAAATGCGGTCTACGTATTTGATCCACTTGCCGCCGTAGTGGTCCTCGGCCACCAGGCGCACCGGAAAGCCGTGGCGCTGGGGAAGCGGCTGCCCATTGACCTCGTAGGCCAGAAAGACCCGGTCGGTGCGAATCTCTTCCAGGTCGAATCGCGCCCTTCGCTCCCGCGGATGATTCGGCCCCCGGAAAACCACCGCCTTGGCATCGGAGCGAACCCCGGCCGCATCCAGCACGCCGTTCACCGAAACGCCCTTCCAGCGTCCGTTGTATGCGAAAAACCCCGGGCAGATGAGCAGGACGTTTCGCTCGACGGCCGGCATGGCAAGAAGTTCGTCGTAGGTGAAGGTGCCCGGTCGGTCGACGGCACCGCCCACCTCCAGTTTCCAGTTTTCCTTCGAAATGCTGTAGTTCGTCTGGCCCATGGTGTCGAACTGCTCCATGGGCGTCACCTCCAGCTCCCTGGTGTCCAGGTCGGCCGGATCTTCGCCGACCAGGGTGCTCATCCGGGTGCCTTTGGGAAGCACCCGCCGTTTCACCTCGGCGTAGACAAAGCGAATCCCGGCACCGGCCAGCCCCCAGAGGGCCCAAAATCCTGCACCGACGGCCGTGATGATCCGGATGGCCTCGCGGCGGGTTTTCATCTTCGATATCCCCTTTCGGACAGACCGGCTCAGGATTCGGCAACCATCAGGGACCGCATTCTTCGACTTGCAGGCACCCCTTGCCGCCTTGGGTCGGCCGGCCGGATTCGGTTCGGGTTGCAGGAAGACTCGCCGTCTTCGATTGGATCAACGCCAGCAGGACAATCGCCGAAAAGGACCACATGGACATGCGCAGTACCGAAAGGAGGTGATCATGGCGTTTCAGCGACCAGATGCTCAGGCGGATTCACAGGTGCTTCCACCTTTCGTGGGTTGTCGCGGTGCTGCGCCGATCGCTCATGGCCCCCCCTTTCTCTGATGCCCTGTGGGCGGCGTCCGGCCCTGTCCCTTGTCTTGTAACGCTAGTGCCGGAATTTTGGTTCCGCAACCGGATGAAGCTGAAAAGGACATCCTTTTTGCCAGGTTGAGGAAGCCTGTCGAAGGTCTGAACGCTTCTGTTGCAAAGCACGGTTTTTGCCCTGAAAGAGGCGGTGCCACAACGGCATGAGCCGCAGGGCCCATTGGCACGGCAAACCGTGCGCCGCGAGGATGATGTTATGAGGGTAAAATAATAGCGCCAGGCATCCACTGACGCGGGGAGCTCGTCACAGAGCCTTGCCCGGTGTGCAATTGCAGGGATCAGCGTCCCGCATGGTCGAACATCGAATGCGGAATGCCGTTTTGACACCCAAGCGCCGGTGCATACCTTTTTCTCAAGAAAAACAGACAAGACGCATCTTAACCGGTTGATGATCGGAGGAATCATGAAGACGAACACTGCATTTCTCATCTTTTTGGTCGGTCTTTTTGCCGCTTCCACTGCCCTGGCTGCCGGCAGTTCGTATAAGGCCCCTTCGGTGTCCAAGGACATCCAATACTACAACAAGGGGGTCGACCTGATGATGGACAAGAAATTCGCCGGGGCAGAAAAACAGTTCCGCAAGGCGCTCGACCGCAACGAAGACCTGGCCGAGGCCCACAACAACCTTGCCTATACACTGAGAAAGCAAGGGCCGGAACACTTCGATGAAGCGTTGAAGCATTACAACCGTGCCATTCAGTTAAAGCCCGGTCTCCCGGAGCCATACATGTACCGCGGAGTGCTGTACGTTCAGATGGGTAACAAGGAAAAGGCCCTGGAAGACCACGAAAAACTCGTTTCCATGAACTCGGATCTGGCCAAGGAACTGGAGTACGTGGTGGTCAACGGACGTGAAAAAGAGCCGGAGCAGTTTTTCGGGGTGTCCAAAACGCTGCAGTAGGCGGACGACATCACCCTCGGCTTTGAGCCCGGGTTCGAATCCGGATTTCAATGGCCGGTTCGGGACAGATTTGGCCGGTTTCCGTTCCCCCTCTCCGGCCGCATAGAGCCCGTACCGGCCGATCCATTTTATGAAGGGGCGGTGGGGCTTGAGGGGAGGCTATTGGGCACTTATTCCAACTTTTCTGGAGTCCATCGTTTGCCCCCAACAAAGGCTTTGAACGGGCACGAACACCAGATAACCTCGATCCTGTGAAGGATGTATCATGGAAGCCGTATGGGCTTCAGGCTCGCCCATAAAAAGGCGCTCATAAGCCAGTGCTGATCGATCATAACCGGCCTCCCGGATTCTTGGTTCCGGTCCGGGTCGCCCGGACGCTTTCGATCCAAGACAGGGCGAACTCCCCAGCCGTCGGGGCTCCCAGAAGTATACCGCCCTCTTCCGGAATCGCCTGTCGCCAGATTGTGTGCCTGGAGGCGACAAAAAGCCCCAAAATACTTTACTCTCCGTTCGCTGTCCTTTGCAGCCGTTGTTGCAACAATTCTGATGTTTCAGGAACTGACCCTATTTTCCACAGAACCCCGGGGGCGCCGGCGAGGGAACCTTCCAGCTTCCGGTAATAGCGATTCATCTCGGCATCCAGTGCAGCCAGATCCAGATCCGAACAGATCAGCTCCTCCACAGAAGAGTCCGCCTGGTCGCAGTCGAAACCTGCCCTGACCGGCCTTCCGGAAGCAGCCGGCCCACCGTTTTCATTTGACGCCCCTTTCCGGTTTGGCTTCGGATTTCGGTCTATCAGTATTCCATCTGCTGTTCCAGGATTTTATATTCTTCCCGAAAAGTAGAATCCAAATTTCTTCCACTACGCCGAAATTCATACGTTTCAGGGTCTATCAGGCGCATTGTCTCCTCGGGGAACTTTTTAAAGCATTTATTTTTCAAAACGACTTTCCCGAAATTTCCCCTCGATGAATAGACGTGCTCCACGTAGAAATTCCTGGCGGTCTGCTGCCTGCTTTTTTCCCTGCTGTATAGATTCAGCAGGTAGTTTTTCCGAATGTCTTCGCTCAGCAGATCGACGTACTCATCGTGAAGCCTATTGACGTAGACGTGATCGCATTTGAATCGGCCTTTGAAAATGATGGCGCTGAGAAGCTCCTGGAGGATGGACAGCCGGATGATTCTCCGGTAGGCTTCGACAATCGGATGCTCGGTGACGATCTTCTCGTAGACGCCGTCCTGCCGCCACCGATTCCCCAAATCATCCAGCCACGTGAGCAGTGTTTCCAGCCGGCTGACAAAGCCTTCCTTTTTCAGGTTGACCCTGGCCGAACCGATGTAACGGTCCGCATAGAATCCGTCGTAGGTCTCGTAATAGACGGCCAGGGCTG
>JASFPT010000244.1:0-6133 GCA_050115795.1 Desulfobacterales bacterium
ATCAGACGCTCAGAGGCCTTTCCTATCCGCCGAGATTGTGGAATCCGGTCTGGATGGGGCCGCTTTCCCCCGCCGAACTGCGGGATCTGTTCGACGAGCCGGTCGATGTGGAGTCGGTCTATTCCGAGGCGATCGACTGTTGGGATCGCTGCCGCGGGGCTCATCTGGTGGATCGGACATTGATGTTTTTTACTGAATTGTATCTGAAAAACGATATCCTGGTAAAGGTGGACCGCTGCAGCATGATGCATTCGCTGGAAGTCCGGTCTCCGTTTCTCGACAT
This sequence comes from Desulfobacterales bacterium, assembly GCA_050115795.1. Lineage (GTDB taxonomy): Bacteria > Desulfobacterota > Desulfobacteria > Desulfobacterales > CAFBRK01 > JAIPEL01. Next base: position 284 of record JASFPT010000244.1, read on the forward strand.
CGAACTGGTCGACTTCGTCCGCCGGATTCCCCATACCTACAAGATGCGGGGCGGCCGGACGAAGTACATCTTCAAGAAAGCGGTGGCCCCGCTGCTGCTTCCGGAGATCCGAAACCGGAAGAAAAAGGGGTTCGGGGCGCCGGTGGGTGAGTGGCTGCGAAAGGGCCGGCTGCCGTGGGCGGATTCACCCTCTTTGGGACCGGATTTCGAGCGGTTTTCCCGACGGTACCGGCGGCTGCATACCGCCGGTCGCGCGGATTATCGCCTCTTTCTTTTCAACGGATGGCTTCTCGGACATTACCTGGCGGCCCGCAGCGTGACTTCACGGTTGACTTCGTTACGAAATCATTAGTAGTTTTAGGACTGTTTCAAGACGGCAAGAACAGGCCTGGTTTGTGTGAACAATGACGAGTGCTCTTGCAGTGTCATCCTTTTTTGGGAGACCATAAAAGAACATGGACAAACCCACGGTAACGGTCATCATCCCCGCCTTCAACGAGGAAAACAACATCAATGAATTGGTCCGGGCGATTCGTTCCGTCGACTCCGGTTACCAGGTGTTGGTGATCGATGACGGCTCTGAGGACCGCACGGCGGAAGAGGCTCGCTCCGCCGGCGCCGATGTCTACAGTCACCCTTATAACATTGGAAACGGAGCGGCGGTCAAAAGCGGCATCCGACAGGCAGACGGCGACATCTTTGTCTTCATGGACGCAGACGGCCAGCACGACCCGGCCGACATCCCGCGGCTGCTGGCGCATCTGCCCGATTACGATCTGGTGGTCGGGGCCCGGCCGTGGAAGGACCAGGCATCCATCGGCCGCGCTTTTGGCAATGCATTTTACAACCGGCTCGCCAGCTACGTCGCAAAGTTCCCGGTCAAAGACCTGACCAGCGGTTTTCGGGCGGTCAAGTCCCACGTGGCCAAGAGCATGATCTACCTGCTGCCCAATACCTACTCCTACCCGACAACGATGACGCTGGCGGTTTTGAGAACCGGTCTGAGCCTGAAGTACGTGCCGATCCGCACAAAACGCCGGAAGTCCGGCAAGAGCAACATTTCGCTGTTTAAAGACGGCGTCCGTTTTTTTATGATCATCACTCGGATCTGCACCCTGTTTTCTCCTTTTCGAGTTTTCCTGCCCGTCAGTTTTTTCTTTTTTCTGCTCGGTTTGATCCGTTACGCGCAGACCTTTATTACGGAAGGCCGCTTCACGAATATGAGCGCGATGCTGTTTACCACGGCAGTGGTCATCTTCATGATGGGCATGATTTCCGAGCAGATCTCTCAAATGCGTTTCGAACGGCGCGAGGGGCGGCGTGAACCGCGCAAATAAGATCCTGGTGCTGACCTCCACCTTTCCACGCTGGAAGCAGGACAAAGATCCGCCTTTTGTCTTCGAGCTCTGCCGGCGCCTTTCCTCCTTTTTCCAAGTAACCGTGTCGACGCCCGCTTTCCCGAAAAGCCGAAGAGAAGAAGTCGTCGAGGGTGTCCGGGTGTTGCGGTTTCGGTATTTCTTCGCTCCTCTCGAGCGGCTTGCCTACGGAAGGGGGGGTGGAATACTGCAGCGAATCCGCCAAAAGCCGGCCTATGGACTGCTGGTCCCATTTTTTTTGGTCGGCCAGATGATGGCCGCAGCTCGGCTCCTGAGAAAGGAAAAATTCGATCTCATTCATGCCCACTGGCTGATCCCACAAGGGCTGATCGCCGTTTTGGCAAGAGCGCTCTCCGGTCGTCGAATCCCCATTCTGGCTACATCCCACGGCGGAGACCTCTACGGCCTGCAAGGGCATCTGATGAATCGACTTCGGGCGATGGTGATTCAAAATGCAGCGGCAGTGACCGTTGTCAGCAGCGCCATGAGAAAAGATCTGCTCAAAAGCGGGGCGTCTTCGGCCAAAATTTCGGTCATTCCCATGGGAACCGATCTTGTAGAACGGTTTCGACCCGGAGTCGGCCGTCGGGATCCCGGGCGGGTTTTGTTCGTCGGCCGCCTGGTGGAGAAAAAGGGTTGCCGCTACCTTGTCGAAGCATGGCCAGAAGTGCGGGTCCATCATAAGGACGCTATGCTTACGATCGTCGGAGACGGCCCGGAGCGGCCCAGATTGCAGAAGCGATGCCAAACCCTGGGGGTCGAAGGCAGCGTCACCTTTGCCGGATCTGTTCCCCAGGCGTCTCTTCCGACGTTGTACAGGGTATCCGGAGTCGTGGTCTTTCCCTCGGTGGTGGCAAAAGGAGGGGACCGGGAAGGCTTCGGGCTGGTCCTGGTCGAAGCCCTCGGCTGTGAATGCGCTGCGGTGGTGACTGACCTGCCTGCAATGCGAGACATTGTCGAAGATGGAAAAAGCGCCTTGGTGGTTCCCCAGAAGTCTTCTAAAGCCCTGGCAAGGGAAATTGTTCGCCTTCTCGACGATCCGGCTCTTGCCCGCAGGCTGGGAAGAAACGGGCGGCGCCACGTGCTGGCAAACTTTGACTGGAGTCAGGTTGCCGCCCTCTACCGCCGTCTTATTGATTTTCACATCTGCGACGCAAAGCACGACGGAATTTCGTCCAATCGGTGAAAAGGTTGTCCTGTCAGTGAGAGGAGAAACAAACCGCCGCATCAATGGTCTCGCGATGGTCAGAGAATTCAAAAAGAGAGTGAACTTTTTGGCGGGAACACCGCTTCACCCCCAATAATCTCGTAAAAGGCGGTCAGCGCGCTTGCAACGGAAATTTTTCGGATGCATTTGGCATCGAAGGTCGGCACCGGACAGACATGGCGGTTGCATGCCAGCGGACAAAGGCCGGGGGTGAGATTCTACAGCCATGGATAAGACGGCCGAGACAAAAAGCAGCTTCAGCCTTCGGAAATGGTTTCCGGCATTGCGGATAGCGTCGGTGTCGTTGTCGATTCCCGTTACTTTCCGAAGACTGCCGGCCAGAAACCTTGGAATGTTTTCGGCGTAGGCCCCTACTTCGAGCAGGTCGAGATCGTCCAGCTTTTCTCGGCCGAAGTGGTCAGCGAGCACGGCGGCCACCGTTCTGGCATCGCGTTCTTGCTTACGCCGGTCATCTATCGCTCCATGCACCCTGGAGGCGGATGCGTGCTGATAACCCCGGCTGCCCACAACGCGTTTCGGTTTTTTTCATGGCCGTTTTTCGATCACTTCCTCGAAGAGTTGTCGGTACCGGGCCACCATTGACTCAAGGGCAAAGTGCTTTTCAATTTTTGCCCGATTGTATTCGCCCATTTGCCGGCGCAGTGAGGGAGATTCTGCCAGTTGGTTGATCCTCTCTGAAAAGGCAGCAACATTTCCCACCGGGCAGAGGAAGCCGCCCTTGCCATGGTCCACCAGCTCGGGAATCGCCGAGCAGTCGCTGGCCACCACCGGAAGGCCGCAGGCCATGGCTTCGGCTACGGCCAAGCCAAACCCTTCCCGGACGGTCGGCATCAAGAGAATGTCCATCTCCCGATAGCGGTCCGGCATCTTCCCATAAGGAACCGAGCCAACGGGAACCATGCCATGAACCGCTTCGAGTTTCGGCGATCTTCGAAGACCGGCCGTATATAGGATCCGAATTCCTTTCGAAAGCCTGGCGGCGATTTTCGGAAGCCAGTGCGCCCCTTTCCGCATCGTTTGGTTACCGGAAAAAAAGACGTTGATCTTGTCGCTGGCCGTTTTCGCACTGGCGGGGGGGGTGAATCTGGCCGTGTCGATGCCGTTGTAAATTACCCGGACTGCTCCGTCGAAGCGCATTTCCTCTGCGGCGATTCGGGCGGCAAATCGGCTCACAGCGGTCACGGCGCAGGCCCTGGAAAACGCCGCTTTCGTAAATAGACGAAGGTCGGTTCGATAGTGCAGACGCTGCAGCCGACTGCTGTATGGAAACATCCACCTGTCGAGCACGAAGTTGTGGATCGTGACCACCAGCGGAATTTTCTTCTGATGAAAAAAGGCCGCGTAGTCTGGTGTGGTGTGAATCATTTCGGCAGTGCGCATCTTTGCAACCACCGGCAAAGCGAATGGGAAAAACTCCCAGCCCGGTTCGTAGTCGAATACGCGGTAGCCCTCGATGGCTGCCTGCAGCATGCGATGGATGACCCAAGCCCCGTTTCCCCGGGGCATGGGACTGAGGATTTTTGGCGTTCGTTTCACCCGTCGCTCGTCCTCCGGTCTTTCCGAGTCAATGCAGAACGCAACCGAAGCCGATACGGCTCGTACGCTGTCCGAAACAGGAGCTGAAATATCCGAACGATCGGGTTTGTTTCATTTTCGCACTGTACCTTTCGTTCTTCTTCAAGACGCCGCGCGAGCCAGTCCGAATTGCTGCTGATGCCTGATCCGCCCATGATGGCCACCGGTTCAGGGCGAAAGCGGACGGTGGGCTTTTCGTTCAGGGCGCGATAAAAAAAATCGTAGTCGAGCGCAATTTTCAAATCCTCTCGGAAGCCTCCGATGCGTTCAAAGATCCGTCTGTGAACGAAGCAGCCCTGGTGGGGGAAAATGGTCTTGAAGTGGTGCCACCAAAGCACCGGAATCGGACGGTACGGACGCATAGCGCCGACTTGATATTCCTTCAGGACGGGATGGCTCAAGATTTCGATGTTTTCTTTGCGAAGTATAGAATATACACTTTCGATTGTGTTTTTCGCAAGCAGCCTGTCGTCGCCGTGCACTACAAGAATGTATCGTCCCTGCGACAGCGCGATCCCTTTGTTCAGTGCCGCTGAGATACCGCTGTCGGGTTCCGAAATCCAGGTCAGAGCATAGCTTTTTTGCCGCTCTTTCAGCAGAGATTGTGTTCCGTCGGTGGATGCGCCATCGATCACGATGTGCTCCAAAGAGGTAAAAGTCTGTCTGGCAACGGAATTTAAAGTCCGCGCAAGTGTATGTTTGCTGTTTTTAGTTGCGGATATGATCGAGAAAAACGGTTTTTTTTTCATCCTTACTTTGATGCTCTTGAAGAAATAATTTCCATGTTGAAAATTTCCGGTCGCTTTGTCGGAAAAATAAAAAGGAGCGATGGCTTTACAGCACTTCTTGCACCATTAAGCGTACCACTTCTTCCATGTAAATCTTTGCCTTCCAGCCGAGTTTTTCACTTGCCTTTGACGGATCAGCGTGGCTCTGAACAAGATCCAGGGGGCGAAATAGGTCACCATCAATATTCACGTGACTTTTCCAATCTAAGTTGAATTCTGCAAACACCAGTTCTACGAATTTTTCTATGCTTGTGCTTTTGCCGGTTGCGACTACAAAATCTTCCGGGTTGTCCGTCTGCAAGATGCGCCACATGGCTTCTACGTATTCAGGAGACCAGCCCCAATCCCGGATCACTTTTGTGTTGCCTAAAATCAATTTTTCATTTGATCCCTGCGCAATCCGGCGAGCAGTTTCAACAATTTTCCTCGTTACAAATCGCTTTGGTCTCAAACAGGATTCATGATTGAACAGTATCCCGGTGCAGGCGAAAAGCCCATAGGCGTCTCGGTAGGTCGCCACTTGCCAATGCGCGGCACTTTTTGCAACGGCATAAGGACTTTGAGGGTGAAACGGTGTATTTTCGTTAGCCGGTGCATCAGCGGCTCTATCTCCAAAACATTCGCTTGACCCTGCGTTATAAAACCGGATTTCTTTGGAAATAAATCGGATTGCTTCCATCAGATTCAGGGTTCCGATGCTGATGCTTTCCATAGTTTCCACCGGTTGATCAAATGAAAGTCCAACCGAGCTTTGGCCCGATAGATTATACACCTCTGAGGGCTTTACCTGGTTGAGCACCTGCAGCACGCTTCTAAAATCATTCAAGGCCATGGAATAGGTTTCAACCGAATTGATAATGCCCAGCTTTTTCAGGTTTGCAAA
>JASFPT010000245.1:0-6126 GCA_050115795.1 Desulfobacterales bacterium
GGATGTCGGCCGGGGTGGCTCACGAGATCAACAACCCGCTGGCGATCATCAGTGAAAAGGCCGGTCTGATGCGGGACCTGCTGTGCATGGGCGATAAATACGCAGAGGATCCGAAGCTGCTGGGGCTCATCGATTCGGTGAGCGCAGCCGTGGACCGATGTGCCAACATTACCCATCGTCTTCTGAGCTTCGCCCGCCACTCGGGGATGTCACCGAAGCCGCTCGACCTTGCCGACGTGGTTCGGGAAGTGCTGGGTTTTGTCGGCAAAGAGGCCGAACACCGTTGTATTACGGTCACCGTGACCTCGGCCGAAGACGTTCCGAAAATCCGAAGCGACCGGGGTCGACTCCAGGAGATTTTTCTGAACCTGATCAGCAACGCCTTTGCCGCCGTCAACGACGGGGGTAAACTGGCCATTTCGCTGAACAGAGAACAAGACGACAACGTGGCGGTCCGTTTCTCAGACGACGGGCATGGGATTCCCAAAGCCGACCTGGAGCGGATATTCGAGCCGTTTTTTTCCACCAAGCTGGGCAAAGGCGGCACCGGCCTGGGGCTTTCGATCACTTACGGGCTGGTCCAGGAGCTTGGCGGGAGCTTGAGCGTGGAGAGCACCGTTGGGGTCGGGACGACATTTACCATCGTGTTGCCCTTTCGAGCCCAAGAGCCTTCCCAGGGCCCCCGTCGCTGCAGCGACGGGGAAGAAGCCCAGAAACCCTGAGCAAACGTGGAGACTACACATGAAAATTTTGCTCGTTGACGATGAGGTCGAATTTGTCAGCGCCCTTGGCGAACGGTTGGCGCTGAGGGAATTCGAGGCCGACTGGACGACACGCCCGGAGGAGGCCATCGAGCTTGTCCAGAAAAAATGCTACGACATCGCGGTGCTGGATATCAAGATGCCTCGGGTCAGCGGTTTCGCCCTGAAAAAAGAGCTTGAAACCCGTTGCCCGGAGATGAAGTTTATCTTCCTGACCGGGCATGGGTCGGAGGAAGCCTTCAAGGCCGGGATTAACGAAACCGGCTCCGATTACTACCTGGTCAAGCCGGTCCGTTTTGAAGACTTGCTGAAGAAAATTCGTTCCGCTGCCTCTGAGACGCCCGGAGGAGAAGACGATGACTGAGCACATGGACAGAACCGGCCTTGCCTTTTTCGGAACCGTCACCGCTTCGATTTCCCACGAGATCAAGAACCGGATAGCGATCATCAACGAACAGGCGGGCCTTTTGGAAGATTTCGTTCTGATGGCCGAACGGGGAACCCCGATCGACATGGATCGGCTCAAACGGCTTTCCCGGTCGGTCAGGGATCAGGTGCGGAGGGCCGATGAGATCATTCGAAATATGAACCGCTTTGCCCACAGCGTGGACACGCCCCGGGTCACCGTCGGGGTCAAGGGTCTGCTCGACCTCACGGTGCGGCTTGCCGCCCGTGCGGCGAGTCTGAAAGGGGTTCGTCTGGAAGTCGATGCGGCCTGCCCGGAGATGGAAATCACCACGGACCCCTTTTCCCTGGTCCATCTCGTCTGGATCGGCATCGAGTCGGTCCTGGGGGTTTCGACGCAAGGAGACGTCCTGTCGCTGGCTTGCGAAAGGGAACCGCATTCGGTGATCATTCAGATCGGTCGAGGCCCGTCGCAAAAGGTCGACAAAGCAGAAACGGTCCTCTCCGGAGGCGGCCGCGTGGCAGAAGCCCTGGGGGCCGACATCCGGTCGGATCCGGAAACCGGCGCATGGATTCTCAGGCTGCCGAAAGACGCCCCTGCTTCCTTTTCCGAGGACGCGGTGGGCGGCGATCAAACAAACTCCCGCAAGGAGGTATAAAAATGCCCGAACACATCCTGTTGGTTGACGACGAGCAAGAATTTCTCGATATCATGAAAGAACGCCTGGCCGCCCGCGGGATGCAGGTGTCCACGGAGGTATCCGCCGAGAAGGCGCTCAGCAGAATCGAGTCCGAGTTGTTCGATGCCCTGATCCTCGATCTCAAAATGCCGGGTATCGACGGGCTGGAGGCGCTGAAGCGGGCCAAGAAGGCCCGGCCCGAACTGCAGGTGATATTGCTCACGGGGCATGCCACTGTGGAAAAGGGGGTCGAGGCGATCAAGCTGGGGGCCATGGATTTTGTCGAAAAACCGGCGGACCTGGACGCGTTGAGCGAAAAGATCAAACGCGCCAAGCAGAACAAGATGCTCATCGTCGAGAAGATGAACCAGGAAAAAATCGTTGAAATGCTGCGAAAGTTCGGCGTATAGCATCAGATGAGGTGTCGGTTCGATAAAGCGAATCCCCGTTGCACAGGTCCTGCTGCCCCTGTCTGCAAATGCCATCGCAGCTGCTGTTGCCAACCTGATCGAGACGATTGCCCGTGCGACGAAGCGGGGACCTGAAAGGAATCCGGAGCCTGCTGGGTTCGATAGCGCCCGGAAGAAAGCGGCAAGGGGGATGCTGCCGGAAGCCGTTTCCCTCTCCATTGCCGGCACCTAAAAAGGGAGAATCCCAATGGCTGCGAGGGTCCTGGTCGTAGACGACGAAAGAGAGTTTTCGGTTTTGCTGGCTGAACGGCTGTCGCTTCGCGACTATGACACGCAATTTTGTTTTGGTGGCGCGGAGGCTCTGGAAATGATGTCCCGCCAGCCCTTTGACGTGGTCGTGCTCGACCTGGTAATGCCGGAAATGGACGGCATCGCCACCCTGGCCGAGATCAAGCGGCGCCATCCGCTGACCGAGGTGATCCTGCTTTCGGGCAAGGCGACCCTTGAGACGGCCATCGAAGGAATGCGGATGGGGGCCTTCGAATATCTGACCAAGCCCTGCGAAACGGAGCACATGACATCCAAGATCAACGAGGCGTACCTGCGCAAGTTCGCACAGGACGAACGAATTCGAAAGGCCAAAAGGGAACTGGAGCTTGCCCGCGGGCCGTCGGCGCCCGAAGGCGCGTGACCCTGCTCGGGGGCGCCCGGCTTTTGTTCCAAAGAGATCTTCATGATGAGGAAAAGTTGGCTTGGCATACTTCTGGTGACGGTGGTGGCGACCGCCGCCCTGATCGGCGGCGGGGCATTGGAGGTGGAGCGCCCCAACGCCGCCGTCGAAACGCCGTCGACTGCCGAGCTTTTTCCGGAACTGCAGAAAGGCAGCACCGATTCGGGCCCCCAGAGTCTGGCAATGACTGTGAGGGGAGGCGCTGTCGTCCATTTCTCGCGGATTTTATGGCATGTGAGGGCGCCGCATCTTCGCATTCCCACCCTGCAACGCTGCCCCGCTCTGATTCAACCGCGTTCTCCTCCGCTTCGGGTGGATCGATTTGCCTGAACCGCACCGGCGGGGGTAACCCAACGAACACAAATCCTTGTGTACGAATCCCGCTCTGGCGGGACTGCAGCCCTGGCGCCGCCGCGGCTGCGACCTGTCGGTGACCTGCGGCAAGCTGTGTTGGATGCCCGAACACAACGACACGAAAGACCACGCCTGCCGGCGACCCTGATGCGGTTGCCGGGTCAATGGCGAACCCTTGCGGAGGAAACCGAATGTATTCAAGCCTGTTTCACGTTTACCGGAATATTCCCCTGGGAAGAGAAACGCTGATGCAGTCGATCTATTTCTGCAAGCTTCTCGACCTCGGGCTGACCGTATACATACCGGAATCGAAGCAGTTTCTCATGTATTTCGACCATGATGCCGTCCAGGTCGACCTGGACAATTCTTACCTGGCCTCCCCGAATACGGCCCCTGACCGGGTTCGGGAACTGGCCGAGAAGGAAGGGATCGAGGTCCGCTTCTACCGGCCGAAGCATTACACCGCAAAGGAGTTTCCGGACGTCCGCCCCGATTTTGACTTCATGACCTGCCCCCGGACCATCAGCGATCTTTCCTCGAAGATCGGACTGGGCTTTATCGGCCAAAAGGTCCGTCGGATCATCAGCAATGCCCGGTTCCCGGTTCTGATGCCCAGCCCGGTGTTCAAGCAGTGGCGGAGCCTGGTGGTCATGTTCGGCGGTTCGGAAAATGCCCTGAAGGCCCTGCGCTTCGGCCTGTGGATTTCCAGAAAGGCCGAACTTCCCCTAAAGGTCTTGACCCACCTGGAGCAGCAGGAGGACTACTACCGCGGGAAAGTCCAGGAGGCCGGGCTGGAAAAGGAGATGGAAACGACCGCCACGAAATGGGAACTGCTCAACGGCGGATCCTTTGAGGAAAACCTGTACGCCATTCCCCACGATGCCCTCGTACTCATGGGGGCATATGGCGGCGGAAAGATTCGAAATGCGCTTTTCGGCAGCAAGCTGGAAAAAGCCCAGTCGAATCTGTGCAACAATCTGTTGATCACCGGCCCTGCCGCGACCGTGCAATCGGCCTGACGGAATCGGCGCAGCGGCCTCGGCAACGGGGGGGGCGCGGCGTGCGGCAAAACGCCCTTATGGATGACCGGAGCCGCCTTGCGGCGGCTCATAAACCGACGGCGTCAAGCACGAATTGTCGGGCTTGACCCTCTGAACCAACCCGAAAAGGAGAAGGAAATGAACAGCATTCTGAAACGGAAGGCCTTTTTCTGCAGCTGGATGGTGATTCTTTTCGCGGGCCTTACGCTTGCTTCCTGCAGCGGAAAGCCAGATCTGCAAAAGCAGATGAGCGGTGTGTGGGAGGATCGACTGGGGCACGAGACTGTGGAGCTGCGGCTGTCCGGTGATTCGAAGACGGTCAAGATCTCCGGCAACACATATCCGGCCACCCTGGACAAGCTGGACAAGGACAAGGGCAAGATCCTGCTCAAGGTCGACGAAGGAAACGGCAAGGACGAGCTCTGGAGCCTGACCCAGATGTGGGAGGATTCCGACCGCTTCAACATCGTCTTCGAGCGGGGAGAGCACAAAGAGGTATTGATTCCGAAGAAAAAGCGGAGCTGAGACGACGCCGTGTCGCCGGGGCCGCTCCCCGGCGTCACGACCCGTCTTTTTCGAGCGCTTGTGTCATCTGGGGCCCGGTGGTTCGGCCTTGCAGACGGTTATCGGAGCATCCGGGTTTCGGAACGTTTTTTTTGCAAGCGCTCTGCAGGAGAAAACGGAGAACGGAGAAATGAACATCCGATCTTCCCTGGTCGGGTCTTTGACGTGCCTTTTGCTCTTCCTGCCGGCGCCGGCCCCGGCTTCGGACGGTCCGGTCGAGGATTCCGTTACGGTTTCGGCCGAATACGCCTATCTCCCCCTGGTGCCGGAGCCCCGGCAAAAGGCCCGGCCGCTGGCGCTTTTCGGGGCCAAATTTCGTGCAGCCGAATTGGGCGCGAAATTTCTCTCCCGCCGGGGTCTGCTGGCCCATTTCGGAGACCGGCAAAAGGAGATCCTGTGCCTTGCCGCCGAGCGGATCGAGCCCGAGATCCTCGAAGAGAACTTTGCCCCGGAGACCGGGGAATTCGTCATGCGGATCCGTGCCCGGATCGAGGCCCTGGACTTTGTCCGGGCCGAAAATGCCGACCTGGAGCTGGAAAAAAAAGAAAGTCGGCTTTCTTTCCGGGAGGAGATGGAGCAGCCCGTTCCGCCCGGAATCTCCCCCGGAGCCGCGCTTTCCCGGGCCTACCGGTATCTTCGACAAAAGCAGTGGAGGATCGCAATCATCTATCTGGACCACCTCCAGCGAAAATATCCCGGCTGGTCGGAGGTCTACCTGGCCAAGGCCATCGGCTACTACAGCCTGAACCAGACCGCCAGGATGACCGACGCCCTGGAGATTGCCTGCCGGCTCAACAACCAGGAGGCCTGCGACGACATGCGCGGCCTGGGCCTGGTGAAGGTCCCCGGGACCCCGTAAGCGGTATGATCGGCATCTTGACCGCACCCCATTGTCGGACGAAAACAGAGCGGGAAATATCCTTGTAGACGGTGGGCGCCGAGAGACCCCCATCCTGCGGCGGCCGCTCGCCAGGCGGTCTATGCAGATTGCCGGAGGAACGTTCCGATTCAGGAGCGTTTTTTTGTTGCAACCGCTTATGCCGCGGGCCCGCTTTCGAAACGTTATTCTGGACAAACGGTACAACGGCGCCGGGAGCGGATGCCACGGAGCACCGCCGGATCCACGGTTTGCCGGTCTGCTGCTGCCTGCCCGGTGCCTTTTCCACCGATCGGGCATTCACG
>JASFPT010000246.1:0-6123 GCA_050115795.1 Desulfobacterales bacterium
AACGGCGCGCTGTTTGTCCGGTGCGTTTGTCATCTCGTCCTCCTGTCGGCTGTTGCCGGCTGCCGCCCGGCAGGGCCGGCGTCCAGCGGTATTTCGTGAATCTTGGTGTAGATCGCTCCCGCCGGGGTAAGCCGGCTTTCGAACATCGTCAACTGCGAAACCACAAACGGATCAGATGAAAAGTTTTGACAGGCCTCGACTGCTCTGGCGACCCTCTCCGGATTCGGGGGGGTTCGGAACCGGCCCAAGGTCAGGTGCGCCTTGAATGTCCGCCGCTCGGTCGGAAAACCGATCGACTCCAGCGCCCCGGCCAGGCGCTGCTGCAGGGCCGGCAGCAACTGCCGGTCGCCGTCCACGCCCACCCAGATCACCCGGGCTTTGCGGATGCCCGGAAAGACCCCTATTCCCCGGGCCCGGAGGTGAAGCGGCGCACACGCAGCGGCCTCGGACATGGCCCTGCGGATCGATTCGATCCGCTCTGCGGCAATGTCGCCGAAAAAATGAAGGGTCAGGTGAATGTTGCCCGGCTTTACCCAGCGGGCCGCAAGCCCGTCGCGCTTCAGATCGTCCTGGACCTGTCCGATCTGCTCCCGGATGTTTCCGGGCAGATCCAGGGCGATGAAAGAGCGAATGGTGTCGGCCATGATCGGGAAACCGGCAGCGGGGTTGCGGCGTTAGACCGGCAGCGGCATCTGCGCCTCGGTCAGGAAAAACGTTCCGTTGACAATCCATTGTTTGAGCGTGTCGGCAATCTCCCGCGCACGGACCACGCTCGACAGCGGCACCGTCGGCACGGTCTGGCCCATCAGTTTGATGGAACCGCTCTTGAGTTGGGCGTAGCTGACCTGGCCCAGGGTCTTCCCCGTTCCGTTCGGATAATCGCTGCTGTAATCGACGATCTGGGTAAAGAGCTCCTCGTCGGAGGTTCCACAGCTTTCAGCAATCTGTTCGTCCAGCATCGGAATCGGAACGCCGAGCCCCACCGACAGCGAGCAGCCGTATCCGCGGATGCTCACACCCATCAACCACCGGGGGCTCATCTGCTTCAGATCCCCCATGACCCAGAGGGTGCCGGCCGGCGATATCGGCATCCCCTTGTCGGTCCGTTTGACCTTGGGGTTGTGCTGGCTGCCGTGCCAGGTAACGTATCCGATGCCGCCGCCGAGGAAGATACGGGTCCCCAGCCCGATGGTTCGATACAGGGGATCGTTGAACAGGGGGCTGAGCTGCCCCGCAGAGCAGAAGTTGGCGTTTGCCGCTTTCGGCTTCAACGTCCCCATGTAGGTGTAAATGGTCTTTTTCGACAGGTTTACCGCACAGTTGTAATTCTGGTACCCGTTTCTCGGGCTGCAAAGGGTGGCCATGGGAAGGCTTTTTAAGGTGATCTCCTTTTCCATCTTCCGGTTTGGATAGCAGTTGGTGCCGTATCCTTCGGCCCGGAGGTGGACCTTCTTGCCGGAGAGCAGGTCCTGGATCACGTGACCACCGCCGTAATTGAATTCGCCCGGCCAGACCTTGTTGAGCGGGTCGTCCTCGCAGGGCTCGGTGGCCCCCAGGTAACAATCCACCGCGGCAATCCCGCCGTAGGCCGGCACGTTGTTGAACCAGACCTTGGAGGCCTTGATGGTCGGCTTGCCGTGGCCGAAGTTGATAAACGCACCGGAAGAGCACATCGGGGCAAAGGTACCGGTGGTCACCACGTCGACCCGCCGGGCAGCCTCTGAAGCACCGTGCTTCTTGACGATGTCGACAATCTCTTCGGCCGTGGCCACCACCACCTTGCCGGAGCGGATCTTTTCGTTGATCTCTGCCACGGTCTTGCGGACCGGGGTTTTGCCTTTTTGGGCCGTCATTGCGTTTTGCCTTTGCCTGCTTCCGCCAGAGCCTTGATCTTGACGGTGACGTTGTTTCGGATCCAAGCCGCGTCCCACCACTCCACCGGATCGACGAAGGTGTGGGCCACCATCATGGAAAAGTGGAGATGATCCCCGCCGGCCAGGCCGGAAGTGCCCGTCCGGCCGAGAATGTCCCCTTTCGATACCACAGCTCCGGGCTGCACATCAATGCGGCTGAGATGGGAATAGAGGGAAAAAAGGCCGAACCCGTGGTCAAGGGCCACGGTCTTTCCGTAAATGCCCACTTCCTCTGCAAGGACGACCTTTCCGGCGTTGGCCGCCGGCACCGGCGAGTGGTTCACCGACGCCAGGTCGACGCCGAGGTGGACTTCCCGGTCGATCACCCGGCCGCGGTACAGGTACTGCCGTTGGTCTGCAAAACTCGCCTCCCGGGCCGAGCCGGGCAGCCGCCCGAATTCTCCCTTCCAGAAAAAGCGGGCCTCGGTGCTGTCGCCGATCCGGCTCAGACGATCGTAGTTTGCCCTGCGAAGGTCCCGATTGATGCGCAAAAACCGGTCGATCGGCGCCTCGCCGTCGGCAGCGGGCACCGTGGCATCGAATTTGGGCAGGATCTGCGCCAGAAACCGATCCGATATCCGGATCTTGTCCGCTTTAAACCGCTTTTGCCGAAGGTGATGGGCAAAGCCGGACCGGCCGACGTTGCCGGCCTCATCGACGGCCTCCAGCACCAGGGGGGTGCCGGGGCCCTGGTCGTAGGCCACGGCAAAAAAGGCGATCAGGGTCCCGGGTTCTCCAAAAGGCGCCGGGTGGCCGGGGAAAAACCGGTCCCCCACGCGCACGCCGTGCCTTGGGCATTTTTCGTCGATCCGGTAGGCGATGAACCCGGAGCCGCCCTGGGTAACGTTGTGGAACTTGGAGAGCACGTCGATCATCGGCGCCCGCGTGTCGATCCGAACCGGGGTTTCCAGCACCCGGCGGTTGCCGTTCCACCAGCGACGCCAGGCGTAGTCGTCGGCGGTGACCCTCACCACCGCCGCCCCATCTTCGAATCCCAGGGCCCTGGGCTCCACCGGCAAGACGAACCGCTTTTCCTTGACCTGCCCGCCCCTCAGGGTCCCGACCGCGGCAAAGCGCTCATCGGCCAGGACCCTTTCCTTTCCATCCTTGTACAGAGCGATTTTCACCCTTCGAATACCGCTGTCGACATCATCCACCTTGACCGTGATCTCCTGGGAAAGGCCCAGTGCGGCCCCGGGCAGGATCACCTGAACCTCCGGCTTTTTCCCCTCCAGGCGGGAAAAAAGCACCCAGCCCGACGGAATCAAAACGGCGCCCAGCACAATGGCCAAAACGACCCACTTTAGATTTTTCTTCTTTTCTTTCAATTGGTTAGACTGCTCCTTTCTGTAGAAAAGACATCCCGGACCATAGCAGCTTGCCCGGCCCCGATCAAGAGCATCCCGCCCGGGTTCGTTTCTTGACTTTTATCGGGGCACGGGATAATGGATGGCGCAACATGGCGGAAAAGGTCGAATTTTTTAAAATTGGAGGACTTGCGACACCATGACCGAAACGGTCCGAATCGGAAAGGTTGCCGTCGGCGGCGATCATCCGCTGGCCATCATTGCAGGTCCCTGCGTCATCGAAAACGAGCGGGCCCCTTTCGAGATTGCCCGACGTCTCCGGGATCTTTGCCGGGACCTGGACATCCCGTTGATCTTCAAAGCCTCCTACGACAAGGCGAACCGCACCTCCCTTGGTTCGTTCCGGGGGCCCGGCCTGGTGGACGGCCTGGCGGTGCTGCTGGGAATCCGCGAAGAGCTCGGAATCCCGGTGCTCTCCGACGTTCACCGGATCAAAGAGATCGAAAAGGCCGCCGAGGTGCTCGACGTCATTCAGATTCCGGCGTTTTTGTGCCGCCAGACCGACTTCGTGGTCGAGGTGGCCCGCACCGGAAAGCCGGTCAACATCAAAAAAGGGCAGTTTCTGTCTCCGTGGGATGTGGCCAATGTCGTTGAAAAGGTCTGTTCCACCGGAAACCGGCAGGTGATGATCACCGAACGGGGGACCATGTTCGGGTACAACAACCTGGTGGTCGACTTTCGCAGCCTGCCCATTATTCGGGATTCGGGCTGGCCGGTCGTCTTCGATGCCACCCACAGCGTGCAGACGCCGGGCGGTGCGGGCGATCGCTCCGGAGGCGACCGCCGCTTCGCCCCGGTGCTGGCCCGGGCGGCGGTGGCCGCCGGCGCAGACGCCATCTTTACCGAGGTCCATTTCGACCCGGACCATGCCCTGTGCGACGGGCCCAACTCCCTGCAAATCGAATCCCTGCCGAAGCTGTATGGGGAGTTGAAAGCGATCCGGGCTGCCATCGAGCGAGCGGAAAGTTGATTCGTTGAGCGGTTGATGGGTCAAATGGTTGAATCGGCCCCAAACAGCATAAAAAACAGTGCCCCTGCCAATCAGCGGATCAACCATTCAACGATTCGACTGTTCCCTGAAAGGGAATCATGGCCCAGCTGAATAAAGAGCAACTCACCGAAGCCCTCAAGCGCATCCGCCTCCTGCTGCTGGATGTGGACGGCGTGCTGACGGACGGCTCGATCGTCTACAACGACCGGGGCGAAGAGATCAAGACCTTCAACGTGAAAGACGGGTTGGGCCTGCGACTGCTGATGAAGGCCGGAATCGAGGTTGGCATCGTCACGGGCAGGAGCTCGAGGGCGCTGTATCACCGATGCCAGAACCTGGGCATCTCCCGGTTGCACGAGGGGGTCCGGGACAAGGTGGCCGCGCTGGAGGCGATCCTGGTAGAGACGAACCTGACCGAAAGGCAGGTCGCCTTTGTGGCCGATGACCTGCCCGATCTGCCGATGTTTCCCCGCGTGGGGCTTGCCGTGGCCGTTGGCGATGCAAGCAAGGTCGTGCGGGAAAAGGCGCACTGGATCACCGGGGCCCCGGGTGGGAAAGGGGCGGTTCGGGAGGTCTGCGAGCTGATTTTAAAGGCCCAGGGGCGCTGGCAGCAGCTCGTTGGAAATTTGAGCCAGTGAGATCGGCCGCTCCCTCCAAACGGCTGAGAAACGCCCTTTTGGCGATCATGGCGATCGCACT
This sequence comes from Desulfobacterales bacterium, assembly GCA_050115795.1. Classification (GTDB taxonomy): domain Bacteria; phylum Desulfobacterota; class Desulfobacteria; order Desulfobacterales; family CAFBRK01; genus JAIPEL01. Next base: position 4,971 of record JASFPT010000246.1, read on the forward strand.
GGCCGCCCTGGTGGCGGTTTACACCGTCTACCGAAGGGGGGCCGAAACCGGCGCCGACCTGATCAAAGGGCTTCCTGCGGGGACAAGCCTGACCATCGAGAACCTTCGCCACACCGCCGCCCGGGAAGGGCGAACGGAGTGGACCCTGGATGCCGCCAGGGCCAAGATGAGCTCGGACCGCAAGTCCGCCATGCTCGAAAAGGTTTCGGTCGAGTTTTTTGTCGAAGACGGCGAAGCGGTCCATCTTGCGGCCGACGAAGGGATCCTCCAGACCCGGTCCAACGATCTGGAGGTGTCGGGAAACGTGGTGGTCCGGCAAGGCGGATACCGGCTGACCTGCGAGCGGCTAGAATACCGCTACCGGGACCGGATGTTGGTGGCCGAAGGGCCGGTCAGGATCGCCGACAGCATCATATCCGTCGACGCCGAACAGGCCACCTTCGATATGGAAAGCAAAAAACTCCTGTTCAAAGGAAAGGTGCATGGGACGATTGCCCAGCCTCTGGAAATGTAGCCGGGCGGCCCTTGCCGTCTGCGTCTGGCTCGTTTTTTCTGCCGCGCCGCAGACGGCGCTTTCGGACGAGGACGTCCCGCCGCCGGCCGCAACGGATGCCAAGGCACCCGCCTCCGGTAAAATCGACGTCAAAAGCGACCGGCTCCTGGTCGACAATGAAAAACGGATCGCCGAATTTTCCGGCAACGTGGTCGCCCGGCAGGCGGAAACAACCATCGAAGCCGACCGCCTCCAGGTCTACTACAAAGAGAGCGGAGAAGAGTCCGTCGAGGCGCTGGAGAAGATCGTCGCCACCGGAAACGTCCGGATACTGTTCGAAAACGGGCTTGCAGAGACCCCGGAGGCGGTATACAATGTATCTACAAGGACGTTTGTGCTGACCGGCGCGGGCTCGCGGGTGATCAGCGGAAACAGTTCCATATCCGGTGAAAAGATCACCCTGCACCGGGACGACGGCAAGGTCCGTGTGGAGGGCGGCCAAAGCAGGCAGGTCGAGGCGGTTTTTTACCCCGGAGACGAAAAGAAGCAAAATGAGAAGAGCGGCCAGGGCTCCGGCACCCCCCTGAAAACCGAGGTGCCGGAGTCTGCAGCGCAGACAGATGACAAAAACAAATAGGCGCCTCTATCCGGCATGCCGAC
>JASFPT010000247.1:0-6007 GCA_050115795.1 Desulfobacterales bacterium
GAGGCGTTCTGAGCCAAACGGCACCCGGAATCTCGAAATTCAGGGCGTGAAAAACGATTTCATTGACCACGGAGCACACGCCGCGGGCCGCCATCCGCCACCCCACCGTTCCCCCCCCAAAAGAACCGTCTCACAGGCGGCGCCTTACAGCAGCCCTTTTTTCTTCAGATGTCCCAGCGCCCTGCGACCGATGGCGGTGACCTGCTGCAGTGCTCGGGTAAGGTGATAGACCCCTTCGGGCGCGACACCGGAAAGGATCATGACCCGGGCCTTTTCGATACAGTCCAAAACCTTTTCCCACCGCTCGTCGTTTCCGAGCCGTTTGGCCAGAATCGCTTCGGCGGACACCATGTCGACCAGTGCGGCGGCAATCGGCTCTCCGCCCCGGGGCTCTGTGGATCCGGGCCCTGGAAGACGCTCCAGGCAGTTGCTTGCCCAGATCAGTCCGGATTTGATTTTTTCGCTCTGTGTCAAAGAGACGATCGCTTCCTTGTCGTTCATATCTCGGAAAAGGGCGGTACGTGGTTTGTTGTTTGCGTAAGGTCGTTTTCCACCGATGTCGTGGCGATTTCAACGGCCGGGCGGATCAGCCGGTCATGGACGAAAGCAGGCGATGGACCAGCATCAGGGCGGCGATGGACTTGGCATCCTGGATGTCTCCCTCATCGACCATCGCCATCGCGGCTTTCAGCGCAACGGTCCGCACCTCGATGAGTTCGTCGCGATCCAGGCATTGCCGGTCGGGCGACAGATCCGTGGCCAGGAACAGATGAATTCGCTCGTCCGAGTAGCCGGGGACCGGGGTGATCTCCCCGAGCCGTTTCCACGTTCGGGCCGCAAACCCGGTCTCTTCGATCAGCTCTCTTCGGGCGCAGCGCTCGGGGCTTTCGCCGTCATTTAGGGTGCCTGCCGGAATTTCCCAGATCGTCCCGCCCACCGCGTGCCGGTACTGGCGCAGAAGCAGCAGGCTCCCGGGATCCGGCATCGCCACGATGGCGGCTGCACCCGGGTGGCGGATTACCTCCAGGGTGATCGTCTCGCCGTTTTCCAGGGTAACCGTCTCCAGGGTGAAATCAAAAACCCGGCCACGGTGAAGGAGCCGTTGTTCGTGAATTTTTGCAGACACATTCCCCCCATTTTGCGGATGTCCCGGAATGGAAAACGGGCAGATCACTCGGCCGAAGGCCGGCTGAAAATGCCGGATGCTGGTCTCACGACTTGTCTCTTTGGGCCTCGATTTGCCGAATGAGCTCGTCCACGGTTTGTCCGTTGGGCGCATGGGCCATGGGATTGATGTCCACCAGCTCCTTCCAGGCGCGAATCCCCGCATCAAACTGCTTCAGGTCGTGGATCAAGACGATCCCCTTGTTGAACCGGGCGATTTCGTGCTTCGGATCGATCTCGATGGCCCGGTCAAATGCCCGCACCGCCTCCTCCGGCTGGTGGTTTCGCCGGTACATGACGCCGAGGTCGGTCCACACGTCGGCGTTTTTCGGCTGCAGGCGGAGGGAGTTGTTGTAGGCGGCGATCGCCTTTGACGGCTGATTGCTGTCGAAATAGGCATGCCCCAGTCGCGTCCATGCTTCGGTGTCCTGGGGATTTTGTTCGGTCAGCTCAACCAGTTTGGCGATCTGCTCCTGCAGCTTCCGCGCCTGGTCCATTTCCGCGGCAGTACCGGCATCCACGCCGGCCGGGGTGCCGTGGCTTTTGAGAATCGTCAAAACGATGCCGGAAAAAAAGCCGGCCACAAACGCCAGGAAAACCGCAAAGACCAGCGTCTGGGTTTTGACATACCCGCTTTTGGGGGACCTGCTTTCAGCCATGGGCATCTTCCTTTTACCTATCGAATCGGTGCAACAAGATCAATTCCGATAAAATAAGCGTGCGTGGATAAATGGCAACCATGCGGGATTGTCACCTTCGGGTTGCCTTTTCAAAAACCGGAAGGTATACCAACGGCTCCCGCGATATTTTGCCGTTTGTCCCGGTCGGCATCGGTATCTGCGAGGGCTGCGATGGCGGAAAAAGCGATTTTCGCCCCGGGGTGGCGCAACGGCACCCGGCCTGCTGAGGTCGTGTCCGACCCAAAACCGTATCTTCGGAGCGAGAGTCACACGAGATGAAAGCGGTTCCGGCAGACAGGAAAGCAGGCGAACGGCGCACGATGATCGTGCGGATCGTTTCTGCCACGGTCTGCCGGGTTCTGCTCAACACCGCCCGAAGGTTCGCCTATCCGTTTGCCCCGGTGCTCAGCCGCGGGATGGACGTTCCCCTTACGGCGGTGACCACCATCATCGCTGCGAACCAGGCGACCGGCCTGCTCGGCATCTTTTTCGGCCCCATGGCCGATCGGTTCGGCTATCGGAAAATGATGCTGGCGGGCCTGGGCCTCATGGCCGTCGGGATGATGGCCGGCGGATGGTTCCCGCTCTATGGCGTGGTTCTGATGGGCCTGCTGATGGCCGGCCTCGGGAAAAGCGCCTTTGACCCGGCCATCCAGGCATACGTCAGCGAACGGGTGCCGTTTCACCGCCGCGGGCTGGCCATCGGCGCCATGGAATTTGCCTGGGCCGGAAGCACCCTTCTGGGAATCCCCATTCTTTCGGTTCTGATCGACGCTTACGGTTGGCGATCTCCCTTCTTTTTCTTGGGGCTGTCGGCTCTAATCGGTCTGGGGACGATCGCGGCACTCATTCCGCAGGATTCGCCTCACCGGTCCCGGTGCGCAGCCCCCTCGATGAAGGGGTCGTTCAAAGAGATCATCCGGCATCGTCCGGCGCTGGGGATCATGATCGTCTCCCTGCTGGCCAATTGCGCCAACGACGGGCTGTTCGTCGTCTACGGCGCCTGGTTGGAGCAGACCTTTTCCATGGGGATCCTCGGTCTGGGGGCGGCCACCAGCGTAATCGGTGCAGCGGAGTTGGGCGGGGAGCTGGCCAGTGCGATGTTCGGAGACCGGATCGGCCTCAAACGCGCCGTGTTCTTCGGACTTTCCCTGTCCACAGGCGCATACCTGCTGCTGGCAGCGACAGAAGGCGCCGTTGGCCTGGCTCTTGGCGGGTTGTTTGCCGTCTTCTTGACCTACGAGTTTGCCATCGTCTCGAGCATCTCGCTGGCCACGGAGCTCGTGCCCGGCCGAAGGGCGACGATGATGGCGGCTTTTTTTGCGGCCGCCGGCATCGGGCGGATCATCGGCGCATTCTCCGGCGGCTTTATCTGGTCCATCGGCGGGATTTCGGCAAACATCTCCTTTTCGGCCGCGCTCAGCGTGCTGGCGATCGCGGCGCTGTTCTGGGGGTTGAAACAGTGGCGCGGTGTTGAAAGCAGCGAGTAGCCGGCCAACGCCGAAAATCAAGAAGCAGTTTGTGGTTCGTCGTTTGTGGCTACGCTGCCGATCATCTGCAGGCTTCTATCGGCACGCCCGGCTACAAACCACAGACCACATGCCACTCACTGCGCCTGAGTGCACCAGCGCCGAAGCGCCAGGTCGATCCTGAGCCGCTCCATTGCCATGCGGATGGCATCTGCGGCAAGATCGGTCCGCTTCAGGTGATCGGCAAAGAATTGGGTCACCTCCTGCTCGCGATCCACGCCGCAGGCCGGGATCAGGGAGGCCACCACCCGTTCGTAGAGCAGCGGGTGAAAGCGCTCGATCACCGAACGGTTGCCCACATACCACTTCCACAAATGGTCGATGGCATCCGGGTTTGCCGCCATGGACACGACCGGAATGAATTTGTTTCGGTCCGGGATCGTGTCGAGCACCGACGAAAGCGCCTCCCGGATCTGCTCTTCGCTTCGGAAGCAGCCCATCGCGGTTGCGATGGCGATCCGTTCGTGCTCGCTGCCGGAAGCCGCCAATCGATCCATAAAGTAGGAAAATGCCCGGGCGCCTTGGGTCATGGCGCCGATTTGCAGCACCCCCCTGAAGATCTCCGGGTCGATCGCCTCGCCGGACACAAGCGCATCGAAGCGCTCCTGACCGAATGCGGTTACCTCTTCGGCCCCGGCCAGGGCCGCCGGCCACAGGAGCTGGTCCCGGAGGATCGACCGGTCGTTCGGTTCATCGGGGGAGGGAAAGTAGCCGATCGCCGAGAGGCGGCTTTGGAAAAACGGGGCGGAAAATCTTTGGACCCGATCCCGCTGCTCGCCCCGCAACAGGGTCAGGAGGTGATGCAGGCCGGCTGCAACCTGCCCCAAGGGAAGCAGTCGATCTTCGTTCCGGTAGTATTCCAGAAAGGACAGGTAGCGGTCCAGATCGACTCGGCCGGCCTTCAAAAGGGCATAGAGATCGCCGGCCAGGCCCCAGCGATCCTCTGGCGAAAGGGTCTGGTCCGCGACGCGCCTGCCCAGCCCTTCCAGGTTTTCCTCGTCCAGATACCGGACGCGGAAAAATCCGCTCTGGCCGTCGTTTAGCTTGCAGGCCTCCACGGCCGGGTCGATATCGACGGTCAGCTCCGGCCCTTCCATGAGAAGTTTGAGGACCCGTTGCCGGCCGTCCGGTTCGAACAGCCGGAGGACCAGCGGGACGAGCCAGGTCGACTCCGGGGCCCCGGGAAGATAGGAAAAACGCCGTTGGCGGATTCGGAGCCGGTCGTTTTCCCGTTTCACCACCAGCAAAGGATAGCCGGGATGCTCAATCCAGTCTTTCATCATTCGGGTGATCGGCTGGTCGCTGACCGCCTCCAGGGCTTCCCACAAATGGTGGCTGTGGGTGTTGCCGTAGGCATGGGCGGTCAGGTACCGACGGAGACCTTCCCGGAAGGCTTCTGCGCCGATGAAACCTTCCACCTGCCGCAGGATGCTTCCCCCCTTGCTGTAAATGATCGGAGCCGTGCTGGAATTGATCACCACGTGCTCGCCGCCGGGGATTTCGATGGGGAAGGTCTCCACGAGACCGTCCCGCTCGAGCGCCTCGGCGGTCTGCCCCCCGATGAACCGGTCCCAGATTCGCCATTCGGGCCGGAACCGGTCCACCACGCCGTAGGCGAAATAGGTCGCGAAACTCTCGTTGAGCCACAGATACCGCCAGTCGGCCGGGGTCACCAGGTTGCCGAACCACTGGTGAACGATTTCATGGGCGGTCACCTCACAGATGCGCTCGAGACCCGCCCTGGACGTGCTTCCCGGATAGCGGAGCAGCAGGTTCTCCCGGAACGTAATGGCCCCCCAGTTTTCCATGGCACCGAAGGCGAAATCCGGCACGGCCAGCAGGTCGAGCTTGGCCAGGGGGTAGGGGATGGCAAAGTACGATTCGCAGAAAGAGAGTGCTTCCCTGGCAAAGGAAAGGCCGAAATCGGCGAACCCGGACATTCCCGGCACGGTCACCGCCCGGAGGCGGGCGTCTCCGCTGTCCTGGAGGGTTTCAAAATTCCCGACGCCCATGAACAGGAGGTAGGTGGACATCTTCGGCGTCGTTTCGAACCGGACGGTCTTCTTTCCGTCGGGGGCGGATTCGACGGAACGCACCGGGGTGTTGGAGATGGCCGTCAATTCCTTGTCCACGGTCAATTCGATGTCGAAGGTGGCCTTGTGCGCCGGGTGGTCCATGCAGGGAAACACCCGCCGGGCGTCGCTTTCCTGGAACTGGGTGACCGCGATCCAGCGAAAAGTCTCCCCGGAACGAAACTTGCTCCGGTAGAGGCCGGCCATCCGATCGTTGATGATCCCCTCAAAGTCGAAGGTCAGCTCGATCGGGTCGGAAACACATTCTGGAAGAAATACCGTGAGGGTCTCCCTTTCCGGGTCGAGTCGGAAGGGGCAGGGGGTTTCACCGGCGGGCCCGTCCCAGGCCACCTGCCGGATCGCAAGGTCGCAGGCGTTGAAATCGATATCGGCCGAGGGGTGACGGGGAGCCAGGCGCACCCGGGTTCGGCCGGAAAAACGGAACGACGCCAGGTCCGGGAAAAGACGGATGCCGTAGTGCACGGGAGCAAAGTCGGCCATGGATCGGGGGTTTCCTTTCTCTGAAGCGGTCTGCGGAAAAGGGCGGTTCCCTTTATCAGGC
>JASFPT010000248.1:0-5931 GCA_050115795.1 Desulfobacterales bacterium
CGGCCCCAGAGGGGGGTTCATCTTGATGTCCGCCAGGATGTTGTACCACTGGCGGGGCATCTCTTCTTCTGTCAGGGTGATCTTTCGCAGGTCCATCGGTTCCTCCTTCCTGGCGTGAAAAAGCCGGAGCGCTTTCAGCGGCCCCGGCTTTTGACAAAAAAAGAGCCGTGAGCCACTTCTCGCCGAATGCTGAAGCTGCCCACGGCTCCGTTTTTCGCTTTACATCTATCGGTGGTGAGCAAGCTTCACGGCGTCTGCCACCACCACCACCATCTATTCTGACTCATCGGGCCCTCTTTTCTGCAGGTTTACCTTTTCAAGACGGCCTCCAAATACCCGATACCTATGGATTTGTCAAGGCTAATTTTGTCCCCTGAAGGGGCCCGGCCGGCCGGCTGTTCGAAGCCGAACCGGCCCTCCCGGGAGACGGTCAAACAAACCGCTCTTTTCAGGGGGGTGGGGGAAATGAAACAGGTGGGCGGTGCAGCGGCAGTCCGATGCCCCGAAACCGGCGGCCGGCACCGATGCAGTGTCCGCATTTTCCAATATCCCGGCCCAGCCGTGTTCCCGGTTTTCGGGCCCTGTCGCAGCCCAGACACCGTGAACGGCGGCCTTTTCCCGGAGGTAGTCGATGTGCCACCGAAGAGGCTTTCCGGCCCGCAGGTGACGGCCGAGGCGAGCGCCGATCCCCCCCGGCCCCTGTGCGCTTCCCACGTATACGTAGTAGCCCGGGGGAAACCGGAACCGGCCGAGCCGGCCCACCGGCAGGACCGTCGATCGATTCACGCGCAGGACAATGGCGTAGGAACCCTTGGATGAAAGGCGGTTTTCTTCATGAGAATCTTCAAAGAAAATTTTCATTCGGGGAGGAACTTGGGCGGAAGGGGAATCCTGGCGGCCGGCCCCGTCACCGGGACGATCATCAGGGTCGAGGCGCCGTGGGCCAGGATCTTTCCGCTTTCGTCGACGACCCGGGCGTCGGCATAGCACAGGGTGCGGCCGGTTTTGACCTGACGGCCCAGGGCGATCAGTCTTCCGCCGGTGGCCGGGGCCAGGTAGTTGAGCTTCAGGTCGACGGAGGTGAGCCATTTGGTTTCGTCTTCGATGGCGAAGTAGACGGCCCAGAAGGCAGCGGTGTCGATCAACGTGGCCATGACCCCGCCGTGTACGACCCCCATGAGCTGGCGGTGCTTCTGCTGCACATCGATCTCGAATTCGGCCGCGCCCATTTCAAGGCGTTTCATTCGCATCGACAGCAGCGCGGGAAAAGAAGAGGTATCCACGAAGGCGGAAAGTGCTTCGGCATGTTCCGGGTTCGGTTTCATGGTCTCTTTCGCTTCCATCACCCTGTTCCCGTCTCCCTGGCGCCTGATGGGGAGAGCAGGCGGCACGCTCACGTCCGCAGGGTGGCGGTCAGCCGCAGGGGGTTTTCAAGCAACGCCAGGGCGGAGAGGATGTCCGTGCAGACGATGTCCGCGGCGAAAAGGGCCGCCGGTGATGCACCCTCGGCCAGAACGACGGCGATTCCCAGCCGACTGGCTTTCAGCATCAGCGCGTCGTTTCGGCCATTGCCGACGGCAACGATCCGCTCTGCCCCGAGATCGGCCACATACCGGCGCTTGGCCTCGTCCTGGCGGTCCGGGGCAAGAACCGAGATGGTGCAGTCCACGTCGGCCATCTGGGTTTGCACATGGCCGAAGGTATCGGCGGTGATCACGTGGATGGTCAGCCGGGTTGCCAGCGCAGCCAGCGCCGCTGTGACCCCGGCCACGGGCCTGCCGTCGACGGCCAGGGTCCCGTTGTAGTCCAGCACCAGGTGTTCGGCCCGGATGTCGCCGAAGCCGGGAATTCGAAGTTCAATCATATTTTATCCGATGGCGTCGCGATTGCACGAACCAATGGAAGGGAACCGGGAAAGGCAGCCTCAATACACCAACGACACCTGGTTTCTTCCGGCGATCTTGCTCTGCTGCATGAGTTGTTCCGCCCGCTCGATGACCGAATCGGGGCCCTCCTCCGCACCGGCAAGGGCCGCACCGATGGAGATCGTCACCCGAAGGGGTCCGCGCACGCCCTTGATGCTGGAGGCCGCCACCAGCATTCGAATGCGTTCGGCCACGATCGAAAGCGCATGGTCGTCCACGTTGGCGACCACAACCACGAACTGCTCTCCCTCCCACCGGCCGGCTTCATCGAAAGGCCGGAGGTTGGCGGCGATCGTCTGGGCGACCATGTGCAGCACCCGGTCGCCCATGGGGTAGCCGTGGGTTTCGTTGACCTGCCGAAACCGGTCGATGTCGATGAAGAGCACCCCGAAAGGAACGCCGTACCGTCGCAGCTCTTCGGCGCGGGCCTCCAGGTGCCGCTCGAGGTAGCGTCGGTTGCCGATGCCGGTCAGGGCATCGAGAAGGGCCTGCTTTTCGAGCCTTGCGAGCCGGTCGGCCAAATCGATCTTTCCCGAATTGTCCCGGAAGATCTCCACCGCACCGGTCACCGCACCGGCCTCGCTCAGGATCGGGGCCACCCGGACGGTCACCGGCAGCCGGTGACCGTGCTTGTGCTGCAAAAAGGCCTCGGCCTCCCGCACCTGCCCGTCTTGCAGTGTTGCCGACAGGGGGCAGTCCTCCCGGCACATGTCGTTCCCATCTTCATCCAGATGCATCAGGAGGCTTTCGGCGTCCCGCTGTCCAACCACCTCTTCCGGTGCATAGCCGGTCAACCGCTCGGCCCCCCGGTTCCAGTAGGTGACCCGCCGATTGCGGTCCACAAAGTAGACACCGTCGTAGAGCTGATCCAGCAGTGATGGGTGAAAGCCCTCCGCCCGGTTCATCGGATAGCCCTCCGGTAACGGGGTTCTTCAGACGTCCAGCTCGATGATCTTCGCCGAAAGCCGCCCGTTTTGCAGGGTCATGCGGGCCACCGACACCGGTTTGCCGAACCGGCGGGGACCCGCACTGCCCGGGTTGACGAACAAAACGCCGTTTTTTTCCTCGACCAGCGGGCGGTGGGAATGGCCGAAAACCACGGCATCGAATCCGGCCGCTGCCGGATCCAGGTCGAGCCGGTGCAGGTCGTGCAGCACGTAAAGGGAGTGGCCCCCCGCCTCGACCACCGCCGTATCCGGCAGGCGCTTGTGCAGCGGCCCAAAGTCCATGTTCCCCCGGACGGCCTGAACCGGGGCGATTTTCTCCAACCCCTCGATTACCGTTGAAACATCGATATCGCCGGCATGCACGATGAGATCGACCCCGGCCAGCGCTTCTTCGGCTTCGGGTCGCAGCAGCCCGTGGGTGTCGGAAATGATCCCGATCAGAAAGGAACCGGATGGTGACGCTGCGTCTGCCATTAGACGTTCCCCCGCCGGCTGCAGATTCTTTGCAGCCGGCCCATACAGGCATACTCAATTCACCGGTTCTTGGCAATCCTGTTTTTGCCGCCGCTTCTGCGGGCAAATCCTCGACCCATGGATGAACGCAGGGATTTTCCGGCCGCCACCGTGATGACGGCGGACCGAATCGTGGAAACGCCAGGAGTTTCCGGCGGCAGTGCACAGCGTGCCACCGCGCAGTGGCTGAAAAACCGGGCGATGCTGCCGAAAACCCGGATCACCTTCCCGCCACGAGCATCGGCTCGGCCACCGCATCGGCCTTGTCCGGGCCGAAAAGCAGGGCCACCAGCGCCAGGGCAAATTCGATGGCGGTTCCCGGCGCCCGGCTGGTGACCACAACGCCGTCGACCACGACCCGGTTTTCGGCGGCAGCAGCGTCTTTTAGCCGATCGACAAAGCCGGGATGGGTCGTCGCCTTCCGACCGTCCAGAAGGCCGTGGGGCTGCAGGGCGACGGCCGGCGCAGCGCAGATCGCCGCATAGGGTTTTCCGCGCTGCCGCTGTTCTTTCAGAAGTCCGGACAGGGATGTCGAATCTCGGAGACGCTCGGCCCCGGGCATCCCGCCGGGCAGCGCGATCAGGTCGTAGTCCGTTTCGGTGCACTCTTCGATCCGGGCGTCGGCGACGATCTTCACTCCCCGCGATGCGGTGATCTGAAGCTCTTTTTCCACCGACGCGACGGTCACCTCGGCGCCGGCCCTTCGCAGCACGTCCACGATGCAGACGGCCTCGATCTCCTCGGTTCCGTCGGCGATCGGCACGAGTACTTTTTTGGTCATGGCTCTTTCTCCAGTGCGTTTCTAAATTGCCTGATGGAATCCAGTGAGCCCGTTTCGCCGGTTCCCCTCTTGCCGGTTCACGGCCGAAATTGCTGAGCGCATCGGCTGAAGGCTCGACTGGAAAACCGGCCAAACCGGCTACCTGGATAAATGCCCCATCCCCATCGAAACGATGATGTCGAATTCTCGCTTGGAAACCGGCTGGATCGAAAGCCGCATCCCCTTTTTCAGAAGCATCATCTTCTCCAGGCCCTTTGCCTTTCGCAGTTCGGCAAGGGGGACAGGCCGGGGAAATTTTTGTTCGAACCGGATATCGACCATGTACCAGATCGGTTTTTTTTCACTGCTCTTCGGATCGTAATGGTCGCTTTGCGGATCCTGGGCCGTGTGGTCCGGATATCCTTTGCGGGCTACCGTGGCGGTGCCGACCACCGACGGCTCCTTTCCGCTGTGGTAAAAGAGCACGCGATCGCCCGGCCTCATTTCGTCTCGCATGAAGTTTCGCGCCTGGTAGTTTCTGACGCCGTCCCAGTGGTCGGTCCGGTCCGGCGCGCTTTCCAGATCGTCGATGGAATACGCCCCGGGCTCGGATTTCATGAGCCAGTACTGTTTCGCCATCGTTTCCCCTTTCAGAAAGATCCCTGGACATGGGTCAATATAGAATTGCGAAAACCGATTTCAAGCACGAAGCCCGGAAGCTTTTCGCCTTCCCGGCAGATCCGGCGGGGTGGATGGGCGGAGGCGGGCGCCGGCATGGCCGGCACCCGGCGGCGAGGTAAAAGCGACGGAGACTGCTCGGTTGTCTCCGGGCCTCGGCATCAGGGCCGGTTCAAAAAATCTTCTCCCATGGCCTTTTTCAGGGCGGCCATCTTCCCGGAAGCCAGCTCCCACTCGGAACGAAGGCGGCGCACCAGATCATCCAGCGCGGCGCCGTGGGATCGTGCAGACGGCGTCCGCCTCTGTATCGAGCCGTAGAGGTCGACCACTTTCCGGGCACACCGCTTCCGGCTTACCGATTCGGCCTTACCGTAGGCCTCTTCGGTCAAGGCCTTGAGTCGAACCGGATCTTCAAGAAGTTCTGCCAGCGCTTCGGCAAAAGCCCGGGCAGGGGCGTCTGCGGCCAGAAGACGGCCGTCTTTGCCGTCCTGGATCATTTCCCGGACACCGGGGGCATCAAGGGCGACCACCGGATTTCCCGCGGCCATGGCTTCGGCCACCACCATCCCCTGGGTCTCGGATTTCGAGGAAAATGCGAACAGGTCCATGGCGGCATAGGCGTCGCTCAACGCCTGACCGGTCAACCGGCCCGCCATAACGAGCCGGGGTCTCAGATCGGCTCCAAATTCGGCTTCGATCTTCTCCCGGCTCGGTCCATCTCCCACCACCAGAAAAACGCATTTTGCGTGTCGTCCAAGAAGCGCGGCGACAGCCCGGGCCAGGTAGGTCAGGTTTTTCTCCGGAGCCAGCCGGCCCACATGGCCCACCACCGGTGCATCTTCTGCAATGCCGAATTTGCGCCGGAAAGCAGGGCCTTTTCCAGCTGAAAAGAATTGGAGATCGACCCCTGTGGGAATTTCGTGGATCGGGCGCTTGACGCCCCGGGAGCGGATCAGCCGGGCGATGCTGCGGCTCGGGGCGATAACGCATGAGCACAGATTGGCATACTCGGTGGCCAGGTTCTGGGCAAAATCCCGAAGGGTCTCCAGGTCCTCGGTGATATGGTGCACGTATTGCTCGTAGCGGGTGTGGTGAGTGAAAACCAGGG
>JASFPT010000249.1:0-5921 GCA_050115795.1 Desulfobacterales bacterium
TGGAACTGGCGGGTGGGGAGGGCGGCTGCGCCGCCCGGTTTGTGGTCTGTGGTGAGTGATGAGCGCGCCACAAAGTTGCCGGCGAGTACCCAAGGAACCCAAATAATATCTCTGGCTCTTTTTTTTGCTTAGCAGCTTAGCAGCTTAACAGCTTAACAGCTTAACAGCTCAATAGCTCAATAGCTCAATAGCTTATCAGCACAACAGCTGCCTTGCAGAAGGCCCGATCAGTGGACCATAAGACCTCAAATACCTTGCTCAGCAGCTTATCGGCTGCATCTCCACCGCGGGTGCTGCTGGTCAACCCGCCCCATCCGGAGGGCAAGGGGTTTACCCGGGAGGGGCGGTGCACCCAGGAGGCAGGGGTCTGGGCCACCCAATGGCCGCCGGTGTCGTTGGCCACCGCCGCCGCCTTACTGGAGGCCGATGGCCGGACCGCCGAAATCATCGACTGCCCGGCCGTGGGCATGGACACGCCGGCCCTGCTCCGACGGACCGCGGCCTTCGGGCCCGGCTGGATCTTTGTCACCACGGGAACACCCACCCTTTCTGCCGACCTGGCCGCGGCTGCACGGCTCAAGCAGGCCGCCCCGGCGGCGCAGGTCGCCGTGTTCGGCACCCACGTCACGGCAGACCCGGAAGCCGCGCTTCTATTCGGCGGCATCGACGCGGTCATCCGGGGAGAGCCGGAAGGCACGATCGCCGACCTGTGCCGGAAAACAGCGGCGGATCGAACAAAGGCGGCCGGTATCTCCTTTGTCGATGCAAGCGGTGAGGTCCGTCACAACCCGGACCGGCCGTGGCTCGATCCGGCGGAAATACCCGCACCGGCCTGGCACCGGCTCGATCTTTCCCCTTACCGGCTCCCGCTCAAAGGCCGGCTGTTTCTGATCGTGGCCCCGGTCCGGGGCTGCCCGTACCGCTGCACCTTCTGCACGGCCCCCCAGTACTACGGCCGAACCCTGCGGATGCGGCCGGTAAAGCAGGTGGCAGACGAGATCGAACAAAACGTCGCCCGCTTCGACATCACCGACTACTTTATCTGGGCCGACACCTTCACGGCCAGCCGGACCTACGTGGCCGAGTTCTGCCGGGAGATCCGGCGCCGCCGGCTGCGGATCCAATGGACCTGCAACAGCCGGGTCGACACCGTGGACGACGAGATCCTCGCCGTGATGAAGGAGGCCGGTTGCTGGATGATCAGCTACGGGATCGAGTCGGCCGACCAGGGCGTGCTTTCCCGCTCGCACAAGAACATCACCTCCGCCCAAAGCGCCCGGGCCGTTGCCGCCGCCCGCCGGGCGGGGCTCGTCGTCTCCGGTCATTTCATCTTCGGACTTCCCGGCGATTCGATTGCCGGGATGAAAAAAACACTGGCTTTTGCCTTGCAACTGCCCCTGGACATCGGCCAGTTCTATGCCGCCTCCCCCTTTCCGGGAACCGCCCTGTTTGGCGAGGCCCGGGAGAAGGGTTGGCTTCAGGCCGACGGGGCCGGTTCCCAGAGCCGCTCCGCAATGGACCTGCCCGGCCTTCCCGCCGAAACGGTCGACGCCTTCCGGCGCCTGGCTTTCCGCCGGTTCTACTTACGCCCGCGGGTCATGGCCCGGCTTCTCTCCCTGGTAAAACCGGCCGCCCTGCCCCTTCTTGCCCAAAGCGTGCTGCGTTTCTTCGGCTGGAGCCATCTGATCGGCCGTCTTTGACGAATCCCTCCCCAATCGGGTATAGGTGAGGGCGATTTATTTCGATGGAGACCTGCTGTTTTACAAAGAAAACTACTTTTAGACGGGATCAACAGGATGGACAGGTTTATTTCCCCTGCCCGGATGGCAGGGGAAAACAGCCACCCGCCGCGCGGAGGCCAACACGTTAACACGACCGGTTGCACTGCAGGCCATGTGCCGAGTTGGTTTTTGAGGACTGGGCTATCATTCGCCGAAGGCGATGGAACGTTTGCGGCAGCGTCCCTTCAACGCTGCTCCCCTCGACTTACTCGGGACAGGCAGGACAGGCTGGCCGCCGCAAACATCCTCATAATCATCCGTGTGATCCTGTAGATCCTGTCCAATATCTTTTCTAAATCGCTTAGCAGCTTAGTAGCTCAGCAGCTCAACAGCTTTCGACTTCTGTTTGAGGTGCCACAATTGCCAAATCAATTGCGCATCCAATGAAGAACACCTCCCATAATGTGATTCTCGGCATCTGGGACGGGCACGACGCTGGGGCGGCGCTGGTGGCCGGAGAAGAAGTCCTCGTTGCGGTCAACGAGGAGCGGCTGTCCCGGCGCAAGCTCGAGGTCGGCATGCCCCTGCTTTCGATCGCCTGCTGCCTCAAGGAAACCGGACTCTCGCCGCAGCAGGTGGCGGCGGTGGCCGTTTCCACCACCGACCCGGCAAAGACCCTGACACGGCTTTTTCCCTCCCTCAAAGAAGAGTACTACCGGATCCGGAGAAGAAAAAAAGACCCGGGCCCCCTCGACCCGTTCAAGAAACGCTTCAAGTACCGGTTCACCGAGCTTGCCCCCAATGCACTCTCTGCGCTGCTGAGCCGCGTCAGTCTGCGAAGCGGTCTTTCCAGGGCCGGCCTGTCCGGACGCCCCTTGCTCTTTTACGACCACCACGAATGCCACGCCCAGGCCGCTGCCCGATGCAGCGGGTTCGACCGGGCCCTGGTCGTCACCATCGACGGGGTGGGCGACGGCCTGTCCGCCTCTGTCTGGCGCTTTTCCGACGGAGGGCTCTTCCCGGTCCATCGCCAGTCTTCGAAGGCCTCTTTCGGGATCTTCTTCGAGCATGTCACCAACCTGATGAACATGCGCGAACTCGAGGACGAGGGGAAGGTCATGGCCCTGGCAGAATACGCCTACCCGGTCAAAGACGAGGAAAACCCGCTGATGGATCTGCTCCGGGTCGAGGAACTCGCCCTGATCTCCCCCTACTCGTCCACCGGGCTGTTCCGGGCGCTGAAAAAAATCCTGTGGCGCTACCCGTCGGAGCAGTTTGCCTACATGGCCCAGCGGGTGCTCGAAAAACGGGTGCTGGAGATGGTTCAAAACGCGCTTTCCCGAACCGGGCTTTCTGCGGTCTGTCTGTCCGGCGGGGTCTTTTCCAACGTCAAGCTGAACATGAAGATCGCAGACCTCGAGGCGGTCGAGCGGATCTACGTGTTTCCCCACATGGGGGACGGGGGCCTGGCCCTGGGGGCGGCCGTGGCCCACAATGCAGCGGCCTTCGGGGTGTCCGGCTGCCGGCTGGCCGACCTCTACCGCGGGCCCTCCGTGGGAGAAGAAGCCGTCAAGGACATACTTGCCGCTTCGGGCCTGCCTTTTCGGCGCCTGACCGATGCGCCGGCCGTTGCCGCCGAAAAGACCCTGGCCGGCGAGATCATCCTCTGGTTTTCGGGCCGCATGGAGCTCGGCCCCCGGGCCCTGGGCAACCGGAGCATCCTGGCCCGGCCCGACGATACGGCCGTTCGCGACCGGCTGAACCTGGCGCTGAAAAAGCGGGTCTGGTACCAGCCGTTTTGCCCCAGCATTCTGGCAGAAGACGCCGACGCCCTTCTGGAGATCGAAAAGGGCACAGACAAAGACAACCCCTTTATGACCCTGGCCTTCCGGACCCGGCCCGAACACCGGGCGAAAATGGCCGGGGTGATCAACATCGACGGCACCTGCCGCCCCCAGTTCGTGGGCGGAGAAAACCCCGCCTACCGCCGGCTGCTGGAAAAGATCAAAGAGGCCCTCGGCCACGGGGTGGTGCTCAACACCAGTTTCAACATCCACGGCGACCCCATGGTCTGCACCCCGGAGGATGCCATCGAAACCTTCCGGAGAACGGGAGTGAAGTATTTGTTTATGGAGAACTATCTGGTGGAAAGAGATTAGCTATTAAGCTGATAAGCTGTTGAGCTGTTGAGCTAGAAATAAGGGAAAAGAGATTCCCTCGGCCATTTTTTCTTTTTTTGCTTACCAGCTTATCAGCTTACCAGCTCATTAGCTTAATAGCTTACGAGCTTAATAGCTTACGAGCTTAACAGCTTATCAGCTTAATAGCTTAACAGCTTATCAGCTCAATAGCTCAATAGCTTATCAACTCTTACGATTCCGGCAACTGGCTCATTACCCGATGAACATCGAAGACCCGCCATATCGTTCTCCGGCGCTTCGTCTTTTGCGCCACTTCTCGCCGCTGCTGCTATACACGGGATTTGCGGTCGTTCTGGGGACGGTGGTCTACGGGGTGGATTATGTGCCGGCGCTGCGCCTGCGGGAAATGCTCAAATCGGCCGTGCCGGCTGTGCTCGCCGTGGATCTGATGCTGGTGCTTTTCGGGCTGCTCCTGTGCGCAGGGGACCTGGCCGGGATTTTCTCCTCCATGACCAAAAGGCAGGGGGCGGCGCTTTTCATGGTGGTCCTGGCTGCAGGGGCCATTGCCGCGTTCGCCGTGCCCCGCACCCACCGAATCTACTACGACGAAGACATCTACGCCAACGTGGGCCAGACCATCGCCGCGACCGGCGATGCGGCCTATGCCAACTACGGGTTTTTCGAGCACGAAGCCTACAAGCCGATCTGGACCGAATACAACAAGGAGCCGGCCGGGTGGCCCTTTTTGCTCAGCTTCTTTTTCAGGATCTTCGGCACGGACGAGATCTTTCTCTTTGTCGCCAACAACCTGCTCTTTGCCGGCTCGGTATTGATCGTTTTTTTCATCACCCGGCGCCTGACGGCCGCCTTTTTCCCTTCCCTGGCCGCAGCCGCGATCTACGGGCTGATCCCCCACAATCTCATCTGGTCCAACACCGGGGCCGTGGAGCCATCGGCCGCCTTTTTCGCAGGAGCAGTGGTGCTGACCGCCCTGGTCTTTTTGGAATCGGGGCAAAACCGCCACCTTTTTTTGCTTTCCGTGCTGCTCCCCATGGCCTGCTACATGCGGCCCGAGTCGATGATGATCTTCTTCTGGACAGTGGCGGCGATGCTCACCGTCCGGCCGAAGGTGTTCACCCAGGCCCGGGGCTGGAGCGGAGCGCTGGTTGCAGCCGCTTTTCTGGTGCCACTGGCGCTGCACCTGCATGCGGTGGGCGGAGAGTCCTGGGGCGCGGAAGGGGTCAAGTTTTCCCGGGCGTTTGCCGCCGCCAACCTGGCCGTCAACGGTCCATACTACTTCAACAACGTCGAGTTTCCGGCGGCCTTTTCGATCTTTGCCCTGATCGGGCTGGTGGCCGGAAAAGCCAGGGCGGACCTGCGCTTTCTGGTACTGTTGTGGTTTGCGCTCTTCTGGTCGATCTTCCTGTACTTCTACGCGGGCAGCTACAACTTCGGGGCCGACGATCGCTTCGCCCTGCTCTCCTTCGCCCCGCTGGCGGTGCTGGCCGGGTCCGGCGTGGGTCGGCTTCGGGATCTGGCCGTCTTCCGCGTCGGCAACAGGGTCGCATCGGTCCTTGCCATGGCAGTGCTGGTGGCCGTCGCCCTCCCGTTTCTTCCCCAAGTCCTCACGGTGGGACAGGAGGCCTGGGCCTCTCGCTTTGACCACCGCTACGCCCACCGGTTCGCCGAAGAGCTTCCGGTGCGCTCCGTCACCCTGACCCACAACCCGTCCATGTTCCTGCTCTGGGGCCGGGGAGCGGCGCAGGCCTTTGCAGGGGTGACGGCCGAAGAGACGGTCAAGGACATGCTCCGGCGGTTTTCGGGGCAGGTCTACTTCCACTACGACTACTGGTGCAACACGCCTTCTGTGCGCAACCGGCGACTGTGCAGCGAGATCATGACCCGCTGGGACATGGAACTGGTCGACCGTGCCACCGAGAAGGATTACACGTACGCGCTGTATCGGATAAAGGGAAAGAAACAGGATTGAGCGAATAAGTTATTTAGCTATTAAGCTGATAAGCTGGTAAGCAAGATCAGCCTGGGGGTTTTCCTTTTT
>JASFPT010000250.1:0-5914 GCA_050115795.1 Desulfobacterales bacterium
AGGGTGGTGTAGCCGTAGTTTTCGGTTCTCTTGGTGTAGGCACGGATCCGCCGGTGAAGCTGGTTTTCCTGCGCCCGGAGAAGCGCCCCGGAGTCGATTTTCAGCGCCCGAGCCACCTGGAGCAGCGTTCCCACCGGCGGGGTTTCTGTGCCCGACTCGATCCGTTCCAGGTACGCGGTGGAAAAGCCGGTCTCGTTGGCCATGGTGTCGAGGTCCATTTTTCGGGCGGCTCGGGCCTTTTTGATGCGGCTTCCGATGGTCTGTTTTGGTTCAGATTTGCCTGCCACCTTTCCTCCGGTTTGGTTGATTGGTCGATTCGTTGATTGGTCAAGTGGTAGATTTGAAAAGATGGCTTGGGACCATATCGGTTGTTGCATTCCAAAAATGGTTTTTCCAATGCAACCACTCGACCATTTAACCAATCAACCAATCAACTATACTCGTAGAACCCCCTACCCGACTTTCTCCCCAGCCAGCCGGCCTCCACGTACTTGCGCAGCAGCGGGCACGGCCGGTACTTGGAGTCCTTGAACCCCCCGTAAAGGGTTTCCATGATCGCAAGGCAGGTGTCGAGGCCGATCAGGTCGGCCAGGGCCAGCGGACCCATCGGGTGGTTCATGCCCAGCTTCATCACCGTGTCGATGTCCTCCCGGTTTCCGACGCCGTGATACAGGCAGTAAACGGCCTCGTTGATCATCGGCAGCAGGATGCGGTTTGCGATGAAGCCCGGATAGTCGTTGGCCTGTGCCGGCGTCTTGCCCAACGACCGGGCCAGGTCCCACGTGGTCTCAAAGGTCTCGTCGGATGTGGCCAGCCCCCGGATGACCTCCACCAGCTTCATCACCGGCACCGGGTTCATGAAGTGCATGCCGATGACCTTTTCCGCCCGTTTCGTCCGGGACGCGATCCGGCCGATCGGAATCGAAGAGGTGTTGGTGGCCAAAATCACTTCCGTACGGCAGGCGGCGTCCAGGTCTTGAAAGATCTTGAACTTCAGGTCTTCTCTTTCGGTGGCCGCCTCCACGACGAAGTCGGCGTCGGCCATGTCCTGAATGTCGGTGCTGGTCCGAATCCGGCCCAGCACCGCCTCTTTGTCAGACGCCTCGATCTTTCCCTTTTCCACGCTGCGGCCGAGCAGTTTTTCGATGTTGGCAAGACCCTTTTTGCAGAATTCCTCCGAGATGTCGTTCATGATCACGTTCAGTCCGCTTGCCGCCGCCACCTGCGCGATGCCGTTTCCCATCTGCCCGGCACCGATGACGCCGAATGTCTGAATGCTCATCAGATTCCTCCCCGTCTCCATTATTGGAAAGAATTGTGTTTCGTGTTTGGTATTTGGTGTTTTGTAGAAACGCATCAGAACCCGGTGACCACGATGCTTGCCCAACCAAAACACCAAACACCAAACACCAAACACCGAACACCGAACACCAAACACCGAACACCGAACACCAAACACTGAAAACCAAACACCAAACACCAAACACCAAACCCGATTTATCGCTTTACGATGAGCGCCACCGCTTCCCCGCCGCCCAGACACAGCGACGCCAGGCCCGTTTTGGCCTCCCGGCGCTTCATCTCGTAGAGCAGCGTCACCAGCACCCGGCAGCCGCTGGCGCCGATGGGATGGCCCAGGGCCACGCTGCCGCCGTTGACATTCACCGCGGCGGGATCGAGGCCCAGTTCGCGAAGCACGGCAACGGTGGAGCCGCTGAAGGCCTCGTTGACCTCCCACAGGTCCACGTCGGCCTTGTCGATCCCGGCCTTGTCGAGGCACTTGGGGATCGCCCAGACCGGTGCCACCAGCACGTATTTCATGTCGATGCCGTAGGAGGCCTGGGCGCCCACGGTTGCCAGAATGTCACAGCCGAGCGCCTCGGCCCTTTCCCGGGCCATCACCACCACTGCGGCGGCGCCGTCGCTGATGATCGAAGCGTTTCCCGCCGTGGCAAACCCCTCCTTCTGAAAGGCGGGCTTCATTTTGGCCAGCGCCTCGTAGGAGGTGTCCCGGGGGCATTCGTCGGTGTCGAAGATCTTCGGCTCGCCTTTTCGCTGGGGTACGGCCACCGGTGCGATTTCCGCTGCGAAGCGTCCGGATTCGATCGCCGCGATCGTCCGCCGGTAGGATTCGGCGGCGTACCGGTCCTGATCTTCGCGGCTGATGCCGTATTTTTCCGAACAGAGGTCGTTGGAAATGCCCATGTGAAAGTCGTTCACGTGGTCCCAGAGGCCGTCGTGGACCATGTGGTCTTCGATGGTCCCCGGACCCATCCGGTAGCCGAAACGGGCCTTGGCAAGAAAGTAGGGCGCCGCGGACATGTTCTCCATCCCGCCGGCCACCACGACGTCGGCGTCGGAAAGCTGTATCGCCTGGGCGGCAAGCATGACCGATTTCAGAGCGGATCCGCAGACCTTGTTGACGGTGATGCACTCCACCTCCCAGGGCAGTTTCGCCTTCACCGCCGCCTGCTTGGCCGGGTTCTGCCCGTAGCCGCAGGGCAGCACCTGGCCCATGATCACCTCGTCGACGGCGGCGTCTTCGATGCCGGCGCGGCGGATTGCTTCCCGGATCACGTGCGCGCCCAGGTCGGTTGCCCCGATACCGGACAGGCTCCCACCGAAGGCGCCCAGGGGGGTTCGGACGGCTGAAACGATGACGGCTTCTCGGTACATATCGGCTCCTTTTTCAGGTATTTTATTTTCTTCACGTGGCGATGGGCCAGTGGCAAGTGGCAAGTGGCAGGTGGGATGTGGGCCGCGGCTGGTTTTTGATCTTTTCCTGCCACCTGCCATCGGCTACCTGCCGCCCTACATATTCCTTCTGTACTGCCCGCCGACCTCGTAGAGGGCCTTTGTGATCTGGCCCAGGCTGCAGCTTCGTACCGTGTTCATCAACTCGGCGAAGATGTTGCCGCTGGACAGGACCACTTTCTGGAGCCGCTCCAGGGCCGCGGGCGCTTCTTTTTCATGCCGCTTTTCAAAGTCGGCCAGCCGCTGCAGCTGGGAGCGCTTTTCTTCTTCCGTTGCCCGGGAAAGCTCCAGGGAGAAAGGTTCTTCGACCAGGTCGTCTGCAGCCGCATCCGGATCGCGGAACGTGTTCACCCCGATGATCGGCAGTTGGCCCGTGTGCTTGAGCAGCTCGTAGTACATCGACTCTTCCTGGATCTTGCTGCGCTGATAGCCGGTTTCCATGGCGCCCAGCACGCCGCCCCGCTCGGTGATCCGGTCGAACTCGGTCAGCACCGCCTCTTCGACCAGGTCGGTGAGGGTGTCGACGATGAAACTCCCCTGCAGGGGGTTCTCGTTCTTGGCAAGGCCCCATTCCCGGTTGATGATCAGCTGGATCGCCAGCGCCCGCCGCACCGATTCCTTGCTGGGCGTGGTGATCGCTTCGTCGAAGGCATTGGTGTGAAGGCTGTTGCAGTTGTCGTAGATCGCGCACAGCCCCTGGAGGGCGGTCCGGACGTCGTTGAACTGGATGTCCTGGCTGTGCAGGCTCCGGCCCGATGTCTGGATGTGATACTTGAGCATCTGAGAGCGTTCGTTGCCCCGGTACTTGTCCCGCATGGCAACGGACCAGATCCGGCGGGCCACCCGGCCGATGACCGTGTACTCCGGGTCCATGCCGTTGGAGAACAAAAACGACAGGTTCGGTCCGAACCGGTCGATCGGCATGCCCCGGGAAAGATAGTACTCGGCGTAGGTGAACCCGTTGGCCAGGGTGAAGGTCAGCTGGGAGATCGGGTTGGCGCCGGCCTCGGCGATGTGGTAGCCGGAGATGGAGACCGAGTAGAAATTGCGAACGTTGTTTTCGATGAAGAATTCCTGGATGTCGCCCATCATCTTCAAGGCGAAATCGATGGAGAAGATGCAGGTGTTCTGCCCCTGGTCCTCCTTGAGAATGTCGGCCTGCACCGTTCCCCGGACGATGGAAAGGACATCTGCCCGGATCTCTTCGGCTTCGGCCGGGCTCGGCGCTTTGCCCTTTTCTTTCCTGAATTTGTCCAATTGCTGGTCGATGGCCGTGTTGAGAAACATCGCCAGGATGATCGGGGCCGGTCCGTTGATGGTCATCGACACCGAAGTGTTGGGGGCGCACAGGTCGAACCCGCCGTAGAGGACCTTGACGTCGTCCAAACTGCACACGCTGACCCCGGAGGTGCCGACCTTGCCGTAGATGTCGGGCCGCTCGTCCGGGTCCCACCCGTAGAGGGTGACCGAGTCGAAGGCCGTCGACAGCCGCTTGGCCGGGTAGTCCGCCGACAGCAGCTTGAATCTGCGGTTGGTGCGGGCCGGATCGCCCTCGCCGGCAAACATCCGCGTGGGCTCCTCGTCGACCCGTTTGAGCGGAAAGGCCCCGGCGGTGAAGGGAAACCGGCCGGGAACGTTTTCGCGGCGCATCCACCGGTAGATCTCGCCGGGGTCTGAAAACCGCGGCAGGGCGATCTTCGGGATCCGACGACGGGAAAGGGATTCGACGAAAAGCGGCACGCGGATCTCGCGGCCCCGAACCGTGTAGACCAGTTCGTCGGCGGTGTATTTTTCCCGGATCTTTTCCCACTCCTGCATCAGGCGGGTGGTTTCGGTCTCTATGGCGGCTTCGGATTTTTCGATCTCCTCTTTGAGGCGGCCCAGGAGGGCTTCGGTGCCGCCCTCGAGTCCGTCGCCGGAGATCGCCTTGGCGGTCTGCTTCAGCTGCCACGCGCGGCGCACCGCCTCGGCCTGTTCTTCCGTTCTTCGGTGGTAGTCTCGGACGGTTTCGGAGATTTCCGCCAGGTAGCGGGTTCGCTCCGGTGGAATGATAATTGTTTTGGAGGTCGAGGTTTTGCCGTCGATTCGGGGAAGGGAGGAATCCAACCGGACCCCGGTGTTTTCGGCCACCGCGTCGAGCATGCCGTGGTACAGCGCCGTGACGCCGTCGTCGTTGAACTTGGAGGCAATGGTGCCGTAGACCGGCATCTCCTCCGGGGCCTTGTCCCATGCATTCCGGTTGCGCTGGACCTGCTTTCGCACGTCCCGGAGCGCGTCTTCGCCGCCGCGCTTTTCGTATTTGTTGATCACGATCAGGTCGGCAAAATCGAGCATGTCGATCTTTTCCAGCTGGGATGCAGCGCCGAATTCGCTGGTCATCACGTACAGGGACACGTCGACGAAGTCGACGATGCTCGAATCGCCCTGGCCGATGCCGGCGGTTTCGGCGATGACCAGATCGAAGCCGGAGGCCCGCGCCACGTTGAGCGCCTCGGCCAGCACCAGCGGCAGCTCGGTGCGCGAGCTGCGGGTGGCCAGCGACCGCATGTACACGCGCGGGCTGCCGATGGCGTTCATCCGGATGCGGTCGCCCAGAAGGGCGCCGCCGGTTTTTCGCCGCGACGGGTCTGTGCTGATGATCGCAACGCGCAGATCCTTCAGATCATGCAGCAGTCGGAGGATCAGTTCGTCGGTCAGGGAGGATTTTCCAGCGCCGCCGGTGCCGGTAATGCCGATCACCGGAATCTTCCGGCCGTCGAATTTTTCGATCAGCTGGGCGCGAAGCTTTGCCAGGTGACCGTTTTCAGAGGCCTTTGCCTTTTCCACGGCGGTAATCAGCCGGGCGATGAGTGGCTTGTTATCCGGGCAGAGGGAGGAAAGGTCGAAGTCGAAAGAAGAGACGGTGGGAAAATCCATCTTTTCCATCATGTGGTTGACGATGCCCTGAAGGCCCCAGCGGGCGCCGTCTTCCGGCGAGTAGATCTTGGCGACACCGTAGCTTTCCAGTTCCTTGATTTCGTCGGGGACGATCACCCCGCCGCCGCCCCCGAAGACTTTCACGTGGGGCACGCCGCGTTTCTTGAGGAGGTCGACCAGGTACTTGAAAAACTCGATATGGCCGCCCTGGTAGCTGGAGATGGGCACGCCGTTGGCGTCTTCC
>JASFPT010000251.1:0-5895 GCA_050115795.1 Desulfobacterales bacterium
CTGCGGGAAGATCACCGGCCGGATCGAGCAAGACCGGCAGTGTGTCCGGGACGCCATGGCCAAGATCAAGGAGTTTGACGGGATCACCGGGAAGATGACCTTCACCGAGGAAGGCGATCCGATCAAGTGCGCCGTCATCGTGCGCATCAGCGACAAGGGTGAGTACGAGTTCTACAAATCGGTCTGCCCGTAAATTCGCTGTGCGAGTGGATGAAGGGCGGCTCCGCCGCTTTTCGGAAAATCCCGAGGTCGAAGGGTTTGTTTGCCGAACCCGGCCGGGCAGGCCGGGAGAAACCCTTCGACCCCTGAACGGAACGGTTGTCCTTTCAGGATCCCACCGATGGGCGGGATCCCCGGGCCAGGGCGCGAGCCCTGGCCCGCCCTTTTATACCGCACCCGGGAGTCGTTCCCATGTCCTTCAGTTTTATCAACATCCTCGACTTTCAGAACGTGGTCGATGCCTTGCAATGGGGCAGCTTTTACGCGCTGATCGCGCTTGGCTACTCGATGGTCTACAGCATCCTGATGCTGTTCAATTTCGCCCACGGCGACATTTTCATGGTGGGCGCCTATATCGGCTTCGGGGTTTCCACGGCCCTTGTTGGTCTGGCGGCCGCCGGTACCATATCGCTGCCGGGATGGGTCATTCTCATTTTGACCCTGATCGTCGCCATGGGGCTGACCTCCATCGTGGGGATGCTCGTGGAGCGCATCGGATACCGGCCGCTGCGGGACGCGCCGCGCGCCTCTGCGGCGATCACCGGGTTGATGATCGGAATCATTCTGGAGCAGGGAAACCTGATCCTGCTGGGGGCCAAGCGGCGCAGCTTTCCGGCGTTGATCGAAAGCACGACCTTTTCCGTCGGCGGCGTCGATTTTACGAACATCAAAATCATGATCGTCGGCGTTTCCCTCGCCTTCATGCTTGCCCTTCATCTGTTCATCAAGAAGAACAAGTGGGGGATGGCCATGCGCGCCATGTCTTTCGACTATCTGGTCATCCCGCTGATGGGCGTGTCGATCAATTCGATTGCCCGCATGACCTTTGCCATCGGATCGGCGCTTGCGGCCGTAGCCGGAATCTTTTTTGGTTTGGCCTACCCGGTCCTGGAGCCGACCATGGGAATCGTCTACGGGTGGAAGGCATTTGTCGCCGCCATTCTCGGTGGCCGCGGTTCGATCATGGGCGCCTGTTTTGCGGGCTTTCTGCTCGGCTTCATCGAAATCTTCGTTCCCCTGGTGTTTCCGTCGACCCTGCGGGATCTGATCGCCTATTCGATCATTCTGCTGATCCTGGTGTACCGTCCCCACGGCTTTTTCGGGGAACCGCACAGCACCAAGCTCCGCCTGTAACCGGCGGTGGAAGGAGCGGTTTGGACCTCGGCTTCCGACCATCCGGACGGCGAAACGCTTATCGGTTTTTTGCAATCGCAGATGAGAACATGAAATGAATCGCGAAAACGACTCCCAACAAACCACCTACCAGCGGGTTCGTTCAGCGATCGCCCGGCGCCTTTCGATGGTGCCGATGATCGGCTGGCTGCTGGCGCTGCTCACGGGCGTGGTGCTGGAGCACCTTGTCGGCTACGATCTGGTCGACCTGCTTGAAATGTCCAAGATCCCCAGCATGTTCGGTATCCTAACGATTGCAAAAGAGGTGAAGCATTTCCTCTGGCAGGGCTGGGAGCAGATCATGATGATCGGCCGGCTGTTCGGGGAAGGGCAGGCCCATTGGGTCATGAATTTCCCGGATCCGTTTCGCACCCCCCGGGTGCTGATGTACGTCTTTTTGATCTACGTCGTTCCCATCGGGCTGTTTTCCACGATCCTGGTCCGCCCGGCCAATTGGATCGCCTTGCAGTTTACGAGACTGCCGACGGTGGTCTCCGTGATTCTCCACCTGGGTCTTTTGTACCTGATCATGCACCTGTGGGCGGATATCAGCGCGTACCGCGGAATGACGCTGCGGTTCACCCTCATTGCGGTCATGGTGACCCTGAGCCTCAATGTCATCAACGGCTACATGGGCGAATTTTCCTGCTCCCATCCGGGGTTCATCGCGCTGGGCGCTTACGGGGCCTCGGTGGTTTCGGTTCTGCTGTTTTCCGATGACAAGCTCTTCGGCCCGGCGCTGCTGCCCGGCGCGCTCGGCCACTTTGTCTTTCCGGTAGCGTTGCTCGTCGGGGGCGCCATTGCGGCCGTCGGCGCGCTGATCGTGGCCATACCGTCTTTTCGGACCCGGGGGGACTATCTGGCCATCATTTCGCTGGCGTTCATGTTCATCGTAAAGAGCGTGATCGAAAACCTCGAGGTCGTCGGCGGCCCCAGGGGCCTGAAAGGCCAGCCCGATTTTGCCTCGCTTCCGATCGTCTTTTTTTGGATGGTCCTCTGCGTCTGGACGATCAACAACTTTGTCCGCTCCACGTTCGGCAAGGCGCTCAACGCGGTCCGCGACGATGAAAGCGCCGCCGACGCAATGACCGTCAATACGCGGCAGACCAAGATGACGGCGTTTCTTTTCGGGGCCTTCTGGGCGGGGGTCGCCGGAGGGCTCTATGCCCACGTGCTGCGATACGTAAACCCCGGCAGCTTCGGCCTGCAGAAGCTGGCCGAGGTGCTGGCCATGGTCTACTTCGGTGGGCTGAACTCCGTTGTCGGCTCCATTGTCGGCGCAGTGAGCATCAGCGCGCTGGGAGAAGCCCTGCGGCCCTTTGAACTGTTCAAGTGGATCATCATCCCGCTGCTGCTGATTTTGGTGATGATTTTTCGGCCCACCGGCCTCATTGCGTTTCGCGAATTCGACGTTCGGGCGATTCTTCAGCCCAAACAGAAAACCGATCTCGAGGTATAGGCATGGCCCTGCTTGAAGTGGAGAACATGAGCCACGATTTCGGCGGTCTGCGCGCGGTCAACAATTACAGCCTGCGGATCGATCCCGGCGAAATCCATGGTCTCATCGGTCCCAATGGTGCCGGCAAGACCACCATCTTCAACCTGATCACCGGTGTCTACCGGCCGACAGAAGGGGATATCCGACTGGACGGAGAGTCGATCGTGGGGCTGTTTCCCCATCAGATTGCTTCCCGGGGATTGGGACGGACCTTTCAGAACCTGCAGCTCTGGCGACACATGACCGTGCTGGAGCACGTCATGATGGCCCGCTACTCGAAACTGACCTACGGGCTGGTCGGTGCGCTGTTCGGAACGCCCAAGCGGGTGCGGGAGGAGCGGGAAAGCCGGCAGAAGGCGCAGGACCTGCTCAATTTGTTCGGCATCGACCGGTTCGCCGACCAGATGGTGCTCAATCTTCCATACGGCGCCCAGCGACGCGTGGAAATGGCGCGGGCGCTGGCCACGGAGCCGAAGATTCTCTTTCTCGACGAACCGACCGCCGGAATGAACCCGGAGGAGCTGTCCCAGATGATGGCGATCATCCGCAGGGTCCACCGCGATTTCGGCGTGGGGATTTTTCTGATCGAACACCGGATGCGGTTTGTCATGGAGCTGTGTGAGGAAATTCAAACCCTGGTATTCGGTGAGGTGATCGCCGAGGGGTCGCCGGAGCAGATCCAGAGCGATCCGAAGGTCATCGAGGCCTACCTGGGCAAGGAGATGGTGGAATAATGCTGCTGAAGGTGGAAAACTTGCGGGTTTCTTACGGAAACATCCGGGCCCTGCATGGGATCGATTTTGAAATCGAAGAAGGAGAGATCGCCACCATCATCGGGGCCAACGGAGCCGGCAAGAGCACGACCCTTCGCGCCATCTCCCGTCTCGTTCCGGCCGAACCGGGCAGCCGCATGTTCTTTGGCGACATCGATCTGCTGGCTTATCAGCCCGACAAGGTCGTCAGCCAGCTCGGGATTTCCCACGCCCCGGAAGGCCGGCGGCTTTTCGGAAACCTCACGGTAATGGAAAATCTCACCCTGGCCTGTTTTGCCCGAAAGGACAAAGAGAGAATCTCCCAGCACCTGGAGCGGGTGCTGGCGATTTTTCCCCGCCTCGACGAACGCAAGAACCAGAAAGCCGGCACCCTCAGCGGGGGGGAGCAGCAGATGCTGGCCATCGGCCGCGCGTTCATGAGCGGTCGCAAGCTGATGCTCCTCGATGAACCGTCCATGGGGCTGGCGCCCCTTCTGATGCTCGACGTGTTCAAGGCGCTGGAAGAGCTCAACCAGGAGGGAACCACCATCCTCCTGGTGGAGCAAAACGCCCGGCTTGCCCTCCAGTTTGCTCGACGGGGGTATGTGTTGGAAAGCGGCGAACTGGTGTTAAGCGGGCCGTCGGCCGAACTGCTGGAGGACGAACAGGTCAAGAAGGCCTATCTCGGCGGGTGATCCGTCTTGAAAAGGGGCCCCCTTTTTGGTAGGTTGCGACGGATTTTGATCCTGCAGCAAGTCTTATAACACGCGCAGATTCCGCTCCATCCAATGGAGATCCGATGATCCGAGTCGGTGTTGTCGGTGCAACCGGCTATGCCGGTGCAGAGCTTGTCCGAATTCTCGCCGGCCACCGGGGCGTCGAACTGAGCCTCTTGACTTCCCGCCAGCATGCCGGGGCGGGCTTCAGCGACATTTACCCCTCGATGGCAGGTGTCGTCGATCGCCCATTGGAGGCGTACGATCCGGAAAGCGCGGCGGAAAGGACCGACCTGCTGTTCATGTCTCTTCCCCACAAGCTTCCCATGGCGCTGGTGCCGGATCTATTGGCCAGGGGAAAGCGGGTGGTCGATTTGTCCGCCGATTTTCGGTTCCGGGATGCCGCCCTCTATGAGCAGGCCTATCAACCCCATTCGTCTCCCGAACTGCTGCCGCGGGCGGTCTATGGGCTGGCCGAGGTCTACCGGGAAGAGATCCGGACCGCGGAGCTGATCGGAAACCCCGGTTGCTATCCCACCAGCGTTTTGCTGCCCCTGGTCCCCCTGATCCGGCGGCGGATGCTTCTTTCCCAATCCCTGGTGGCCGACAGCAAATCGGGGGTGAGCGGTGCCGGCCGGTCACCGGCCCAAGCCACCCTGTTTTGCGAAGTCGCCGAATCTTTCAAGGCCTACAAGGTCGGAACCCACCGCCATACCCCGGAGATGGAGCAGATCCTGACAAGGGAGGCGGGGCAGCCGGTGGCGCTGACGTTCGTGCCCCACCTGGTGCCGATGTCGCGGGGAATGCTCACCACCCTCTACGGCCGGGCGCAAAAGGGGGTGTCTTCGGCCGCGGTGCGGGACTGTCTGGCCGATTTTTACCGGGATGCGCCGTTTATCCGGATCTGTCCGGACGGCAGGCCTCCGGACACGCGCCATGTTCGGGGAACGAACTACTGTGACATCGGGGTGCACCTGGAGGAGAAAACCGGCCGGCTCATTGTGATGGCGGCCATCGACAACCTGGTCAAGGGTGCCGCCGGCCAGGCCGTGCAGAACATGAACCTGATGCTGGGGCTGCCGGAAACCGAAGGGCTGACAGCGGTCCCGGCCCCCTTATAAAATCGCATTTGCGATTTCATGAACGTTTTGCATCCCGCAAAGCCGGGAGCATTGCAAGAACATCTCCTTTGAGAGGAGCCGGCGGGTAAACCGGATTTTAAATCTTTTTAAGCGGCAGCGCCGCTTATCATAAAAACGCGAAGCGAGTTTATTTTGGAAAGGAGAGGGAAAATGACGGCAAAGCTGATCAAGGGAACGGACATCCGGGAAGAAATTTTGGAGGAAATTACCCAGGAAGTGGCCCAGATCAAGGAAAAACACGGCGTGGTCCCGGGCCTGGTGACCATTTTGGTCGGGGAAAACCCTGCCTCGATCTCCTACGTCACCCTGAAGATCAAGACCGCCCACCGGGTCGGATTCAAGGAAGTCCAGGATTCACAGCCGGTGGATATTTCGGAAGCCGACCTGCTGGCGTT
>JASFPT010000252.1:0-5838 GCA_050115795.1 Desulfobacterales bacterium
ATCCTGCATATTCGACGTTGGACGTTCAGCGTTGGACGTTCGACGTTCATCTCCCGTCTTTCCCCGACGTTGCCTCACCCCCCACCCTTTTTCGGATCTCCTCTGGAATCGGCACCACCTTCTTTTCCCGGTAGTCGAAAAAGAGAACCCCGATGCGGGCCAGGGCCACCTCCCGGCCGCTCTCTTTCCGGGCGACCCGGAACACCAGGTCGAGCCGCTTCGGGGTACCCACCTCGGCGGCCACATCGATGGTCAGCTCGTCCCCATGGTAGGCCTCGGACCGGTACACCACCGCAAGGTCCGCATAAATGGGGCCGAACCCGCCGAGCCTCTCCCGGGGCAATCCGATATGGCGGAAAAATTGTGCCGATGCGTCATTGACGATGCACACCAGGCTGTCAAATCCCAGATGCATGGCGGCACTCAGGTCGCTGATCCGCACCGCGGCGGTGCAGGTAAACAACGTGCGCTTCGGGTAATCGATTTCGACTCTGGTCATCGGTCCCTCCCTGTATTACCATAGGGAACTGGACAAGGTCGCGTCCCTACAAGAACGCTTCCTGCCGCGGGAACGGCATCATGGCCTGCATAGCATCCCGGGCCGGGAAAGAAAACCGGCGCGCGCGGACCGAAAGCGGCCGGTCGAGAGAAGAAGGCGGAAAAACCATGGAAGACTGGATCGAATTTGAAGAAGGCCAATATGCCGTCTCCGGCGCCTACCTGGTCAGCCGGGAAAACAACGCGGTCCGCATCGTCGACCCGTTGCTGGAAATCTACTCCGGCCGCTTCGGAAAACGCCAGATGAAAGGTTTCGGGCTGGTTCAAAACCTTGCCCTGGTGGAGCTCCACGAGGACGGCGACGAGATCGATCTTCTCCTGGACCTCGGGTCCCACTTCCGCTTTCTGATGGAAAACCCCCTCATGCAAGGCGGCAAGGTTTTCACCCCGAACGTTCGCGCCCTGCTCCACTTTTATCCCCGAAAGCCCTGGATTTCCCTTTCGGCAGAAGATTTCGAATCCCGCCTGAAACGGCTCACCCTCATATGAGACTTTCCCGCAAGCCGGGGTTTTGGCAGCGCACGCCCTGCGCGTGCCCGCGCGGAAATGCGCCCCGGCGTGACGAGGCCCGGCGGCGTGTCGAGCAAAACGGCACCGGTCTTTGCCGCTGCGCGATTTTGCCCCGGCATGCCGGGGCTGCTCACTTGTCGTAGATGCGCCTCATCCTGAGAACGGTATTCTGCTCCCACCGGGCGGTGTATTGAAGAAAATGGCGCATGCCGCCCGCCCAGGGATAATGGGCCCATACCGCGGCCCCAAAAAAATCGAAGAACCCCTCCTGCACCACCAGGGTCTTTTCGCCGATGCCGATGACCTGGATTCTGCCGTGGTGAAACCGCTGTCCGCACTGCTCCGGGTTGAGAAGGACAAAATCGATTCGGCCGTTCTTTTTGTCCGGCGTCGTCTTCCAGCGAAAGACCGCACCGGGCGCATGACTGTAGCGGTCTTCCGTCACGACGACGGTCTCGTTCTGCTCCAGGACCCGGTGATCGTCGATGTATTTGTTGTCCAGCAAAAAAGCATTGTCGAAATCCGTCTTGAAACGCCAGTAGACCTCGAGGGGGACATCCACCACGTAGCGCAGGCGATAGGCTTTCCCGCCCCGCGGGTCCGGAGCGATTTTGGCCACCTCCACGCCGCCGAGAAGAAGCTCTGCCCCGACGATCGCCGGGTCGTTCGGCTGCGACCGGACCGTCTCCGGCCCCCAAATCGATCCGGCGGCAAAAAGCGCCGCGGCAAAAATCCACATCCTCCTGCAACCCTTCGGGTTCACGATCACCGGGCCTTTCCATCCCCTGCCGCCCGAAAGGGCAGCAACCGGAGCCTGCCGGGGTCAGCCGCCCTTGAAGGCATGGGATTTTCGCACCATGGCTTCGATTTCGGCAAACGACATCGGCTCCACCACCGCCTCTCCGATGCGTCGGAGAAACACGAAGTGAATCGCTTGCCCCTCGCGCTTCTTGTCTTTTGCAATGGCATCCATCAACTCGTCCGGATCGGTCTCGAGGCAGACTGGAAGGCCCAGGGTCTGGAGCAGGCGATGCAGACGCCCGGCCTCTTCTTCGGCAATCAGCCCCCGTTCGGCCGCCCATGCAGAAGCCGCCACCATCCCAATGCTGACAGCCTCTCCATGCGATAGGCCCTTGACCTTCTCCAGGGCGTGGCCCACGGTATGGCCGAAATTCAGCACCCGCCGCTCACCCGATTCTCGTTCGTCACGGCGAACCACCCCCGCCTTGAGGTTGACGGAGGCCGATACCATTCGTTCCACGGCGGCCGGCTCCAGCGCCCTGGCCGCCTCCGGATAAGTCTCCAGGTAGGCGAACAGGTCCGGGTCCCCGATGGCGCCGTGCTTAACCACCTCGGCCAGGCCGTTGACCGCCTCTTTGGCCGGCAATGTCTTGAGAACGCTCGGATCGCAAAGAACAAAATCCGGCTGGCGGAAGGTGCCCACGATGTTCTTGTAGCCCTTTACATTCACGCCGTTTTTTCCGCCGACGCTGGCATCGACCTGGGCCAGGAGGGTGGTGGCCACAAACCCCAGTCCCACGCCCCGCATGAAGGTGGTCGCGGCAAAACCGGCCACGTCGCAAACGATGCCCCCGCCGATGCCCACGATGTAAGAACTGCGGTCAGCCCCGGCCTCGATCAGCTCCTCGTAGAGACGCCGGACCGAGTCGAGGGTCTTGTTTTCCTCTCCGCTGCCGATCCGGATCACCGGTCCCGGTGGAAAACGGTCTCCGTAGAGGGAGGCAACGGCATCATCGGTCACCGTGACCGTCATCCCGGAGGGGAGCAGGTCGCGCAGCTTTGTAAATCCGTCGCCGATCAGGATTTTGGAGCGACCCGCCGCCGTCTGGATCTGTATTTTCTGCATGGAGAATCTCCCGGCTCACACGGCTTCCAGGTTCGGCATCGGGTGCCTTTCGAAGGTCTCGAAGATGGACCGGGCCTGGGCCATGAGGGTGGCGAACTGCTCCGGGTAAAGCGACTGGGCGCCGTCGCTGAGCGCATGATCCGGATCGTGGTGGACTTCCACGATGATGCCGTGGGCCTCCACGGCAACGGCGGCCCTGGCCAGGGGGATCACCTGGCCCCGCCTTCCGGCGGCGTGGCTTGGGTCCACGATGATCGGCAGGTGGCTCTCTTTGCACACATAGGGGACCGCGGAAAGGTCCAGGGTGTTGCGGCTATGTCGAACGAAGGTTCGAACACCCCGCTCGCAGAGCACCACCTGGGTGTTGCCGCCCTCCATGATGTATTCGGCCGCCATCAGCCACTCGTCGATGGTGGCCGACATGCCGCGCTTGAGGAGCACCGGCTTCCGGGAGTGTCCCGCTCGCCGCAGAAGGCTGAAGTTTTGCATGTTGCGCGTGCCGATTTGTACCATGTCCGCATACTGCTCCACCAGGGCGAAGTTCTCCTCGTCCATGACCTCGGTGACCACAGGCAAACCGGTCTCTTCCCGCACCCTGGCGAGAATGCGCAGCCCTTCCTCTCCCAGTCCCTGGAAAGAATACGGCGACGTTCTGGGTTTGAAGGCCCCCCCCCGGAACAGGCCGGCCCCGGCGTCCTTGACCTTGCGGGCAATCGCCAACGCCTGCTCCTCGCTTTCGATGGCGCAGGGACCGGCGATCACCGTCAGACGCCCCTCACCGATGAACTGATCGCCGACCCGAACGATGGTGGGCGCCGGCTGAAACTCCCGGCTGACCAGCTTGTAGGGTCGGGTGACCGGAATGACTTCCTTGACACCGGAAAGACCCAGAAAATGAGAGGCATCCACCGGCCCCTGGTTGTAGAGGACTCCGATGGCGGTCCTCTCCCCGCCGGGTATGGGCCGCGCCTTGCAACCCCGCTTCTCGATGGCCGCCACAACCCGGTCGATCTGCTCCTGGGACGCCCGATGCTCCATGACCACCAGCATTTTTCCGTACCTCCTTTTCGCTTGCGGGACCGCCAAAAAATCGGGGGCTGTGGTTGCCCACAGCCCCCTTTACATGCAGCGGGGACCGTGGGCTTTCGGGAGCCCACGGTCCCCTTTTGATTTTTCATTCGTCAATCGGCGGAACCGGCGGATGCCCCCTTCACCCGAAAGGGTACCACCAGCACCAGTATCCGAATGTTTCGACGAATGTGTCTTTCATCAAGCATTGCTCCTTTGCCCGTCGGGCAACTGTTTCCGATGCCATATCCGCCTGCCGGGTCGGTGTCAAGGGTTTTGTCTCGGCCTTTGCGATGCCGAGCGCCATACCCGATGAAATCTTCCTTGAAAGCCCGCTCCGCGGACCATCAGCCGGGCTTCGATGATTTCCGGGCCGGGTTTAAAAAACTTGCCTTTTGCCGAAAAAAGTTGAAAGTTACAGGCGCCGCCTTCGGGCAGGTGCTGAAACTGCCGCTTCCAGCGGATCATGGGTCATGCCTTCGGACCTGTCCAAGGGCAGGGCCAGCGGAGGAGAATGATGAGCGACGCCATCACCTACGACGATGTTCTACTGGTGCCGTCCTACAATCACTGGGAGTCACGCAAAGTGGTGGACATCAGCTCCCAGGATCGCAGGGGAAAGCTCCGTCTGGAGATTCCACTGATGACGGCCAACATGGATACGATCACCGAGGCCGAAATGGCCAATTTCATCGGCCAAAAAGGCGGGATCGGCGTTCTGCATCGCTTTACCACCATCGAAGAGAACGTCGAGATGTTCAAGGCCTGCCGATTCACGACGTTTGTCTCCATCGGCTGCTCGGAAAAAGACCTGGAAAGGGCCGAGGCCCTCCGTGATGCCGGTGCCGTGCTGTTCAATGTCGATGTGGCCCACGCCCATGCCCGCTACGTTGGAAAGACCCTGAAGACCATCCGGAAAATGCTCGGCGAGGAGGCCTGCCTTATGGCCGGCAATGTGGCCACCTACGCAGGCGCCGACTACCTGGCCTCTTGCAGTGCAGACATCGTCAAGGTCGGCATCGGCGGCGGTTCGGTGTGCACCACCCGGATCAAGACCGGCTTCGGGGTTCCGAACCTGACGGCGATCCGGAACTGCTCCCGGGTGGACCGATCCATCGTGGCCGACGGCGGGATTCGGACCCCGGGAGACGTGGTAAAAGCCCTGGCCTTCGGTGCGGATTTCGTGATGATCGGCTCCATGCTCGCCGGGACCCGGCCCACCCCGGGCCCTGTACAAGAGCGAAAAGACAAGGAAGGCGACATCGTCCGATTCAAGGTCTACCGGGGCATGGCCAGCAGTGAGGTCCAGAAGGAATACCACGGCGGCATGGCCGACTGGAAGACCGCAGAAGGCGTCTGCACGGAAGTTTCCTACCGGGAGGACGAAGAAGAGATCGTGGCCGACATCCTCGGGGGGCTTCGGTCGGGTCTGACCTACGGCGGGGCTTCCACGATCACCGAACTCCAGCGCAAACTCGATTATGTGATCATCACCCCTTCGGGCCGGATCGAGGGGATGCCGCACCGGATATTGTAGACGCCCTCGGCGGGGCGCCCGCTTTGTCGGTCCCGGCGTGCGGGCACGGCCGGCGCACGATGGTGCGGTTGCCCTCCATGGGTCCGAAGGCGGCCCCAGGCGCCCGGCGCCCGCCTTTTTTGATTCCCCTCCTTTGCCCTTTGAAATTCTGCATTATTTTCGGTCTCAACCCAAAGGGAAAGGAGAACCGTGATGAAAATAAAACGCACGATTTTATGGAGCGCTTCTTTTTTGCTGCTCTCCGGTATCGTCTGGGCGGACATGAAACAGGTGCCCCTATATGAAGCCACGGCCTCGG
>JASFPT010000253.1:0-5774 GCA_050115795.1 Desulfobacterales bacterium
GCTTCGCAGGTTTCCAGCTTGGTCAGCTTGATCTCGGTTTCCGTGCCGAAGGCGGCTTCCATGAAATCGAGGGTCAAATCGTAGCGCAGATCCGAGCCCCGGCGGGTCTGGGGCCCCGAGCGCCGGCCTCTCCGAAAACCGAAAAAGTCCTCAAAAATATCCCCGAAACTGGAGAAGATGTCTTCAAAACCGCCGAATCCCGAAAAACCGACCCCTTCGAGGCCCTGGTGGCCAAACTGATCGTAGATCTGACGCTTTTGGGGGTCGCGCAGAACCTCGTAGGCCTCGGCGGCCTCCTTGAAGCGCTCTTCTGCTTCCTGGTTTCCGGGATTGCGGTCGGGATGATACTTCAGTGCAAGTTTTCGATAGGCCGACTTGAGTTCGGCGGCCGAGGCGCTCCGTTCGATGCCCAGCACCTCGTAATAGTCCCGTTTGGATGTCATCGAATCCCCTGAGCTGGATCAGTTGTCTTGATCGGCGGTCTGTGGTAATTAGGCGGTTGATGGCCCATTGTAATACCAAAAGCCGGGCTGTCAACGGGCGCCGCTGGGTTGCATACCTGAGAACCCGGCCGGGATCAATTGCGCGCCGGGCTGTGAGCGGGACATTCGGAGGGATGGACCGATGAGCGAAATCAATCTGGACGACGGCAAGATCCTCGTTGAGAAGCAGTGGCTCAGCGCCGAGCAGATCAAGCAGCAGATTCAGGAAAAGATGGACGCCGGGGATATGAAATTCGCCGGTCTGGCCAAGGCCCTGGAGGAACTCAACAGCGCTATGGAAGGCGCCCATGCGCTGGATGTACGGATCGCCATCACCAAGGACCAGTACGAAAAACTTCGTTCCCTGGTCGATGGCGACGAACGGGCCTGCCTCAAGGCGGCAGTCGCCGCATTTATCGGACAAGGATCGAGCGGAGGCAAGAAGCGCTTCATTCGCTGCACCAACTGCAAGGCCCGGATCGAACTACCCCAGGGCGAGCGCCCTATGGAAATCCGCTGCCCCGAGTGCAACGCGGTTGGAAGGCTCAAGAGCCGCGCCTGATTCTTACCCCCTGCAAGGAGCCGGAAGATGCTGCCGATATCCGGACACGAAAAGTACGACGATGGACAGGTGATCTACGAGGAAAACAGCCACGGCGACTGGATTTACATCATCGAATTTGGCGCCGTGGAGCTTTCGTGCACCGTCGAGGGTCAGAAGGTCGTCGTCGAGGTACTGCAGCCCGGGGATATCTTCGGCGAGGTCGCCTATCTGAGCCGTGAAAAGCGCGAGACCTCCGCCCGGGCAGTCGGAGAGACCGAGGTGGGCGTCATCGACCGAGACTTCATCGACGAGGAATTCAACAAGCTCTCGGGCCGATTTCGAACGATCCTCAAGGCGATGGCCGAAAAATCTATCCGGAACACGGAAGCGCTTGTGCAGGAAAAGAGCCGTCGGCGACAACAGCGGGCGCCGCTCTCTTTTTCCCTGGCGTTCCGGGATCACAAAAGCCTGGTGAAGGCCACCACTGCTGATATCAGCGGACTCGGGGTGTTTATCAAAACCGAAAAGCCGCTGGAAGAAGGCTCCCACTTCAATCTCAAGCTGCTGCTGCCCGGCTACACCGAACCGCTTCGTCTCGGCTGCGAGGTGGTCTGGCGGCGGAACCGCACGGGCGACCCGGAGGCCGCCCCCCTGGGGATGGGGGTCAAATTCATCCAGATGACCGCGGAAGATCGCCGCCGCCTGGAGGAGGCCATCGAAAAGGGCAGCTAACAAGCTGTCGAGCTGATCAGCTGCTAAGCTCATATGCTCATATGCGATCACGCCGTTGAAATGGCCGGCTGGCCGGCGGTAAAAGAAAAGGCCGTTGCCCCTTGAGGCAACGGCCTTTTCTTTTTAATGGTTCAGCGCTGATCAGCTCAACGGCCGGCAGCCGCGTGCCGCGCGGCGGCGCGCTATCCCACAAACGGCCGCCGGAGAACCGTGTCTTTGCGCCATCGCTGGTCGTCGCGTTTCGGGTACCGCAGATTGTAGTGAAGGCCCCGGCTTTCTTTCCGGTGCATGGCGCAGGTGATGATCAGCTCGGCCACCACCGCGATGTTGCGCAGTTCGATCAGGTCCCCGGATATCTTAAAATCCCAGTAATACTCTCGGATCTCGTTTTTGATGATCTCGAGCCGGCGGTGGGCGCGGTCCAGCCGCTTGTCGGAGCGCACGATGCCGACATAGTTCCACATGAAGCGGCGGATTTCATCCCAGTTGTGGGACACCATGATCGCCTCGTCACTATCGGTGGTGCCCACCTCGTCCCAGGCGGGCACATCCGGACGATAGGGCGCTGCCTCTTCGCCGATTTCAGCCGCGGCTTTGCGCGCCGCCCGTTCCGCATAGACCAGGGCTTCGAGAAGAGAGTTGCTGGCCAGTCGATTGGCGCCATGCAGCCCGGTGCAGGCGGTCTCCCCTACGGCAAACAGGCGGCCGATGTCGGTCCGGCCGTCCGCGTCGGTCACCACCCCCCCGCACATGTAGTGGGCGGCCGGCACAACCGGGATCGGCTCCCGGGTCATGTCGATGCCCAGCGAGAGGCACTTTTCGTAGATATTGGGAAACCGGCTGCGCACAAAGGCTGCATCCCGGTGGGAGATGTCCAGAAATACAGAGGCCTCCCCGCTGCGCTTGAGTTCCGTATCGATGGCCCGGGCCACCACATCACGGCACGCCAGGTCTTTTAGCGGATCGTAGCGCTCCATGAAGGGCCGGCCGGAGGCGTCGACCAGCACCCCCCCCTCCCCACGGACCGCCTCGGATATCAGAAAGTTCTTCGCTTCGGGGTGGTACAGGCAGGTGGGATGGAATTGGACGAACTCGAGGTTCGCCACCGTGGCCCCGGCCCGGTAGCCCATGGCGATACCGTCGCCGGTGGCGATGTCCGGATTGCTGGTATACAGATACACTTTTCCCGCGCCGCCGGTGGCCAGCAGGGTGGCCCGAGCGGTGAAGGTCTTCACGGTCCGTTCGATCCGGTCATAGACATAGGCCCCGCAGCACTGCTCCTCGTGGGTGGTGATCACATGGCCGCGCTTCATCCGGTTGGATTCGATGATCAGGTCGATGGCGATGTGGTTTTCGAACAACGAAATCCGGTCGTTTTGCTTGACCAGTTCCACGAGAACCCGCTCCACCTCGGCGCCGGTCATGTCCATGGCGTGCAGGATCCGGTTCCGGGAATGCCCGCCTTCCCGACCCAGGTCAAAGGTCGGGCTGCCGTCAGGCCTCCGTTTTCGGGGGTCGAAGTTGAATTTGACCCCCAGCTCGACCAGCTTCCGGATCCGTCCCGGACCCTGTTTGACGACCATTTCCACCACATCGGGATGGCATAGGCCGTCTCCGGCGTCGAGGGTGTCGGCAATGTGCAGGTCGAAGGAATCGAGCTTGTCAAATACCGAGGCGATGCCGCCTTGGGCGAGGTTGGTGCTGCTCTCCATGGCCGCCTTCTTGGTGACCATGGCGACTGTACCGTGGCGGGCCACTTTCAGGGCAAAGGAAAGGCCGGCGATGCCGCTGCCGATGATCAAAAAGTCCGACGCAAAGTCCATGGAAAGGGATCTTTCGAAAAATCGCGCTGGGTCCTCAATGCGCCTACAGCAAAGAGGACCTGCGGCGCTGCTTTTTGGAGCTGAAACCGATCAGAAAACCGAGCACCAGCACGCCGGCCCCGCTTAAAAACCAGCGAATGTTTCTGTTGAACTCGAGCTCGGAGACCTGCGCTTCCAGCTGCTGCACCCGCTCGGTGCTCTCGCGAAGGGAGGCGGCGGCACGCTCGTACCGGGTTTTGAGGGAGAGGACGTCGGACGATTCAGCTTTCAGGCTGGCATACTGGGTCTCGACGCTTGCCAGCTCCCCCCGGGCCTTTTCGAGCTGGGTCTGAAGCGACCGGTTCTCCGAGACGAGCTTGGCGTGTTCCGTCTCCAGCTCCCCGGCGCGGGTTTGCAGCGTCTCGTAAGCGCTGCGGATTCTTTCCAGCTCGATGCGGGCCGGCGGGGTGACGGAGATGAAGCGGTTCAGCACGAACCCCTGCCTTCCGTCAGGCAGGGCGATCTGGCTCCATTCCTCTCCGGCGTCGATCAGGGTCAGGGATTGACCGGAAGCGAGCATGGCAACGATTTTGTGGTCGACGCCGGGTCCGGTCCGGAGCGTCACCTGGAAAGAGTCGGTGATATACGCCGTCTGCTCCTGGCCCATCGCGGCCGCGGCCCACAACAGGATGAGTAACAGGATAAGGAAGGTCCGTTTCATGAGCGATAGCGTCTCCTTCGGGTCAGCGGTGTAAAAAACGGGAGTGCTGCCAGCCATGAAAGGATTCCGGCGGCGTTGGTCTCCCGTGCATTGAAAACGGTCTGCAATTGTGATATTTTGGTTGACAAACTATTGGGTTGTCAACATTTTCTTTTCCTGCCGGGGTGCCGCACCGGTGATGCTCCACAGGGATGGTGAGCGTACGCGAACATGATTGCCTATGATCTTCAATGCGGAAACGGACATCTCTTCGAGGGGTGGTTCGATGACAGCAGGGCGTTTCAGACCCAGCTGAAGAAGGGTCTGGTGACCTGCCCGGTCTGCAACGACGCTTCGATCAGCCGCCTGCCGTCCACTTTTTCAATCCGGAGCTCGGAGGCGGGCCCTGCCCAACCCCAGCCCCAGCCCCAGCCCCAGCCCCGGAGCGACCTTGACGTGGAGAAGATTCAGGGGCAGATCATCGATTTCGTCGAAAAGAACTTTGACAACGTGGGCTCGGATTTTGCCAAAGAGGCGCTGAAGATGCATTACGGCGTCTCCGCACCGCGAAACATCCGCGGCTCCAGCACCGACCAGGAGGAAGAGACCCTCCGAAAAGAAGGCATCGAATTCATCAAGCTTCCCCTGCCGGTGCGCCCTGAACCGGATGCCTAGCCCGCCGGCATTCTGCTCCAGCGGCCGAGCCCTTTCACCGCATCATCTCCCGAAAACAGATTTCCGTCATCAGACGCCCGGAGGGCGGTTGTGGATCTGTGGCCGGTGGCGTGTGGTTGACGTTTGGGTCTTGAATCCTGTCCCCACTTCCCGCTCCCTGCGTCCCGCCCCTTAGTCTTCCATATTCTTCAACAAACGGCCCAGCCCCGTGATACGCCGGACGGCATGGTCGTTTGCGACCGCCATGGACAGCGCCTGACGGCTGCCGACCAACACCACCAGCTGCCGGGCCCGGGTGACCGCCGTATACAGAAGGTTTCGTTGCAGCATCGGACGGTGCTGCCGGGTCAGGGGGATGACGACCGCAGGGTATTCCGACCCCTGGGACTTGTGCACCGTCACGGCATAGGCCAGCGATAGCCGGTCCGCCTCTGCAAATGGATAGTTCACCTCCCGTCCGTCATAGTGCACGGCAAAGCGGGATCCGGCGGCGTCGATGTCGGCGACGGCGCCGATCTCGCCGTTGAAGACTTCTTTTTCGTAATCGTTTTTCAACTGCATGATCTTGTCGCGGGTCTTGAGCACCAGGCCGCCGATCAAAACCCCCTCCGACTCCGGATTCAGGGCCTCCTGAAGACGCTGGTTCAGGTGGATCGTTCCCAGAACCCCCTTGTGCATGGGACACAGGACCTGGACGTCCCGCATGGGATCCAGGCCGAACCGATCCGGGATCCATTTGCAGCAAAGCTCGATTACCGCCGCTTCGGCTTGAGCGGCGCCTTCGGTCGGAAACATTACAAAAGGCGAATCCGACGCCGGGGGCGATCCCGTCGGCAGTC
>JASFPT010000254.1:0-5735 GCA_050115795.1 Desulfobacterales bacterium
CGCCAAACCCCCTGCACGAGATCAACGAATACATCCCGACTGGTCCGGAACTGATGATCACGCTGGGTGTCTGGGCGGCCGGGTTCCTGGTGCTGACGGTCCTGTTCAAGATCGCCGTCTCCATCAAGGAGGAAGTCCGGGCCTGATTTGGAGTCCGGCTTCAAAGCCGACCTTGGATCCGCGAAGGGGCGCACCCGGTTGGATGCGCCCCTTTTTGATTGCCGGCGTTTTTTTCGGATCGGGGAGCGACGACGCGGCTCCAGCGGCGTTTGGCATTTCCCCGGAGCGGGGCAACCCATTTGACGAGGAGAAAAAACATGAAAAAAGCACTGTTGCTACTGGCGCTGGTGGTGGCCCTGTTTCCCCTTTCCGGCGCACGGGCCGAGACCTACAAGATATCCGTCAGCCAGTTCGTGGAACATCCGGCCCTCGATGCCGTTCTCAAGGGGTTCCAGGACGATTTGAAGGAAAACGGCGTGGACGCCGTCTACCAGATTCACAACGCCCAGGCCAACATGGCCACGGCCGGCCAGATCGGCAGCCAGATCATGGGCGAGGCGCCCGACCTGATCCTGGCCATCGCCACTCCCAGTGCGCAGACTTGCGCCCAGGCCCTGAAAAAGGCGCCGCACATGGCCAAGACCCCGATGCTGTTCAG
Organism: Desulfobacterales bacterium; assembly: GCA_050115795.1. Classification (GTDB taxonomy): domain Bacteria; phylum Desulfobacterota; class Desulfobacteria; order Desulfobacterales; family CAFBRK01; genus JAIPEL01. The sequence continues at coordinate 659 of JASFPT010000254.1, forward strand.
CGCCATCACCGATCCGGTGGGGGCCGGGCTCGTTTCGAACCTGAAAGCCCCCGGCGCCAACATCACAGGGGTGTCGGACATGCTGCCGCTCGACAAGCACATGGAGATGGTACGGATGTTCCTGCCGAACATGAAACGGCTCGGGGTCCTGTACAATCCCGGCGAGGCCAACTCGAAAAGCTCGGTGGAAATGATCCGCCGGGTCGGAGCGGATATGGACTTCGAGGTGGTGGAGGCGACGGTGACCAAGACCAGCGAGGTCTACCAGGCGGCCAAGAGCCTGGTCGGGAGGGTCGACGCCGTTTTCGTGCCCACCGACAACACCGTGGTCGAATCGCTGGAGTCGGCCATCAAGGTGTGCGACCAGAATGACCTGCCGCTTTTCTGCGCGGATGTGGACTCGGTCCGGCGCGGTGCGGTGGCCGCCATGGGTTTCGACTATTACAAGCACGGGCGGCAGACCGGGGCCATGGCCCGTCGGATACTGGCCGGTGCAGATCCGGCAAATACGCCCGTGGAGATGCAGGAAGAACTCCAGCTGCACATCAACCTGCGGTATGCCAAGCGGATGAACGTGCCGGTTCCGGAAAAAGTGCTGAAAATGGCCGATGAGGTGTACCGGTAGCCGATGACCTGGTTCGCGTTTCTCGGTGCCCTGGAGCAGGGCTTTGTCTACGGAATCATGGCGCTCGGCGTCTACCTGACGTTTCGGGTGCTCGATTTTCCGGACCTGACGGTGGACGGCAGCCTGCCGCTGGGCGCGTCGGTGGCTGCCGTCGCCATCACCAAGGGGATCGATCCGTTTGCCTCCCTGGCCCTGGCCGCCGGCGCCGGATTTCTGGCCGGCATGGTCACGGCCATCTTGAACACCAAGCTGAAGATCCTGCACCTGCTGGCTTCGATTTTGACCATGATCGCGCTCTACTCGGTCAACATCCGGATCATGAGCGGTCCGAACGTCTCGCTGCTCGGTCGGCCCACCGTGCTCGACCCGATCATGGCTTCAGGCCTTCCCGGTTACCTGGCGACGCCGCTGGCCTTCGGTTCGGTGGCGCTGGCCGTGACGGTGGCGCTGATCTGGTTTCTTCACACCGAGCTTGGCCAGGCCCTGCTGGCCACCGGCGACAACCCCCAGATGATCACCAGCCAGGGGGTGAACACCCATTCGATCATCATTTTCGGGGTGGGGCTTTCCAACGCGCTGGTCGCCTTCAGTGGGGCCCTGATTGCCCAGAACCAGGGGGCCGCTGATGCCAACATGGGGGTGGGGACCATCATCGCCGGCCTGGCGTCGGTGATCGTCGGCGAAACCATCCTGGGAAGTGCCGGCGTGGGTCGGGCTTGCATGGCCGCGCTTTTCGGGTCGGTGGTCTACCGGATCGCCATCGCCCTTGCGCTCGGCGTCAAGTGGGGCCGGTTTTCCTTCACCCCCAGCGACCTGAATCTGATTACCGCCGCCCTGGTGGTGGTGGCCCTGACCTTTCCCCATATCAAGGCAACACTGGCGAATCGATGATCGTCGTCGAGAACCTGACAAAGATCTTCCACCGAAACAGCGTCAATGAGGTACTGGCGCTGGATGCCGTTTCGCTCACCGTGGAGCCTGGCGACTTTATCACGGTCATCGGCTCCAACGGGGCGGGAAAGTCGACCCTGCTCAATTGCCTGGCCGGCACCCACAGCCACGACACCGGCCGGATTCTGACCGGCGGCAGGGACATCTCGGGGCTGTCCGAACATCAGCGGGCTCGCTTTATCGGGCGGGTGTTCCAAGACCCCTTGCTGGGCACCTGCGGATCGCTGACCCTCGAGCAGAACATGGCCCTGGCGCTGAGGCGCGGGGCGCGACGGGGGCTTCGCCCCGGCGTTCGAAAGCAGGACCGGGCCCTGTTCCGTGAGCAGTTGGAGATCCTTGGACTCGGCCTGGAAAAACGGCTCGGGATCCAGGTGGGGCTGCTTTCGGGGGGACAGCGCCAGGGGCTGACGATGCTCATGGCCACCCTGGTCAAGCCCGAGCTTCTGCTTCTCGACGAGCACACCGCGGCGCTGGACCCCAAGACGGCGGTCCAGATCCTGGACCTGACGCGCAAGATCGTGGAGGATCACCACCTGACGACCCTGATGGTGACCCACAACCTGAACCACGCGCTTTCCTTCGGCAACCGCCTAATCATGCTGCACCGCGGCCGGATCATCTTCGATATCGCGGGGGAACCCAAATACCGGCTGAAAAAGGAGGATCTGCTGGCCCGGTTCTACGACCGGCAGGGGGAGGAGCTCGTCTCCGACCGCATGCTGCTGGCCTGACGACCGTCTGCGCTCCGGTTTCCAATTCCAGACCCCGCCTTGATTTTCCGAATCACAAAACCACAGAAACACTGCAATCGGAACGTCTATTCTGAAAAGCGCTTTACTGCCCCTTATTTCAGCGTGGCTCAGAAGTGGTTTTTAACCCCCTTTCGAACCGAATTTCGCCGAAGCGGGCCTCCGGAAAATACGCACATACTCCGTGTATGCGGAAGGCCCTGATCCGTCCGGCTCTTGCGATGCTTATCCGCCTCTGGCGGGCTCGGCGCGGGACGATGGGGACAAGCCCTCGGGTCATCGTCACGCCGATATAGGGCATCTGACTTTTTTACATAAACTTCTGGGACGCGACACCAGACCGAAGCAGAAAATATGGGACGGGGTTTTTCTCTGGCCGGACAGGGCCGGGGGGAAAAGGGCGCCGACGCAGCTTTCTATCGAGGGGGGGACGCATCCGGCGCCATCACGCCAGGCGCTCCGGGCAGGTAAAGACGTACAGGTCTGAATCTTTGGCCAGGCACGCCAGGGTCAGGCGGAGGGCTTCGGCGACCTCGACGGCCAGGGAGGTGGGCCGGGATACGGCCAGCACCACGGGAATGCGGGCCCTGGCCGCTTTCTGGACGAGTTCGTAGCTGATTCGGGAGGAGAGCACCAGGAGGCGGACATCGGGCAGGCGTCGGTCGAGGAACGCTTTTCCCACGGCCTTGTCCAGGGCGTTGTGGCGTCCGACGTCTTCTGCAGCGCTGATAACCGCCAGATCGCCGTCGAACAGCGCTGCCGCATGGCTGGCCCGGGTCCGCCGGCGGAGGGGCTGAAAACCGGACAGCCGGTCCGCGCAGGCCAGGGCGTCTTGCGGGCGGATCCGCACCTGGTCGGTCAAGGGGGAGACGAACCGAAGGATGTCGTCGATCACCTCCCGCCCGCAGATGCCGCAACTGGTTTGACTGACGAATCCGCGGCGGTCCAGCAGTGGGGCGACTTTTTCCCGGCGCGATTCGCGCAGGGTCACCGTGACGACGTTTGCCTCGGTGCCGTCGCATCCGCCGACGGCGGCGATATCATCGGGATCGTCGACCAGCCCCTCGCCCAGACAGAAGCCGGCGGCGTGGGCGATTTCATCTCCGGGGGTGCGCATGATCACCCCGTAGGGAATGCCCTGGACGCGAATCGCCAAAGGCTCTTCAGCGATCAGGTTCAGGTCCCCGGCGGCCGTGCCCGTGCCGGTCTGCCAGGATACCGTGCTATGCGAAATCGCCCGTGTCATCGGCCTCGTCTTTTCCGCGACCCGGCGGCAGCAGTCGGACGGGGTCCCCGACCCGCACGATGCCCCCCTCCAGGACCCGGGCAAACACTCCCTCTTTTGGCATGATGCAGTCTCCGGCCCGATAGTAGATCGCACATTTTTTGTGGCACTCCTTGCCGATCTGGGTGATTTCCACCAGCGCCCGATCTCCGAGCATGACGCGGGTGCCTACCGGTACAGAAGGCCAGTCGACTCCCTCGGTGGCGATGTTTTCGGCGAAATCGCCAAAGGTGACGTCGAGCCCGGCCGCCCGCATCTTTTCGATGCTCTCCTCGGCCAAAAAGCTCACCTGCCGGTGCCACGGACCGGCATGGGCGTCGCCGGAAATGCCGTGGTCCGTTTTCAATTCGGCTTTGGACACCGGTTCCTTGACGGTCCCCTTTTTCTTGCTGATGGCGATGGATACGATTTTCATGGGGTCAATATGGATCAATAAAAGGTTTGTAATCGTCAGGGGGGTCCGTTGCTCCCAGCAGGCTTGAACTGTTCGTCGTTCGTGGTCTGTGGATTGTCATAAAAAAAATCAAAACACGGCAACCCATCGGCCGTCATCAGGCTTTTCCCACAAACCACACACCCTGACTGTCGCCAACGAATGACGCAAATGCCGCATGCCGGCCGTTTTCTGCCGGCTGCCTGCTATGTGCTATGCTAATCACCAAATTTACCGTGCGCAAAGCGCGCGGGAAATTTGATATTGACAAAACCGGCGAAAAGTTTAATATACAGCGTTTTGAAGATTTCGGGCAACCGTCCGATCGTAAAGGGGGTTTTAGCATGTACGCTGTGGTGAGCACAGGCGGAAAACAGTACAAGGTCTCGGAAGGCGACGTCCTGCGCGTTGAGAAAATTCCCGGTGAAGTGGGCGAAGAGGTCTCTTTTGACCGGGTGCTGCTCGTTTCCGACGGTCAGGATCTGACCGTGGGACAGCCCATTGTGGCAGATGCCGCGGTCAAGGCGCGCATCCTGGAGCAGGGTAAGGCCAAGAAGATCCTGGTCTTCAAATACAAGCGCCGCAAGCGGTACCGCAGGAAACAGGGCCACCGGCAGCCCTACACGGCGGTCAGGATCGACAGCATCGAGGGGTAAAATCGCTTTTCCGATTTCATGGCGGTTTCGCGTTTTGCGAAACATGAAAAAAGCGTGAATGGCCCCGCCGTCCTGCGGCGGGGATGGCACCTGGAGAATCTTCGATGGCACACAAAAAAGCAGGCGGCAGCTCCAAAAACGGCCGCGACAGTCAGGGACAGCGGCGAGGCATCAAGGTCTACGGCGGCCAGCAGGTCAAGGCCGGCAACATCCTCGTGCGTCAGCTCGGCACCCGCATCCACCCCGGCGACAATGTCGGCATGGGCAAGGACTACACCCTGTTTGCCACGGCCGATGGCACCGTTTCCTATGAACGGTTGGGGCGCTCCCGCAAAAAGGTCAGCGTTGTCGCAGAGTGAAATTCATCGATGAAGCGAC
>JASFPT010000255.1:0-5733 GCA_050115795.1 Desulfobacterales bacterium
GTCCATTTCACCGGGGATTTCTACAGCTCCATCATCAGCCCGCTGTTTCCCCTCTTCGTTGCAAAACTAAATCTTTCCATGGCCCAGATCGGCATCGTCGCCGGCACCGCCCGGCTGTTGGCGTTCATCGTTCAGCCGTCGGTGGGATACCTGGCCGACCGGTATCAATCGCGGGGATTCATCCTGGGCGGGCTGCTGCTGACGGTGGTGTTTCTCCCTTTGACGGGAATCGCCCCCGCCTTCTGGGCGCTGCTGGTCTGCGTCTCGCTGGGGTCCATCGGCTCTTCCATGTTCCACCCCTCCGTCACCGGGATGATTCCACTCTACGCCGGGAGAAATGCAGGCATGTCCATGTCGGTGTTCAACACCGGCGGGACGCTGGCCTTCTCCACGGGTCCGATCTTCATCACCTGGTATGCCGCCGCCTTCGGCCTGGAGGCGCTGCCGTTGGTCATGGTGTTCGGTCTCGCCGCGGCCGTTTACCTGTATTTTGCCGTTCCGGCACCGGAAAGCGAGGGGCTGAGGCACCTGGGCTTTTTCGGCTCCCTGAAGGAGTCCCTCGGGCACGCATGGAAGCCGATCGCCCTGATCTGGAGCGTCATGGTGCTTCGGGCGGTGGTGGGACAATCGTTTCTGACCTTCATGCCGGTCCTGTATGTCAACCGAGGCTATTCCCTGCTGTCGGCCGGGGTGATGTTTTCCCTGTTCACCCTGGCCGGCGCCGTGAGCGGGCTGGTCGGCGGCTTCCTGTCGGACCGGATCGGCTTCAAGCCGATCTTCTTGGCCACCCATGCGATGATGACGCCGGCGCTTCTCCTGCTTCTTCACATGCCGGGCTCCTGGGTTTTTGCCGGTGCCGCACTGGCGGGTTTTTTCGTCATGGCAACCCTCCCCCTCGGCGTGGTCATGGCCCAGAAGCTGGCCCCCAGGGGGCGGTCCATGGTGGCCAGCCTGATGATGGGGTTTGCCTACGGGCTGGGCGGTGTGGTTTCTCCGGTGGTGGGGAAGCTGGCCGACCTCTTCTCCATCCAGCAGGTGCTCTTCTGGACGGCACTGATTCCGCTGGTGACGATCGGCCTGATTGCCTTCTTTCCCGAACCCGGAAAGCGCGGGGATGCGACGGCCGCTCGGTAGTCACCGGCTTTCCGGGCGCAGCTTTGGCCAAACCCGGCGCCCGCCCCTGCAGTAAAAAGACGCGCTGCTGGGTTTTTCGTAGGGCCGGTCACTGCACCGGCCCCGAAAAGAGAACAGCCGGATAGCACCAACATCTGCCCGATTCGGTATTTGGGGGCGACACGGCTTGCCGTTCGGTCAGCAGCGACACGGAGGCCGTGCCCTGCGAAAGTCGGCCTCGTCGAAGAATCTTCGCGCGAGAAAAATGAGAGAAATTTATTCGGTTGCAGCCGGCCTGATGCCGGGAGGGGCGGGCGCCAGACGCCCGCAGGGGGGAAAAAGACCTCCACGGCGCTTCAGGCCGGCACTCTTGAAGAAGAAATCAGGCTGCCGAACGCTGCTCCCTTGACGGCTTCGGCGCCCCGGGTTCGGGTGCGCTGCCCCCGGGCATGGGAATGACCGGCGCCTTCGCCTGGGCTGCAGGCGGCATCGATTCGAAAGCCGCCAGCCGCTGTTTTATCCGCAGCCGTTTGATGCCGAAAAGGGTACCCGCGGCTATCGCCGCGCTGATGGCCGCCTCGGTCATGGTCGGCATCGATTTTCCCAGGTTCATCAGAAGGTTGATGAGCAGACAGACCCCCAGGAGGATCAGGCCGACGAGAAGCGGAATGTAGACGTTGGAAACCAGCGTGTCGACCGCCCATTTCGGGGCCTTCGGATTCCGCGCCCCGATCAGGGTGACGGCAAATAGGATCCCGGCCAGCGAAAGACAAAGCACACCATAAAAAAGCGTCATGGAAACCTCCCGATCTTTGTGGGTCAAATCAGGGGCATCCTCCGGGAATCGTCCGCCGCTGGGCGGTTGCGCGCACAACACGCCTGAATACGGCTCCGGTTGAGGGGCAGGCCGCTGCAGGCAAAATTCACCTACGACTTCCGGCGATCACCCAGGCAAACGGGGCACGGCTGCGGCCGGCTCCGAAAAACCTCGGCACCGGGTCGGCGTCGCGGCGGCAGGAGGCGAATCCGATGTCTGAGCGTTTCAGACGCCACCCCCGATTTCCCGCCGCCTGAATCCGTCGGCCCTTTAAAGAAAAACGGAACTGAAAAATCTCGAAATTTTATAAAAACTTCTTTATTTCAGACTTTTACAGCGATATTAATCATACTGCAATCGGATTCAACGCTTGCGGTCGGGCTATTATTGAGAGGGAGTGAGAGGGGACGGGAGCTGTCGTGAATGGAACCGACATCGAGCAGCGGGTGGCATCCTTTCTGGGCGGCCATGATGTAAAAGGAGGCCTTTCCGAGCTGCAGCAGCGTCTCCCGGCAGGGGCTGCGGTTTACCTGGTCGGCGGGGCGATCCGAAATCTGGCGATCGAAGCCGTCCACGGCCGCCGGCCGAAAATTCAGGATCTGGATCTTTTCATCAACCGGGTCGGCGACGATGCCGTCCTCTCTAAGTGGTTCCCGCAGGGTCAAATTGAGATCACCGACCTGGGGGGTATCCGGTGGCGCCCGGCCGGATGCCCCTACGATCTGGATCTGTGGCTGATGAAAGACTTCGTGGTCCTCGCCAAGCTGAAGCTTGCCCCCACCCTCGAGAACCTGCTTTCGACCCTCGATTTTACGATGAACACCCTCGTCTACGACTTGAAGCAGGGGCGGCTTCACCAGCGAAACGCACTGCCCGACATCGAAAGACGAATCCTGGAATTCAACACCCGCGTGTTCTACACCCGGCTGGCCATCTGCTATCGATGCCTGCTGCTGCGACACAAAATCGATTTCGAATTTTCAGAGGCGGTCTTCGGCTTCCTTCGCTGGGAGGTGGACCTGGAGACGCTGGAGGCGGCCCGGCAGCTTTTCCGGGTCCGCCACGGCAAAGTCTTTGCCCGCCGAATCCTCGAAGACTACGACCGGGTCTGTACGAGCAGGGATTATCAGGAGTATCGGGCAAGTTTGAGTGAGTGAAAATCCGAAGGAAAGGAATAGACGGACTTCTCATTCCAATCCCGGCAAGCTGATGGCTGTTAAGCTGCTAAGCTGTTAAGCTATTACGCCTGCCATTCCATCTTAATATCAGCAAGGCATTTCATTCGCTTAGCAGCTCAACAGCTTAACAACTCATCAGCTGTGCGAGATGAAAGACCGAATCCTTCGGGCATTTGCAATCAGAGGGCCTTGAGCCCTTATACCTCACGGCTGTCCAGCCCCAGCCCCTTTCTTTTGGACTCGATCCGGCGCCGGATGAGAACCGCCGCCTTTTCGGGGTCCGGCTCCACGGCGAAGGTGGCGCCCACCAGATCCTCCAGCCCCTCGGTGAGCAGCTTGACCACGTTCATGGAGCCGGTGACCGGCGGCATCGGCCCGAGCACCGTGTAAATCCCCGATGCGACGCAGTACACGCCGATGGTGACCGCTTTTTCGGAATACCACTCCGGGGCGGCCCCGGCCAGGGGCAGGTCGCTGATGTCGACGCCCAGCGCGTTCGCCAGTGCCGATGCCAGCACCAGGATCCGAACGTTGTCGACGCAGCTGCCGAAGTGAAGCACCGGCGGGACGCCCAGGGCACCGCTGGTAAAGCTGGATGACCACAAAAAGTGTTACCTATGTCGGTGAACTTTTTGTTACCGATGTCCTTGACTGATCCAGCGCCCTGCGTCCCGCTTCTCCCTGCGCTTCTCGAAACAGGCGGGCCCTTCAAGAACTCGGCCCCCAAAGCACGGGGGCCTCAAACAGCTTGAAGGGCTGATCCGCCTGTTTCTGCGATGCTCGGCGCGGGACGATGGGATCATTGACCCTTAGGCTGTTCTTTTCAGCTTCTTTCCGGCTCTCGCCTGAAGGGAGCGAAAGGGGTTGTTTGCCGGTGTGGTGCGCTGTCTGAGCTCCATAGAAACCCTTGGATCAGCGCCGATTCGGTCTTGCTTGACCGTTGCCGAGGTCCAATTGCCTCAGAGCGATGGTGAGGTTTCAGCCAGCGCCGATCGCAGGGTTTCTTGGGAGCGAGTTCGCACAGCGCCGGCAAATTATCCCTTTCGCGGAACGATGATCCCGGAAGTTCCGTATTACGCTTCCGGTTCTTCGCCGTCCTCTTCCAGGTCGGTGACCTCGTCTTCGGCGATCTCGGTGACGGTGCGGGGAATGGCGGTCTTGACCGACACGCCGAGCTCCGGAAACCGGCTGGCCTGGCTGATGACGTTTCCCCTTCCCCGCACCAGCCGGTTCATCGCCTCGTCGTAGGTGCCTTGGACCGTGTCGATCTGCTTGCCGAGTTTTTCCATGCTCTCCACAAAGAGCCGCAGCTTGTCGTAGATGGCCCCGGCCCTTCGCACGATTTCCTGGGCGCTCTTGTTCTGGCGCTCGTAGCGCCAGATGTTTTCGATGGTCTTGAGGGTGGCCAGCAGGGTGGTGGGGGTCACCACGACGATTCGCTTTTCGAATGCGTAGGAAAAAAGGTTGTCGTCGGCCTTGAAAGCGGCCAGAAAGGCGGCCTCGATCGGCATGAACAACAGGACGAAATCGAGGCTGCGCAATCCCTTCAGCGCACCGTAGTCCTTGCCGCTGAGCCGGTCGATGTGGGCCTTGACCGCCTTGACGTGCTCGGCCAGGGAGGTGCTTTTTTCCTCTTCTGCTTCCGCGGTCGAGTAGCGCTCGTAGGCTATCAACGACACCTTCGAGTCGATGACCACGTCTTTTTCTTCGGGCAAGTGAACGATGACGTCGGGTTTGAGCAGACGCCCATCGGCGTCCCGGAATCCGCCCTGGGCCTCGTATTCGATCCCCCTGCGCAGGCCCGACTGTTCCAGGACGCGCTCCAGGATCAACTCGCCCCAGGTCCCCTGGGCCTTTTTGTCTCCCTTCAGGGCGCGGGTAAGGTTGACCGCCTCCTGGCTGATCTGCTGGTTCAGGGTCCGGAGGGTCTCGATCTCTTTTTTCAGGGAGGCCCGCTCTCTGGCCTCATCCACATAGACGGTCTCCACCTTCTGCTTGAACTCGCTGAGCTGCTCCCGGAACGGGTCGAGCAGCGTCTTGAGCCGGCTCTGGCTCTGCTCGCTGAACACCTTCCCTTTCTCCTCGAGGATTTCCTGGGCCAGAACCTGGAACTGGTTGGAAAGCTCCTTTTTGGCCGTCTCCAGCAGAGCGAGCTTTTCGTCCATGTTCTTGCGTTCTTCTTCCATGCGGGCGGAAAGCTCTCGCTGCTCCGACTCGCGCTGGGCCAGCAGATCTTTGAGTCGTTCCACCTTCCTTTCGCTGTCGGCAAGCTTTTCGGAGAGCGATTCCGCATGCGACGCGCGCTCCTTTTCCCTGGACAGGGCCGAAGAGAGCTCCCGAAGCTCTTCCTGCAGCGACTCGGCCTGTGCCCGGCGCTGGGCCATCTCCTTCCGAAGCTCTTCGATCGTCTCGTTTCGCTGCTCGGAAAGCGCCAGGCGCTTTTCCAGATCGTTGCGTTCAGCCTCCACGGCGTCCAGAGCCGATTCTTTTGCCCGGTCATTCGAGGCCGCCATCCGCCCGATGACCAGCCACGCCACGAGCAGGCCCAGCAGCAGGGAAAGGCCCCCAGTCATGGCAATCAGCACTTCGGTATCAATCGTCATTCTTCAACTCCGGTATTGCGTT
>JASFPT010000256.1:0-5702 GCA_050115795.1 Desulfobacterales bacterium
ACAGTCGATCGCCTCGGAATAGACCGACTCCACATCGACCGGCTCGTCGAACAGATCCCGCAGTTCGGCGGGGGAAAGCGGCCCCATCCAGACCGGATTCCACAATCTCGGCGGATAGGAAAGGCCCCTGAGCGTCTGCTTGACCTTGAAATCGAGGCTGATGTTGCGGTGGGAAACCGGCAAGAGATTTGCCGCCAGCAGCACCGCCCGATGAACGGGGCGGGGCACGAGCCGGGCGTAGACGGTTGCCGCCCGCAGGGCTCGAAACGGGTCATATCCGGCGAAAAGCTCGTCTCCCCCATCCCCTCCCAGCGCCACAGTCACCTTTTTCCGGGTTTCCCGGCACAGCAGGTAGGTAGGCAGGATCGAACTGTCGCCCAACGGCTCGTCCAACCCGGCGGCGATGGTCGGCATCAGGTCGGCGGCCCTTTGCATGGAAAGTCGGCGGCTGTTGTGCTCGGTGCCGAATCGGCCCGCAGCATACGCTGCCGCATCCGACTCATCGAAGCTTTTCTCTTCAAATCCGATCGAAAAGGTCTTGAGGTGGTCTGCGCTTCCCGCATCGGCTGCAAGCGCGGTGACGGTACTCGAATCGATCCCCCCGCTGAGAAAAATCCCCACCGGGACGTCTGCCACCAGCCGCCGGCGAACGGCCCTTCCAAGAAGCTCCCGAATCTGCTCGCCCCACTCTTCTTCCGCATTTTTGGGAATCCGCTCGAACGGCTCGATCCGAAACTGCCAGTACTTTCGGATCTGCAGTCGAAGGGTCGAAAGATCGATCATAAGATTACTCCCGGAGGGGAGCTTCCGAATTCTTTCATACAGCGAATGGGGTTCGGGAATGTAACCGTAGGCGAAGTATTTTTTGAGGCTCAGATGAGAGAGGTTCTTTTTCACATGCCGATGCTGGAGCAGCGCCGTAAGTTCGGAGGCGAAGGCAAAGAGGTCTGACGAGACGGTGTAGTAAAGCGGTTTTTTTCCGAACCGGTCGCGGCTGAGCAGTAGCCGGCTGTCTTGCCGGTCATAGAGCGCCAGCGCCCACATCCCGTTTAGCCGCTCAACGAAGGACGGCCCCCACTGAAGGTATCCGTGGATGAGCACCTCGGTATCGGAGTGGTCGCTCAAAAAGCGGTGGCCGTATTTTTCAAGGTCCCGGCGCAGTTCGGCATGGTTGTAAATCTCTCCGTTGAAGACGACGCCGACGGCGCCGTCTTGGGACCACATCGGCTGTACGCCGCCTTCGATATCCAGGACCGCCAGCCGCCGGTGGGCCAGATAAAGACCCAGGCGTGCATCATGCCAGAACCCCTCGTCGTCCGGGCCTCGATGGACCATGGCTTCGGCCATTCGTCGAAGGTCATCGGCATCGCCGGCGCCGACAAATCCTGCGATTCCGCACATCAGTTCCGTTCCTCGGGCCGAAACCCACCGGCATGACCGTCGTTCACCGAAGGGACCCAGAATACATGGAGCTTGCCCTCTTCACACGCTTCGAACTGGAAACGGCTTCTGCACATCAAAGCAGGGTGCCTCCCGAAAAATTCCTTTTCTCTTCGCGTCCCTGGCGTCCTTTGCGGTTCAGTGCTTTTCGTCCGGAAACAATGGGGTCCGGATCGCGCCCAACTTCCGGAGCCGGAACTGGGTTGCGGTGATCAGGCATCCCACACCGTATTTGATGCTTCGCGGCAGATTGATCGAGGACGCCTCCGGAAAATACTTGGTCGGGCAACTCACCTCCGCGATCGTGTATCCATACCAGAGGATTTGAGCCAGCATCTGGTTGTCGAAGACAAAATCGTCGGAGTTGTTCTCCAGGGGAAGGGTTTCGAGAAGGGACCGGGAAAATGCCCGGTAACCCGTGTGGTATTCGGACAACTTCGCTTCCATCAGCAGGTTTTCGGCCAGGGTCAAAAACCGGTTGGCCATGTACTTCCAGGCGGGCATCCCGCCCTTGAGCGCGTATCCCCCCAGAATTCGGGAGCCGAGCACGCAGTGATAGAGCCCGTTTCCGATCATGGCCGCCATGGCCGGAATCAGCTTCGGCGTGTACTGATAATCCGGGTGGACCATGATGACGATATCGCCCCCGTTTTCCAGTGCCAGGCGGTAGCACGTTTTCTGGTTCGCCCCGTAGCCCATGTTCTTCTCATGACGGTGGACCACCGTGTTGGGCAGGGTTTGCGCAATGGCGACGGTCTCATCACGGCTCTGGTCGTCGACGACGATCACCAGATCGACAACCTCCTGATCCATCACCTCATTGTAGGTCCGCTGGAGTGTCTTGGCGGCATTGTAGGCCGGCATCACCACGATGACCTTCTTTTCCTTGAACATCGGCAGCTATCCTTTCTGCAGGCCTCCGGCCGGCTGCGTTTACCCGCGAAAAACCCGCTCATAAACAGCGTAGCCGTCCTTTTCGTACACCGGTGCAAACGATTTTGCAAAGCGTTCGGCAAAGCGCCCGATCTGGGCTTCGGAAAAATTATCCCTAAGGAACAGGTTCCACAGGTCCACGCGGACGAGCAGATGGGTTGCCTCCATGGTGTCGAGCACCCGGTCGAACGCCTTCTCGTCGCCTGCGGAAAGGACCATGGCCGTCAGTCGTCCCCGGCCGAAGCTCGGTTCGTTTCGGTAGGTCCGATCCAGGTAGTATCCCCTTCGACCCAGAAAAAAGGTAAAAATTCGGGCATCAGCGGGCAGGTGCCGGTTGATCCATACCACGGCCGGATAATGGTGCAGCTTTGCGGTAAGGTATTTGGTCCGGTCTTCTTTGCCGGTGATGTAGGCCACCGGGTCGATTTTGACAAAGCGGTCCTTGAGATAGGCGATATTGAAGCCGAACAGAGCGGCAACCACCGCCACCAATGCCCCCCGAGCCAGGTTTTGCAAGGTCGGATGGCGCAGGGCCGATACTGCCTGCATCAAATGCTCGATGCCCATGACGGTGAGCACGGCCAGCGTCGGGATGACCGGAAGCAGATACCGGACCTGTTTTTCCGTCGTGAAATAGGCAATGGTGACAAACACCGCTGAAAACGCGGCCAGCACCCCCTTGTCGGCGAGGTGACGCCGGTTGATGAAGGCAAACGGCACGAAGACGATCAGGATCGGGTTGAGAACCCCCTGAAAATAGCGGTAGCTGTCGTCCTGCCCTTGAAAGAACATGCGCAGCGGAATGAGAAGCGTTTCCAGAAAGTTTTCGCCGTACATCACCCGGCGCATCTCAAAGAAACTGATCCGATCCGCTTGCCGGGCCAGGTGCTCGCCGATCGCGCTGGTCATCCCCCCATCGCCGAGGGCCTGGAAGACCGAAGAAAACAGGGGATAAAAGGGATTTCCGGTCAGCAGCCAGTTGCGGATGTACCACGGGGAGGCGGCCAAAGCCGCCAGGGTGAAGAAAAGAAAACCGTAGGCGACCCCCCTCAACTGACGTCCGCTGTGGCGCACGTAGACAAATACCACCAGCAGGTTGACGATCATCCAGGCGATCAGCGCATTGTATTTGGATCCGGCGGCAAGCCCCATGGCCAGGCCCGACAACCACAGCCAACCGGGCTTTTCGAATCGATCCTCCCGCCACTGGAGAAGGCAAAGCAAGCTGGCGGTGGTGAAAAAAGTCATCCCCAGATCCACATAGGCGGCAGTGGACAGCCAGACGACCAGCGGAGTGGTCACGAAAACCGCAGCGGCGACCGCCCCCCAGGGACGGCCCGACCGCCGGTTGACAAACCAGAACAGGAGCAAACCGGTCCCAAGCCCGAAGCCCTGGTGAACGTACTTCGGGGCCGTGTCGCTGCCCAACAGGAGACATCCGAAGTACAGCAGGTCGATGTGCATCGGGTAGTAGGAAAAATCGGCCCAGGGGGTTTCGATGATCCCTCCGTTTGCGATCCAGATTTTCGGCAGGGCCAGGTGATGGATCAGCGCATCCCGGGAAGTGGGCGGGGCAAGGTTCATCGCCGCCTCGGCCAACAGGAAAACCGCCACCAGCCCCAACAGGAGCCACGCGATCCGCTTTTCGAGGCGGCCTCCGGTTTCGCGGGTCACGATCGTTCTCCTTCCCGAAACGGACGGCCTTGCCGATACAGGGCCTCGCGCTTTTCGATCTGCTCGGCCAGTTGGACCATCTGAAACTGCAGGGCAAGGCGTTTGGCCCGGGACGCGGCTTTCACCGCCTGCGGAAAACGCCCGGTTTCGGCAAGGGCCGCGGCCAGCACGTCCAGGGCCAGGGGCTGGTCTTGCCCAACGATGCGAACCAGGCGCCAGGAAAGGCTCAGGGCTCTTTCTCCTTCCCGCAGCGCCGGGTCCGGCGCGGTGGAAAGAAGCCAGGCGAGTTGAAGGAGCGACTCGGCGGCGTATGGCTGCAACTCGACGGCCTTTTCAAAACTTCGGACAGCCGAATCGAACCGACCCATCGAACGGTAGACCCGGCCGAGATTGTAGTAGGCGCCGGCATAGTTCGGATCGATTTCGAGCACCTTTTCAAAGGCGGCAATCGCCGCATCCGTCCGTCCCATTTTCGCCAGGACGGCGCCCAGGGCATTTTGCGCCTCCCGGTGGTTGGGCTCGAGCGCAAGCGCTGTCTCGAGATGTTCCGCCGCCTCGGCAAGACGCCCCTTTTCGGACAGCGCACCGGCCAGACCGTAGTGGGTGCGCGCCTGGTTCGGCGACTTTTCGACGCAGTCCGAAAGCAGGCGGATCTTGTCGGCCCACACGGCATTGCGCTGGTAGGTCCAGGTGGCGAATACGGCTGCAACGGCAACGAGAAGAACCACAGGACGCCACCTCGGCCGCATCCAGTTTACAAGCGCGGTCACGGGCACCGCCAGCAGCATCATGGACGGCAGGTAGAGCCGGTGCTCGAACACCAATTCCAGCGGCACCACTGACGACTCGAGCACCAGGTTTCCGAAAAACCAGAGAACCGCAAAGCTGGCGAAGCGGTTCTTCCGGGCCCGCATCGCAGCCAGAACAAACAAAGCGGCAATGAAAAACATGGCCGGCAAGGTGGTGACCGGTTCGAACAATGATCGGGAGATAGACACATCGTGAAACACGTTGAGTCGGGAGGGGTGAGGAATCAGCAACAGGGACAGATAGAAAACCACCACTCGGGGTTGGGTCATCAGCCGCTCGGCCATGGTGAAAGGACGCGTTTTGTAGCCCGCTTGAAAGCTGTCCAGCAGATCCGAAGGGCCCTTTCCGGTGTAAAGCGCGCCTGCGGCCAGCACAAACACAGCAATCAAGAAAAGGTAGACGGCTTTTTTCCGGATCCATCGCACATCCAGATCCTGAAAAAAGTACCACTCGTAGACAAAAAGCATCGCCGGGAGCGTGACGGCAATCTCCTTGCTTCCCAAGGCCAAAAGCCCACTCAGCGCACAGGCGGTGAAAAACCCGACCTTTTTGAAGGTGCTGCGGGCTTTTCGGCCGGCAATGTAGCTCAGCAGCGCCGCCAGATAGAACATGGCCGCCAGGGCCGTCATTCGCTGGACCACGTAGGTGACCGCTTGGGTCTGGATCGGGTGAACGATCCAGATCAGGGTCGAAAGCGCAGCTGCCGCCTGGATCTTCCCGGTGTCGACGCCGTTGCCGCCTTCCTGCGACAGGGATCGGCCTTTCAGGGCGCAGATTGTCAGGGTCTCCCGGAGAAAAAAGAACAGGAGCACGCCGGTGACCGTGTGCACGAGCATGTTCACCAA
>JASFPT010000257.1:0-5687 GCA_050115795.1 Desulfobacterales bacterium
GTTTCCTTCCGGTTGTCGGCCAAGACCTGTGCTTCGTCCCCGACGATCCGCAAGCCGCTGGGCCCGCGGGCGATGAACAGCTTCCGGGTCCCCAAAAACACTTCCTGAAAAGGCGTTCGGACCACCTGGTCGACCAAGACCGTGTACTGGTCTTTTAGACGGAAAATGGCCGGCTTCTCGATCGACACGGAAAAAGAGATCCGCTCCTGCTGCAGCTTTTTGCGGAGGCGGTCCCAGTCCGGCCACCAGGAGAGGTCCGGCAGGAAAGACGGATCGTAGGCGCTCAGGTATTCGTGATAGGTTCCCAGGGAGAGGGCCTTTTGCCACCGTGTAAGAAGGTCGGTCACCGCCTGTCTTTGCTGGGCGCTGTCGGAATCCGTCTGTTGGGGAATCCGGTCGACGATGATCATCGGTGTCCTGTTCAAGGTGATGTACCCGGCCAGCCGATCGATGACCTCGTTGGTGACGACGATGCACCCGTTGGAGTCCCTCGGCTCGAGCGGCTTGTTGGTGCCGTGGAGCCAAATGGCGTTTCCGCCCCGTCCGGAAAGCCGGTCCATCAGGTTCGGATAGTCGATGGGAAAGGCCCGGGACCCGTAGATGGGGGCAAGGTCTCGTTCCGGATGCTCTTTGATGAAAAAGTAAACGCCCTCGGGGGTTTTTTTGTCCCCGGACTGCTCCTTGGCGCCGGGGATTTCCCCGGTGGAACAAGGCTCGCGGAACACCTCGCGATATTTCCCCTGCTCCACCGAAAACAGGAAAAGGGTCTGGCTCTTCTTTTCCACGAGGACCGCGTATTGGACCGGTGATTCGGATCCCCCCTCGATGGCAACCAGCACGGCCGAAAGAAATTGACCGATCGGTGGAAGACCGGATGCGGCTGCCGCAGTCGTCAGCAGCATCGGCATCAGCAGCAAAAGGAACAACCGAACGAGATGGCGAATGGGGTAACCGTGCTTCAATCTCTCCTCCTTGCGGTTTTCCGGCGGAGTTGCTTCGACTCTCCGGGATCTACCGGTTCCGTGCTGTTTCCCGCCCGCTGCTGAGTCGGATTACTCTAAAAGACCGGCGTTGTCAAAGCAGGCCCCGTCGCGGACCGGAATCGTCCGGCCGAACGCGCACCGGATCGCCGCGGCGGCAGCCGAAGAAGTCGGCGGCATTGCCGCAGTTGACGGCGATCTCCAGGGTGCCGCGGCTGCCGATGATGGCAAGGGGCTCACCCGGCTCGACCCGGGCGTAGCTGTCCGCAATCCCGAACAGCCGTCGGCCGCCGGCTTCAATGGACAGCCGGCGCCGCCTCCCCGATGACTCCAGGCGGTCGATGAGCTCAGCGGCGATATTGGTGATCAGGTTGCCGAACCGGTCGATCCAGACAACGGCGCCCACGAGCTCCCGGCGGTCGGAAACCTGCGGGGCCGGCAGTTGGATCCGGCACAGACCGGCCCCATCGGCCGGCGGGCCGAGTCGATCCAGTTCGACTCCCAGCGACAGATGGGCCGCGACCGGGGCAAAGATGTCCCTGCCGTGAAAGGTTCGGCTGATCGTATTTCGGAAAAACGACCGGTTGCGCACCTTTACGATCCGTGCGGTGGCGGCGCCGTCGAAAATGGGCGTCAGCACCCCGTTGTCGGGTGCGACAAACAGATGGCCGCTGCGCTGGACGGCAAGAATTTCCCGTCGGCTCCCGACGCCGGGGTCGACCACCGTCACATGAACGCTTCCTTCCGGGAAATATGGCCAGGCATGGGCCAGCAACAGCGCAGCGGCGGGGATGTCGTGGGGGTCGAGCCGGTGGCAGAGATCGACGATGACCGCGTGCGGTGCAATGCCGTAGATGACCGCCTTGACGAGTCCCACATATTCGTCGTCGGTCCCGAAATCGGTCAGCAGGCTGATGACAGACATCTGCGGTTCCTTACCCGCATGTCGGCGAGAACGCCTTCGGGGGCCTCGAGAAAGTGCCGAGAGATGCCCGCCCCCGCCGGGAGGCTGGGATACCCGGAAGCCGGGAGGCTTTCCAACGACAGCCGGCACCCGGTCCATTTTGAAGCCGTCAAGGGAGTCGGGTGGACGGCACTTTCTTTTCTGCTTTCTATCATCCCGGCTTTCCAGCATCCCGGCGGCGCGCGGCGCCCTAAAAGATCTTCCCCTGGATCGGGACACCCAGGTGCTTGCAGGCGGAATCGGCGGTTTTCCTGCCGGACGAAGTGCGGATGAGAAACCCGATTTTCAGCAGGTACGGCTCGACCACATCGACCAGCGTGTCGGTCTCCTCCTGCAGGGTGGCGGCGATGGCTTCGATACCGACCGGGCCGCCCCCATAAAAATCAAGGATCGTTTTCAAATAGCGGCGGTCGAGATCGGTCAGCCCCCGTTCGTCGACCCCTTCCAGTTGAAGGGCGGCCCCCACGATTTCCGGCGTGATGGTGCCGTCCGCCCTGACCTGCGCGTAATCGCGCACACGCCGCAAGAGACGGTTGACAATCCGCGGTGTGCCGCGGCTTCTCCGGGCCAGCTCCGCCGCTGCCTCCGGATCGATCTGCACCTCCAGCAGCTGGGCCGAGCGAAGCGTGATCCGCACCAGATCCGGCTCCGCATAAAAATCCAGGCTCCGGAAGATGCCGAACCGGTCCCGCAGGGGAGCAGACAGCAGCCCGACGCGGGTGGTGGCCCCCACCAGCACGAACCGCTTGAGGCGATAGCGGTGGCTGCGGGCGTGAACCCCCTTGTCGAAGATGAAGTCCACCGCGAAATCTTCCATGGCCGGATACAGAAACTCTTCAACGCTTCTGGGCGTTCGATGGATCTCATCGACGAAAAGAACGTCCCCCTCCTCGAGGCGGGTCAGGATCCCCAGCAGGTCGCCGCCCTTTTCCAGCGCCGGGCCGGAAGTGACGGTCAGGTTCCCGCCCATCTCGTTTGCGATGATGTGGGCCAGGGTGGTCTTTCCGAGCCCGGGGGGTCCGTGGAAAAGAACGTGGTCCAGGGCCTCCTGCCGTTTCTGGGCCGCCTCGATGGCGATCCGCAGGGTTTCGACCACCTCGCGCTGACCGACGTATTCATCGAGGCGCCGGGGCCGCAGGGAAAGAATCTCCTCCTCCCGGTCCTCCGGAAGACGGGAACGGTTCAGCACGCCATTTTCCGGCGTCGATCGGGTCAGAAAGTCGTCGTTCACGATTGGACCGCTCCTCGGTAGACTTCTTCAAACAGCTCTTCTGCGCTGGAGATCGACGGGTTTCGCCCCATCGCCTCGGCGACCATCCGTCGGGCCTCGATTCTGCTGTGGCCGAGTTGATCGGTCAGCACCCGAACCACCTGATCGACATGGTCTTCCAACGCCGGGGGCACAACGGCCTCGCCGGCCTGGATCAGGGCAAATTTTTCCATCTTCCCCCGGAGCGTGGCCACGATCTTCCCGGCGGTTCGGGGGCCGATCCCCTTGAGGCGTTTGAGTTTGGCGGTATCACCGGTTTCGATGGCCACGGCGATTTCTCGGACCGGCATCTCCAGTGCCTTGACAGCCTTCATCGGCCCGATGTCCTCCACGGTGATGAAATGCTGGAAAAATTCGCGTTCGGCTTCCGTTGTGAATCCGATCAGGGCCGGCTTCGGCTGGCGCTCGGTCTGATGGAAATAGATGTACAGGGAGATCTCGTCCCCGACCGCCTTTCCGGCCGTCGATTCCATGACCACGGACGGCAGCATGACTTCGAATCCGATCGCACCGGCCAGCAGCAGAATCCGATCCTCTTCCTTTTTGAGAATTTTTCCTTCCAGGTATCCGATCATGTCCCTGCCGACTGCAAAACGCCGCCGCTGTTTCGACCGTGAACTTCCATGCCCGGAGAACCGGGGCGCTCTTTTCTCATTCGATGCTCGATTTTCGACGCTCGATGTTCATTTCTTCAGTCATCGGCAGTTGCTTCTGTAAAGTCCGATCAGGGCAAGGGCGATCGCATCCGAAGCGTGATAGGGGCGAATCGGCTCGCTTCGCCCCAGCAAATGCCGTACCGCAGACTCCAGCTGCTGTTTGCTGGCGCGGCCGTTTCCGGTGAGTACCTGCTTGGCCTCCCGGACCGCCACTTCGACCACCGGAACGCGACGTCGACAGGCGCTTAGAATGATCACCCCGCAAACCTTGCCCAGAAGGATGCCGGATTTCGGATTTTCCGGCAGGGAGAACACGTCTTCGATGACCATCAGGTCCGGTCGTTCCTCGACCAAAACGGCGGACAGCCGAGAGTAGATCCGTTCGAGCCGATGTTCGATGCTCTCGCCGGCCGAGGTCCGAATCGCCCCGAATGCATAGCTTTCGACACGCGCACCGGAGCCTTGGATGATTCCGATGCCGGTGTCGGCCAGCCCGGGATCTACGCCGATGATTTTTGTGGTCGGCACATCCTTAACCACGGGGGCAGAGGTAGAGGGAGTTCATCGTCCCAGGCCGCGCTGTGGATGCCGTCTGGTCACCCGGGCCGGGCCGCGGGCGGATCCGCCGGCCGAACGGGCGGGCGGATTCCATTCGCCACCGGTCGGAGGGCCGATGAAAGGCTTTTCGACTCGCGTCCGACAGCCGATCATTTGATCTTCTGCAATTTTTCCTGGGCGATTTTGGCCTCGTTGGTATCGGGATATTTTCGCACCAGCTCCTTGAGGACGAGCCGTGCATTGCCCGAATCCCCCAGTTGATCGAACGCGTAACCTTGCTTGAGCATGGCCGCCGGCAGTTTGTTCCCCTTCGGGAACTGCTCGATCACCTTCTGATATTCGAGGATGGCCTTTTCGTACCACTTCTCACGGTAATAGGTCTCCCCGATCCAGAACTGGGCGTTGTCGGCCTGCTGGGAATCCGGGAACCGCTTCAGCAGTTCTTCAAAAATATCCCGTGCCTCGGTGTATTTCTCCTGGTCAAAGGCGGCCCGGGCGTTTTTGTAGAGAGCGGCCTCAGTCGGTTCTGCGACAGGAGCAGGGGGCGTCGCCTGGGCTTGCGATGCGCGCTCCTTCCCGAGGCTGAGATACTGTTCCAGCTGGTGAATGCGCTCGGTGTTTTCGGCGGTTGCAGCGTCGATCCGATCCAGGCGGCTTTCGATGCGATCTCCTGCCTGCTGTCGCCCCTCGGACCGCTGCTGGAGATGGAACTCGGCCTCTTCGATCCGGCCGGTGAGTTTCTGGACCTCCTCCCGCAGTGCCTCGTTTTCCGCCTGAAAATCAGCCAACTGGCCTCGAAGGCCTTGAATATCATCTCGATTTTGGCGGTTTGCACCCTGAACGATCGCGTCGACCCGGTCCTCGGTGCCGGACAAATTGCTCAGCCGGTTTTCCATCTCCTTCTGGCGCTGTTCGAGTCGAAAGATCCGGTCGTCCATTACGACGATGTCGTCTTTCATGACACAGCCGGCGGCCAGGATCGCCGCAATCAGCAAAATCGGTATCAGACGTCTCATGGGCTGACTCTGAGAGGGATTCGAAAAAGGGTTGTCAACAAAGCGCCCGCCGCCAACGGCGGGCGCCAAAAGAGATCCGGCAGGCGGTCTGCCCTGACGGTCGACCGCCTGCCGGTTCTGTTCTCGGACACGCTGAAGCGATTGGACGGGGGATGAGCCCCTTCGACGGGGCAGCCCCCCGTGGCAAAATCCACCCTTGCGATCGAGATCAGTCGATCACGAACTCGCAGCGTCGGTTTTTCG
>JASFPT010000258.1:0-5673 GCA_050115795.1 Desulfobacterales bacterium
GACCGCCCCCAATCCCTCCAGGGCTTCCTTCCGATAGGGGATGCCGATAAAATTCATCCGGTTGCCCGCATCCGGGCGCTGGACATATTTTTGCCCCCAGGCATCGGGGTGCAGATAGATGTCGATCTCCTTTCCGATCACCCGGAGAAAATCGGCCAGCCCCCCGGTGTGATCCACATGGCCGTGGCTGATGGCCGCACAGGTGATCCGACCCGGATCGATCCCGTTTCGAAGGGCATTTGCCAAAGCCACCTCCGAGGGTCCCGTATCCCACAGAACGACCTCTTTTCCGCACTCGACCAGAACGCTCAGCCCCCAGGCCGCTGAAAAATTAAGGTGCCCCGAGAGATTGTCGCACAGGGTCGTCAGCTTCAGGGTCATGGTCTTCGTCTCCGTTCCGGGCCTCCGCCCGTCAGAAATGGGAAAGTACCGGGACGCGACACTAGTATGTACCGCCGGGCGGGCCGTCGTCAATATCCGGGGCCCTTTCCACTGCATAATGGACCAGTCCGTTTTTTCGAACCTCCCGGACCCGGCCGGATCGGACCAGATATCCGAGATATTTGGAGACCTCGTTGAAGTGCATGCCGAACCCCTTGGCGATCTGCTCTGACGTGCAGGGCCGGCGCTGGAGCATGGAAAAAATCGTTTCCGCGTTGATCGAGATCTTCGGGTCGCAGCAGATGTCGACCTCGGCGATCACCTCCGCGGCGGGGCGGAAAAGCCGGCAGAGCATTGCAAGACGGTCCGTTGAAACCGGTTCGGCAATGGGTTCGGCCGGCGGGCGCACCACCGTGTTCAGGTGAATGCGGTCCGGCCCGATCCGCTCGGCGAGCGCGGCGAGTTTCACGACATCGTCCGGGTGGTCGTTGATGCCCGACAGCAGGAAGACCTCCAGCCAGATCTGCCCGTCGAAAACGCTGCGAAAGCGAACCATTCCATCGAGCAGGCGCTCGAACCGAAGTTTTTCGTGGGGGCGGTTGACCCGTTGAAACGATTCCGATCCCCAAGCGCTCAGTGAAATCTTGACCACGTCCGCCCGGGCGGCCGCCTCTCTCACCGACTGCTGGTCCAGCAGCGTGCCGTTGGTGAGCACGGCGCAGGCCATGGGGCCAAAGCGGCGGACAGCGTCGATCACCTCGCCGAAGCGGGAATGCAGCGTGGGCTCGCCGGACCCCGACAAGGTGATGTAATCGGCCTGTCCGCCGGCGGCAAGCCATTGCCGCAGTTCTTCGATGACCTGCTCGGTGGGCACGTATTCCCGGCGGTCGAGGGTCTTGTTCGTGGTGCGGCCAAGCTGGCAAAAAACGCAGTCGAAACTGCAGGTCTTGTAGGGCGTCAGGTCCACCCCCAGGGAGCGTCCGAAACGCCGGGAAGGCACCGGTCCGAACAGGTGGGCGGGTGTTTTCATGCGACCCCCTATTTCATGCGCGTGCCGACAGATGGCCCACCTGCGCTGCTGTTCGTCGGCGGCGTGGCCTGCAGCCGGCGGCCTCAGTGCAGGGTCGCGCCCGGGTAAAAGGCGATGAACCGCTTGATGCGCCGGAGAGTGCGATAATCGATCGGGCTCAAGAACTGCAAGAGGCTGTTGATCGTTTCTTCGTTCACATCGACCGTTTCATGGATATAGCCGGTGTAGATGCGATCCGTGGACAAATAGGGCCTTCCGCAAATGCTGACAAATCCCTCGACCTCATCGCGTGCGGCAATCGGGATCATCAGCTTGAATATCCCTGCAGCGCACTCTTCGGCCACGGTCCTTTTCTTGAGCGCGGCTTCGTGCATCAGATGGACCTGCAGGGTGCGGCAGATTCGATCCGCTCCGTCGGGGCTGGCCTGAATCAGGGCGCACAGGTCGTTGGCCCAGCGAGGTCTCGTCGCCGTTTTGCGATCCCCCCTTTTATCCAATGTCACGGCATTGACACCGAACCGGTCGGCAAGCGCTTTTTCAAGTCCGGCCCAATCGATGTCGGTGCCCGGTTGAAGGCGCAACACGTCACCTCTTATCATGTTCGCCCCTTTCTTTCAGTGGGCGGCGCTGGCGGCATCGCCGGCCTCCAGGATCCGCTCGCCCACGTAGTCCCGGATCGAACCGTCCGATCCGGCAATGTCGAAACAGTATCCGTCCGAGCCCAGAAGCCCGCCGGGAACGAGGTCCCCCATCTGCTCCGGATCCTGAATCATGTCGTCATAAAAGCAAACGGACAGCCACCGTTGCGACGGATCGTCGTCGATGACATCGATCATGGCAAACAGGGGACGGTCGGTCTGGTTTTCATGCATCAACCGGAGCGAATAGCTGATACCGGGCCGCTGATGGAATTCAAACCGGGCGCCGGGCAGCGACAATCCCGTTTCTAGCAGGGAACGAAAAACGGGTTTGGTCTCCAGCGGATCCTCCGTCCATCGATCGAGAAACGCCTCTATCCGTTCCATGTCGCTTTCACCTGGCCCTTGCTTGCGGTCGGAAAGATCATTTCAAAAGTGCACCCGTGTACTGTTCGATTCGCCGTTCGATGAATTCGGCCATCGCCCGGCTCTCCTCTGCGCTGATCGGCACCAGCCCCGCGCAAAGCTCACGGACGGCCGCCTCATCCAGGCCGGTGGTTTTTTCGATCAGAAAGGTTTCCACCTCGCCGCCTTCCGGCAGCCGTCCGCAGCCCCCGGCGGTGCCCAAAAAATCGCCGTTGGCAAAAACCGGAACCGCAATTTTGACCAGCCCGGCATCGCATTCGCCGATGACGGGCGAATGGGTCTGCCTGGCCCGGGCCATGAAGTTCTGGTTGCCCGGAGCACAAATGGCCGCCAGGGCATCGGGGTTGCCCTTGATCACCGGGCACAGCCGGTTGCACCACCGAGGTTGCCCCGTGATGCCCACCCCGGCGGTGTTGTATACGGTGCAGTTCATGGCGTAACGCTCGAACAATTCCACTTCGAACCTGCTCCATTGTTCAACGGATCCGATATCCGTCAGTTCCATGTGGCTTCTCCTTTTGACGGCTGTTCTTCTATTCGGGCGCTGCTTCCAGCCGCCGTATCGTTCATGGGCCCCGGAGAGGTGCGCCGGCACGACCCGAAATCTGCCGGGCCTGTCAGCCATTGCCGGCACACTTCCTCTAGTGCCGCGCCCCGGCCTGGACTGCACGATATCAACCTACAGCGACTCCAGCGCGCGGCGCGTATCCATGTCCACCAGGATCCGCTCCCGCGCCCGGTCGATGCCCAGGGCCTTTCGCTTCTTGTCGATGTGGGCGATCATCTTCTGGGCGTGCTTGATCGGGTCGACCTCCAGGTCCCACATGCCGCCATACATCTTCTCGAACTCCTCGAAGAGGTATTTTTGGAAAACCGGCGCCCCGGAGACCGGCAGGGTGACGCCGAACACCGTGTACACCCCGGAGGCCACGAAATAGTGGCCGATGCTGATCGCCTTTTCACTCATCCACTCCGGCGCGCTGCCGGCCGCCGGAAGATCACTGATGTCGTTTCCCAGGCCGCCGGCCTTGACCACCTCTGTGGCCGCCAGCAGGATCCGGCTGTTGTCGACGCAGGAGCCCAGGTGGAGCACCGGCGGGATGCCGACGGTCTCGCAGACCTCGGCAAGGCCCGGGCCGCAGTAAACCCCGGCGGTTTCCGGCGTCAGCAGCCCCTCCATGGCGCAGGCAATCCCGTTGCACCCGGTGGTGAGCACGATCACGTCGTTTTTGATCAGCTCCTTGACCACCTCGATGTGTCCCTCGTTGTGCTTGGTCCGGGCGTTGTTGCAGCCCACCACGCCGGCCACACCCCGGATCCGGCCGTTGATGATGTTGTCGTTGAGGGTGTAGTAGGTCCCGCGGAAGGTCCCGCCCAGGTGGTATTCGATCGACTCCACCCCGAAGCCGGCGATCTGGACGTTTTTCTGCGTGGGGATCATCACCTCGGATCCGCGGTTTTCAAAGTTGTCGATGGCCATTTTGACGATCCGCTCGGCGTCTTCGACGGCATGATGCTCGTCGAACTCGATGTGGATGACGTTTTCCTGCTCCATCTTGGCGATGGGGTGGGTGGTGATCAGTTTGGTGTGAAAGCACTTGGCCACGTTGGCCAGGTTCTGGAAGATGCACTGGATGTCGACCACCATCGCATCCACCGCCCCGGTGATCAGGGCCAGCTCCTGCTGCAGGAAGGTGCCGCAAAGCGGAACCCCGTGGCGCTGCAAGATCTCGTTGGCCGTGCAGCAGATTCCCGAAAGCTGGATCCCCTTGGCGCCCTTGCTCTTGGCGTATTCCACCATCTCCGGCTTCTGGGCCACCGCCACGATGATCTCCGACAGCACCGGCTCGTGTCCGTGGATGACGAGGTTGACGTGGTCTTCCTTGAGCACACCCAGGTTCGCCTCGGACTGCAGCGGATAGGGGGTGCCGAACAACACGTCCTGCAGGTCGGTGGCCAGCATGGAGCCGCCCCAGCCGTCGGCGATGGCCGCCCGGGTCCCCTGCTTCATCAGGTTCTTGTAGTCCTGGTCCACGCCGATATGGGTCCGGTGCATGATCTCGACGATTTCCCGGTCGATGTTGCGCGGCAGCACCCCAAATTTCTTCCATTTTTCGTAGAGGGCTTCCGGGGCCCGTTTCAGGTATTTGAGCTCGCCCTCGGGCTTGCCCCATTCGTTCATGGCCGTCTCGGCCACCTCCAGGGCAATCTCGTCGATGTCGCGGTCCAGTTCGTTGCCTTCCTCGTCTTTGACCTTGATCTCCACCCCCAGCGCTGGGGCAATGGCCAGCAGCTTATGCACGTCCTTGATCTGGTAGGCGTCGGTCTCCTTGCGGGCGGCCGAGCGAAACACCTCGGCCACGGCGCGACCGTGGTCGGAGTGGGCGGCGGCCCCGCCGGCGATCATCCGGATAAAATTCCGGGCCGCAATCGTGTTCGGGCTGGCCCCGCAAAGCCCTTTGCGGGTGTCTTCCCCCTCGATCCCGGACTTGGGCAGCGGCAGCCGGCAGGGGCCCATGCCGCAGTTCTTGCAGCAGGTGCCCTGGGTGCCGATGTTGCAGGGCTTCATCTTCGCGGCACGATCAAAAATCGTTTCCACCTCGAGTTGCTGGGCGCGGCGGATCATTTCCTGGGTTGCGGCGTCGATGCTGGCCTCCTGCGGATCGGCGGCCTTGGCCTTCTTTTTTTCGGTGACCTTTTCTTCTGGCATAAGACCTCCTTGAAAGGGATGGTTCCAGTTGATTGACTGCGGGCTTTGCTCCCCTGCAGCCGTCGCCGGCCAAACGGGCCGGCCTATTTATGCGCAGGGGACCGCCGGCCGGCTCCCGACCGGTCGCGCCCGGCTTTTCCGGAAGCTTTTTTTTGCTTTCTCCCGGATTCGAAGGCAAGCGCCTCCCGGCTGCCGGTCCCCGGCATTTGAAAGCATTCTTGACCCAGGCGGTTGTCGCAATAGGCTTCGATGACCGCTTCGATCGAGCCGCAAATGCACGGCCGGACCTCGACCCCCACCGATGACAGGGCGATGCACAGCGGCCAGGATATGGCGCCGCAGATCAGCAGATCCACTCCGAATCGGGCCACTTGCCTGGCCTTGTCCACCGGGTCCCTGGAATAGAGCAGCGTGGCCATTCGCTCCGCCGGCCTGCCGCCCTCGATGGAGAAGATCCACAGGCGCCGCGCCGAATCGAACACCGGCGA
>JASFPT010000259.1:0-5655 GCA_050115795.1 Desulfobacterales bacterium
GCGGATCCTTGACCCAGTATCCGAATACCGTGGCACCTTTTTCCCGCGCCCTTGCCTCCCCGAGCTGCCGGGAGAGGCCCTGTCCGTAAAAGATATTGTCTCCCAATATCATGCAGATGTTGCCGTCGCCGACGAAATCCCTGCCGATGATAAAGGCCTGGGCCAGTCCTTCAGGCCTGGGCTGAACCGCATAGGTAAAGGAGATTCCCCACTGGCTGCCGTCGTCCATGAGCCGCTGGAAGAGCGGAAGATCGTGCGGGGTGGAGATCACCAGAATTTCCCGGATACCGGCCAGCAGGAGAACCGAAAGGGGGTAGTAGATCATCGGTTTGTCATACAACGGCAGGAGCTGCTTGCTGACGACCCGGGTGATCGGATACAGGCGGGTTCCGGACCCGCCGGCCAGAACGATACCTCTCATGGATAGTCATTTCTCCGCGACGATGGTGAAAGTCTGAGTCCTTGTAGGTTGGACGGGTCGTTTTGTCAACCACTCCCGCCAGGGCAAGCGCCGAGCAAAGAGCACTCTGGATTCCCGCCCTATGGGAGAGCGATGACGGATTTGCGGCACAGCCGCCTTCGGGGAAATGACAAACAGCAGCACCCGGGACAATTCCCGATCGATGCTGAAGCATACTTCCGGAAAAAGACTCAGACGCCGGATCGGTCCGGGGTCGGCTGCACCCATCGGTTGCGGCTGCCGTCATAGAACCATTTGTCCGGAAAACCGCGGCGCGTGATGAAGGTGGGTGCTTCGGCCCAGGAGAGCATCTCTTCGTAGGCCATCAGGATCTTTCGGAAGGTCTGACTGTTGCCGCCCTTGTCCGGGTGGTGCCTCATGGCTTGATTTCGAAAGGCGTTTTTGATGATTCGCGCCAGTTCTCGGCTTTCCAGGTCCTTTCTTCCAAGCCGCAGATGGATCAGATGCTGGCCCGGGACCGTCGGCGTGCGGATTTCCAGAGGGGTGATCCGATGCTGGTCGGTGTCGTTGCGCTGCGCCTGTTCGAAAACAAGGCGGTTGGCAAGGTATTTGCGGTTGGTCCGGCGCCGTTCCGCCCACCAGGCGTTTCCGAGCGCGTCGGACATCTTGCAGAAATCTTCGGCGGGAGAAGCGCCGCGGGTGCGGGGAAAGATGAAACTGAAGATTTCCTTCGACCGGCAGGGCAGGATGTCCAGTGCGACCACCGAATCGGTGAAATAAAAGGCCCCGAACCGGGTGTTGAGGGCTCTGAGCAGACCGGTCCGGGCGTTCAGCTTACGGCGGAGGTTCTGTCGGCAGGCCACCGAGCAGTAGCGGCGCCTGCTCGAACCCGGATCGTTGCCGCAGGAAAGACACTTGCGGGGTCGATTCTCGCTGCCGACCGCAGGCAGGTTCTGTGGTTGTGCATCGGATCGGATTTCCATGTTTTGCCCTGATCCGGATCGGCTGGGGGCGGACGAGGGGGTCTATGTTGCTTCGAACACCATTTTTTTGAGGCCGTTGTCGTAGAGGAAAAGACGCCCCTGCAGCGTCTGCTGTTCACCGAAGATGTTCTGGATCCTCAGCCCGTCTTTCGTGGCCTCCACCCGGTCCACGTTTTCCATGACTTTTTCCTCCCCGCCGTCTCTTACGACAAAAACATCGATGTCACACATCAACTGCCTCCCGATTCTCAGGTGATCGGTTAAAGGGGGACTGCTCTCGCCGACCTGGCTCTCTAAGTATAAGCTTGGATCCCGGAGCGGCAAGAAGCAATGCCGGATCGAAGAACGGCTGCACGCCGCTGCCCCCGACGGCAGGGGACAGGCTGGAGGGCTTCGGAGCTACTGTCGCCAGGCCTCGGCCGCCGGATCCGGCATCGGCCCCGGCGACGGGGCAAGGGGGCCCCGTTTGCGGACCGGCCGGCTCTGGCTCAGATAGATCCCTGAAAAGACCAGGGACGATGCCAGGTATTGCGGCCCGGTGAAGCGCTCGCCCAAGACGATCCAGCCGAGGACGACGGCAAAAACCGGAATCAGATTCACGAAGGCCGAGGCCCGGCTCACCGGAACCCGGCTCACACCATAATTGTAGAGCCCGTATGCCCCAATGGTGATCACCGCCCCGAGATAGATAACCGCCAGAGAAGGCACCAGCGGCAGCGCGGTGGGGATCTCGGTGCCGGGCAGAAGCAGAAACGGAAGGTAGAACAGGCTTCCGGCAACCGCTTGAAACGCCGTCAAAAACCAGGGCGAATAGCGCTGGGTCAGGCGTTTGAGCGCGATGAACCCTCCCGTGGCACAGACCATCGCCAGAAACTCGAGAAAGTTGCCCAGCGCCGGGTGCGGTGCGCTCCGGGTCGGTTCGCCCCCGGCGCTCAACCAGCAGACGCCGGCGACGGCCAAGGTAAATCCTGCCAACATCCGGCCGGATATATGCTCTTTCAGAACCCGGCGGGCGGCCACGGCCACCATCAGCGGCAGCATTGCGGTGACCATGCCGGCCTGGGAGGCCGTCGTGTTTTCCAGGGCCTTGGCCTCGAACAGGAAGTAGAGGCACGGCTCGCAAAGCGCCATGAAAACAAGGAGCTTGAGGTCATCAAACGGCAGGGCCGAGGGTCGGATTTTCGGCAAACAAAAGAGAAACAGGAGGGTGGCCACGGCCATCCGGCCGAAGATCACCACCATCGGGTCAAAGGCGGTAAACGCCATCTTCAGTGCAATAAAGGAGCTTCCCCATAAAAAGGACGCGGTCAAGAGGGCCGCTGTGGGGATCCACTCGGTCGTCTTCTTTATCTCTGCCATTTTCCCGGCGTAGCGAACCGCCGCTCCTTTTTTTAAGGGAGCCCGAAAAATCGGTCAAGCCGCTGGGCACGCTGAAAATCGAAGAAAAGCGACGATACCACAGCAAGCGGGCCAAAAAAAGAAAGATTCCGGAAAGCGGTTTGATTTCAGCACACCGCCGGGGTTGTCGGGTGAATCTTTCAAACGCCGCAGGCAGGTTTCCGGACCTCGTACAGCGCACCGGGCTTCGGGGCGTTGTTGACTTGGGAGCCTGGCGGCGGCATGATAGCGGCACCATGACCCCGAATTCAGACCCCGCGCCCGCGCCCCCATTGCCCGTTGACACCCAGGGCAAAGAGATGGATTCCGTCCATCGGACATCCCGGCGCGGCGGTGTGTGGGTTGTCGCTGCATTGCTGGCCGCCCTGGCGGTGGTCAGCGGCCTGTTCGTGCTCTTTGACGTCGACCGCACGGTGGCCGCCCATTTCTTCGACCCCGGTTCGGGGTGGCCGGTCGGCCGGGGCCCCCTGTGGTTGTTTCTTTACCGATACGGAACGATTCCGGGGCTTGTCCTGACCCTGGCCGCCCTGATCGGGTTCGGCTTTTCCTACCGCCTCCGGTGGCTGCGACCATGGCGGCGGGAGTGTCTGCTGGTTTTTCTCACCGCGGTGATCGGCGGCGGGGTGCTGGTCAATGCCTTTTTCAAACCCTACTGGGGCCGGCCTCGACCCCGGCAGGTGGCCATCTACGGCGGCGAGTATGCCTTCCGGGAATTCTATTCCCCCGGCACACCCGGAAAGGGGCAGTCGTTTCCCTGCGGCCACTGCACCATGGGGTTTGTGTTTATCAGCCTTGCCGTTCTGCGCCGTCGCGCTCCGGCAGCGGCCCTTGCCGGGGGTGGTTTCGGCGTGGTCTATGGAAGCCTTCTGGGCCTGGGGCGCATCGTCCAGGGCGCCCATTTCGCTACCGACGTGCTCTGGTCCTTCGGGATCCTGGCGCTGGCGGCCGCCGTGCTCCACTATTTCATTTTGCCCGATACCGAGCGAATGGAGGCCCCGGTCGACCGGCGACAGCGCCGGTGGGCGACAGCGGTCTGCGCGGTCGCTGCCGTCGCCATCGTACTGGCGTTTTTGACGCGCCGACCCTTTTACGAAACCTTTTCAGAGACAGTGCCGGTCGGCCCGGCGGTGCGCCGCATCGAAGTGCTGGTGGAAGGCCCGATGGAAAGCCGTCAGGTCCGCTTCGAAGAGGCGGCGGCGATGCGGCTCGCCGTAAAGGCGCAGGGGTTCGGTTGGAGCCTGGCCCGGGTGTCTTTCGGGACCGTTCGACGCCAGAAGGAGGGGACCATGACGGTCCTGCTGCAGACAAGACGGAAGGGATATTTTTCCGAGTTCGATCAGCAGGTGACGGTCATCGTCCCGCGCCGTTACGAAAACCGCTTTTCGATTCGCACAACAGAACCCTGAGGAATTCCCATGCTCAACCATCTCGACAACATCCCGTATCTCGTGCTGGTGCCCGTGGCTGTGCTCCTGCTGCTGGCCCCCCTGGTGCCGGAGCCGCATGTGATCGAAAAGCTGCGCATGCTCAAGTCCGGCGACCTCAAACGTCCCATCGACATCTTCGACCTGTGCTTTCACCTGCTGCCGACCCTGCTGCTTTGCGTGAAAGGGATTCGCGACATCCTCAGATAACGGCGGGCGGCGTCGGAGCCGGGGCAAAGCGGCATGAGCGAACCAACCTCCGGCGCTCGATTTTTCATGGGGATTGGCAGACAACGGTGTCAGGGCTGGGGCGCTTCATCCTGCCGAGTTCGCCGGGACCGACGCCGCAGGACGAATCGATGACAACCCCTGTAAAAGAAAAAGGGCGGATCGGTCCGGGACCCAGCCGCCCTTTTTGCCCTTTCTTTTTCAATCCGCTTTCCGAATCGACCTTTGTTCTTCTCCGAAGGACCGATACCCGGAAACGCTGTTTTCGACGGTGAATCGGGTCAAAGCGGATTTAATACATATCCTCCTCCAGCGCCTCGGGGCCCGGCCCGGCTTTTTTCTTCTGGGGTTTTTCGGTGATCATGGCCTCTGTGGTGAGCATGAGGCCGGCAACCGACACCGCGTTCTGCAGGGCGAACCGGACCACCTTGGTCGGGTCGATGATCCCGGCGGCCACCAGGTTCTCATATTTGAGCTCGGCGGCGTTGAAACCGAAATCATCCTTTTTCTCCAGCACCGCGTTGATCGCCACAGAGCCGTCCATCCCGGCGTTCTGTGCGATCTGGCGAAGGGGTTCCTCCAGGGCCCTGCATAGGATGTTGACCCCCTCTTTTTCCTCCCCCTCGGCATTCACCCCGTCCAGGGCTTTTTGGCAACGCAGCAGGGCCACGCCGCCGCCCGGAACGATCCCTTCTTCGACGGCCGCCCGGGTGGCGTTCAGGGCATCTTCGACCCGCGCCTTTTTCTCCTTCATTTCGGTCTCGGTGGCCGCCCCCATGCGGATGACCGCTACGCCGCCCACCAGTTTCGCCAGGCGCTCCTGGAGCTTTTCCCGATCATAGTCCGAGGTTGTCTCCTCGATCTGCGCCCGGAGCTGCTTGATTCTCCCCTCCAGCGCTTCCCGGCTGCCGGCGCCCTCCACCAGGGTGGTGCTGTCCTTGTCCATCCGGACGGTTTTGCACCGTCCCAGGTCGTCCATGGAGACGTTTTCCAACTTCACGCCGAGTTCTTCGGAGATCACCTGGCCCCCCGTAAGGATTGCGATATCCTGGAGCATCGCCTTTCTCCGGTCGCCGAAGCCCGGGGCCTTTGCGGCGGCCACCTGGAGGGTCCCCCGGAGCTTGTTGACGATCAGTGTCGCCAGGGCCTCTCCTTCCACATCTTCGGCGATGATCAGCATCGGCTTGCCCGCGCGGGCGAC
>JASFPT010000260.1:0-5594 GCA_050115795.1 Desulfobacterales bacterium
GGTGGCAAAATCATCCGGGGAGTCAACGATGCCTTCGCCCAGGCAGAAACCCGCTGCGTGAAACAACTCCTCGCCGGGGGTTCGCATCACCACCGAATACGGTTTTTCATCGAGCCGGATCAGCAGGGGCTCTTCCCCGATGAACTCGAGCGAACTGCGGCGGCGCCCTTCTTTGCCGCACCGAAGCGCCGGGCGGGTCTGGATGCTATTTTTTGGATGCAACGGATTTTGGTTCCTGTGCCCCGGGTTCTTTGCCGCCGCCGGGAAACGCGAGCGCCTTGGTCAACACATACGCGGCCTGGAGATACGACGTGGGGCAGAGGGGAAAACACTCCTTGCAGTCGTCGCAGACCTCCGCGGCAATCTCGGGGATAAAGCAGATCTCTTTGCGGATGCCCCGGTCCACGAACCCCAGCGCGTGTTTCCGGGCGACCTCGGCACAGTAGCGGACACAGAGGCCGCAGTGGATGCAAAAGGAGGGGTCCTTTTCGAACCGGTCCCTGTCCGCCCCGTATTCTTCCGCCAGTGCCGCCAGTTGCGGCGAATCCGGGGCATGGGCCATCAAAAGCTCGATGATCGTCTTTCGGATCCGGTCGATTTTCTCGGATCGGGTCCTGACGATGATGCCGTTTTTCACCGGAAACACGCAGGACACGACCAGTCTGGACCGGCCGCGCTCTTCCACCTCCACGATGCAAAGCCTGCACCCGCCGAAAGGTTCCAGCTTTTCGTGGTGGCAGAGCGTCGGGATGGCGATCCCGGCGCCCCGGGCGGCCTCCAGAAGGGTCGTCTCTTCTTTGGCCTTCACCTGCCTGCCGTCGATTTCGAATTGGATGTCGCTCATTGAACCGGCGCTTTCTGGGATTTTTTCGTTATCGTTCTTTTTTCTTCATCGATCGGCGGCGGAACGGGCTCCCCGGAGATCTTGGTCACCGCCCTGAATTTGGGCGGGCAGACCTCGAAGCAGGTTCCGCACTTGGTGCATTTGTCCTGGTCGATGATGTGGATCGTCTTTTTGGCGCCGTCGATGGCATCGGCCGGGCACTTCTTGAGGCAGATGCCGCAGGCGCTGCACTTTTCCGGATCGATATAAAAAGCGATCAATTCCTTGCACGACAGTGCAGGGCACCGGTGCTCCCGGATATGCGCCTCGTACTCCTGCCGGAAATAGCGCAGCGTGCTCAAAAAAGGATTCGGGGCGCTCTTGCCCAGGGCGCAGAGCGAGGCCTCGATGGCGGTCTCGGAGAGCTCCTCGAGGGTTTCGATGTCGCCCTCCCGCCCCCTTCCCTGGGTGATGTTCGTCAAAATCCGGTCCATCTGCCGCAGCCCTTCACGGCAGGGAACGCATTTGCCGCAGGACTCATCGGTCAGAAAATGGATGAAGTAGCGGGCCACATCGACCATGCAGGTGTCTTCATCCATCACGATCATCCCGCCGGAACCCATCATGGAGCCGGCCTGGGTCAGCTCGTCGAACCCGACCTTCAGGTCCAACTGCTCTTCGGGAATACACCCGCCGGAGGGCCCGCCGGTCTGAACCGCCTTGAATTTCTTCCCGCCGGGGATGCCGCCGCCGATGTCGTAGATAATCTCTTTCAGGGTCATGCCCATGGGGACTTCCACAAGGCCCGTATTGTTGATCTTGCCCACCAGGGAGAAGATCTTCGTCCCCTTGCTCCCTTCGGTTCCCATTTCGGAGAACCAGTCCGCCCCGCGGTTGACGATCAGCGGCACGTTCGCCCAGGTTTCCACATTGTTGAGCACCGACGGCCGCTCCCACAGCCCCTTGATGTTGGACCGAATGTACTTGGGCCTGGGCTCTCCGACCCGTCCTTCCAGGGCGGTCATCAGGGCCGTGGATTCGCCGCAGACAAAGGCGCCGGCCCCCTGATGGACGATAACCTTGAAGGAAAAACCGGATCCGAGAATGTCTTCTCCCAGAAATCCGTATTCTTCGGCCTGGCGGATGGCCAAGCTGATGTTCCGGACGGCCAGGGGATATTCCTGACGAACGTAGATATACCCCTCCCTTGCCCCGACCGCGTAACCGCCGATGATCAGTCCCTCCAGGATGGAATGGGGGTTGCCTTCCAGCAGCGCCCGATCCATGAATGCGCCCGGGTCGCCTTCGTCGGCGTTGACGATCACGTATTTGGTCGGCTCTTCAGCGTTGCGCGAACCTTCCCATTTCCGCCCGGTTGGAAAACCGGCGCCGCCGCGGCCGCGCAGGTTCGATTTTTTGACTTCCTCGACGACCTCTTCGGCCGTCATCTGGAACAGGGCCTTGCTCAGCGCCGAGTACCCCCCGATGGCCAGATAGTCGTCGATGCTTTTCGAGTCGATCTTGATGTTGCTGCAAAGAAGCGTCCGCTTCTGGTTCTTGTAAAACGGAATGTCGGGCTCCCGGGCGACTTTCTCCCCCGTGGCAGGGTCCTCGAACAGGAGACGCTCGACGACTTTCTTGTGCTTTATGGTCTGCTCGAGGATCTCGGGGACGTCCCCGGCCGTTACCTGAAGATAGCAGACCTCCTCGGGATAGATCACAACGACCGGGCCTCTTTCGCAAAATCCGGGGCACCCGGTTCCCTTGGTGTCCACTTTCGCCGACAGGCCCTGCTTTTCGATCTCCTCCTCAAAGGCGGAGATCACCTCGTCGGCGCCCGATGCAACACAGCCGGCGCCGGCGCAAATGGATATGCAGGGCCTGCCCGGATCTTTTCGGGACAGCACCTCCCGACGGTATGCCTCCAGCTCTTCAGGCGTATGGATTCGCGCCATAATCATCCTCTACTCGTAGGTTTTGAGTACGTCTGCTGTCTGGCCCGGCGTCATTTTGCCGTGGGCCTTGCCGTCGACTTCCATCACCGGGCCCAGGGCGCAGCACCCGAGACAGTTGACGGTTTCCAGGCTGAACTTCAGATCCAGGTCGGTTTCCCCGGGCTTGATGCCGGTCACTTCCTGGACCGTGTCCAGGACCCGGGCGGCCCCGCGGACATGGCATGCGGTCCCCATGCAGATGTGGACCTTGTGCCGTCCCTTGGGCACGAGGCTGAAGGCCTTGTAGAAGGTGGCGATGTGCTGCACCCGGGTCAACGGGACATCGAGCTGCTCGGCAACCCGCTGCAACGCCTCGCCGGGGAGCCAGTTGTTTTCACTCTGGATGTCCAAAAGCACCTGAATGAGGTAGCTGGCATCCTTTCCGTATTTTTCGATGATCTGGTCGATCCGCTCCTGTTCCATTTGCGCGTTCCCGAAAGGTTATATTCCGCTTGTTGAATAGGTTTTTTTCTTCGGTGCAAATGCCGTGAAACACGGCCCTTCGAATGGAATCTGCAGGGATCTCAACTTTTTGGTGCCTGCCGCCGCAGAATTTGAATCTCTGTATTCTTGCATTCGACGTTGGACGTTCATCTTTTGCTGCTTCACCCCATCGCGCAGCAGTAGCAGTTCTGCGCCGAATCGTACCGGACGAGCCCCTGCCGCGAAGAGCTTTTCATGTGCCGGGACACATCGGACGGATTCAGCCCCAGTTTTTTGGCGATCTCTGCGGTGGGAAGCGGCTTTTCCCGAAGGAGCATCATGATCTGGCTGACGGCCAGCTTGTCGTCGAGCAGCTCATGAAATATCCGGTTC
Source organism: Desulfobacterales bacterium (assembly GCA_050115795.1). Classification (GTDB taxonomy): domain Bacteria; phylum Desulfobacterota; class Desulfobacteria; order Desulfobacterales; family CAFBRK01; genus JAIPEL01. The sequence goes on from JASFPT010000260.1 coordinate 3,634, forward strand.
ACCGCTTCGCCGGCGAAAAACTCCCGGTAGGCCGCTTCACTTTTGACGGGCACCCGGAGCCGTTCCCTTTCCATCAGCCGGATAAAGGGGACCAGTTTCCTGGCGGCCTCGAGCTTGAACTTCAATCCTTCCAGGTCGAGCCCTTCCCCGGCACCGATGGGCCCCAGTTCGCGGATCTTTGCGGTGAAATCGTCGATGCCTTCGGCAAGGAGCATGCCGTCCCCGGATGACATGAACTGAATGCGCAGTCTTTCCGGATTCAGCCCGAACTGTTCCATGATCTTTTTGCACAGGAGCACATTGCCCAGCGCATCGTAATTTCCCTGGGTGACATAGTTGCACTCACCCAGCCGGCACCCGCCGACAAAGACCCCGTCCTGCTCCCGGGCAAAGGCCCTGAGGATGAATTCCAGATCGACGCGACCGGAGCACATCACCCGGATCAGCCTGATTTCATTGGTGTATTGTAGTCTGGAAACTCCAGCCATGTCCGCGGCGCCGTATGCTCACCAGTGGCACACGAAGCCGAGTATTCTGGGCTTGAACTTGTGATCGGCACTCATCGGTCTTGCTCCTTCCTGTACGGACCGCATCGGCTGAACAACGTGAAACAAACGGCTTCTCGGCCGCTCAGAGCGGCACGACACGGAGGTCGTGCCCTACACGAGACAATATCCTGAAACGGGGATCAACGGATCCCTTCCACCCCCCTACATGCAGCACACCTCCGGCGCCGCCGCATCGATCTGACATTCGATCGCGTCATCGGTGAAGTGCTTCAGCGCGATGGCGCTGGTCGGGCATTTCGTGTTGCACAGTCCGTCGCCCTTGCAGATCACCGGGTTCACCCAGGCCTTTCTGCCCTTGGGGGTGTCGACAAATTCGATCGCCCCGTAGGTGCAGGCGGTGATGCAGGCGCCGCATGCCACGCAGTCGTTCTGGGCCACCTCGGCCACGGCGCCCGATGCGACGACGGTGTCCCTGGACAGCAGCGTCAACACCCGGCCGGCGGCGCCGTAGGCCTGGTTGATCGTCTCGGGAATGTGCTTGGGATAGTGCGCCAGTCCGCACAGATACACCCCGTCTGCGGCAAACTCCACGGGCTTGAGTTTGACGTGGGCTTCCTTGAAAAAGTCGTCCGGGCTGAGTCCCACCTTGAAAAACCCGGCGATCTTCTGGGTCGACGCCGAGGGAATCACGGCGGCGGCCAGTGAAAGGCAGTCGGCGTCGATCTCGAGCTGCTGGCCTAAAATGGCGTCCGGCAAGGTGACCCGCAGCACCTCCCGGCCCTCCGCCTTGGCGGCTTTCACCTTGGGCGGGTTTTCCGGGTCGTAGCGGATGAACCGGACATGCTTGTCGGACGCCTCTCTGTAGGCGTCTTCTCTCAGTCCGTAGGTTCTCATGTCCCGGAAGAGAATGTAGATATCCATGTCGGGCTTGATCTTCTTCAGGTTCAGGGCGTTTTTGACCGCATGGCTGCAGCACACCCGGCTGCAGTAGTTCCGGTCCTCGTTTCGGCAGCCGACGCACTGGATCATCACCAGGCTGTCTGCGTTGACCACCCAGTCTTCTTTTGCCGCGATCTTTTCGCCCAACTCGAGATGGGTCACCACCCGGTCATCTTCGCCGTAGAGGTATTCGGTGGGCGTGTAGACCTCCGCCCCGACGGCGATGACGGCAGCGCCGTGCTTGATCTGCTTGGTCCGGCCTTCGGTTTCCACCGTGGTGATGAAATTGCCCACGTAACCGGAGACGTCCGTGATGTCCGCCTCGTGGGAGACGTGGATCAACGGGTTCCGGTACACCGCCCGGATCAGGTCGTTCAGGTAGGCCTGAACGTCGAGCCCCTCCAGGGTGTCATGAATTCTTCGCGCCATGCCGCCCAGCACGCTGCTCTTTTCCACCAGGTGGACCTCATGGCCCTGCTTGGCGATCGAAAGCGCGCAGGTCATGCCTGCGAT
>JASFPT010000261.1:0-5577 GCA_050115795.1 Desulfobacterales bacterium
AACAGCATGCCGGGCCTTACGGAGCGGGTGATCCGCGCCGGAGCCTCCATTTCCCCGCGACGGGAGAAAATCCGCAGGGTGTCGCCTTCGGCGATCTCGTGTTTGGCGGCGTCTTCCGGGTGGATGTTCACGTATCCCGTGGGTTGCTCGTTGTCCAGCTTCGGGGAGAGCCGGGTCATGGTGCCGGTGTGGAAATGGGCAAACATGCGACCGGTGGTCAGGGCATAGGGATACGATTCATCGGTGGTTTCAGCCGGCTCTTTGTAATCAATGCCGTGAAACTTTCCCTTTCCCCGGGTAAACGCCTCGGTATGCAGGATCGGTGTGCCGGGATGTTCCGGCTCCGGGCACGGCCATTGAAGCCCGTCGATTCCGAGTCTCTCGTAGCTCATGCCGCCGTAGCTCTTGGGGGTCATTTGGCGGATTTCCTCGAAGATCTCTTCGGCGGAGCCGTAGCCCATGGGATACCCCATGGCCGAAGAGAGCCGGGAGATGATCTGCCAGTCGGGCAGGGCGATTCCCACCGGCTCGACGGCTTTTCGAATCCGCAAGCAGCGGCGCTCGGTGTTGGTGAACGTGCCGTCTTTTTCGGCCACCGATGCGGCCGGAAAGATCACGTCGGCCACCTGGGCGGTCTCGGACAGGAACAGTTCCTGGACGATGAGCAGATCAAGGTTTTTCAGGGCATGGTGCAGGTGATTCCAGTCCGGGTCGCTCAGTTTCGGGTTTTCGCCGATGACATACAGGGCCTTGAGGCGGCCTTCGAGCATAGCCGGGACCATGTCGGTGATCGTCATCCCCGGTTCGGAGGGCAGCGGCGTTCCCCATGCTGCGGAGAAACGCTCCCGGATGTCGGGGTCGGCCACCGGCTGATACCCGGGAAAGACGTTAGGCAACCCTCCCATGTCGCAGGCGCCCTGCACGTTGTTCTGTCCTCGAAGGGGATTGACCCCGCCGCCGGCCACCCCCATGTTGCCGCAGAGCATGGCCAGGTTGCAGCAGGACTTGACGTTGTCCACGCCCGTGGTGTGCTGGGTGATACCCATGGCGTAGAGGAGCGATGCCGGTCCGCTGGTGGCATAGAGGCGGGCCATCTCCTCGATCCGGGCAGCCGAAACACCGGTGATGGAAGACACCCGGTGCGGCGGGTAGCGATCGAGCACCTGCAGGAGGTCGTCAAACCCCTCGGTGCGGTCGGCGATGAACCGGCCGTCGTGCCATTTTTCCCTGACGATGATGTGCATCATCCCGTTTAGCAGCGCCACATCCGTGCCGAGCCGGTGATGGACCGAAACGTCGGCGAAGCGGCTGAGCTGGATCTCGCGCGGGTCTGCCACGATCAGCCGGGCGCCCCGCTCCTTTGCCCGGTAGATGCGCCGACCGATCAACGGGTGGCAGGCCGTGGTGTTGGAGCCGATGACAAAGATGCACCCGGCCGACTCGATATCGGCGATGGAATTTGTCATGGCGCCACTGCCGAAAGCGGCGGCCAGACCGGCCACCGTGGACGAGTGTCAAAGCCGGGCGCAATGGTCGACGTTGTTGGTGCCGACGACCGCACGGGCAAATTTCTGGGCCAGGTAGTTTTCCTCGTTGCTCATTTTGGCCGAAACCAGGACCCCGACACTGTCGGGGCCAAAACGCCGGATGATTTCCATGAGGCGCTCGGAAGCGATCTTGATCGCCTCGTCCCAGTCGGTTTTGATGAAGCGGCCGAAGGCCCGGATCAACGGGGATTTCAGGCGAAGGTAGCTGTTGGAAAAGTCGTGCAGGTTCCAGCCCTTCACACAGAGGCGCCCTTCGTTGACCGGATGCGTTTTCAGTGGAAGGGTGCCGATGAGCTTTCCGTCGACCACTTGAAACAGGACACCGCAGCCCACGCCGCAGTAGGAACACACCGAAGGAACGAATTGGCATTCCATGGGTCTTCTCCTTTTTCCCGAAAAAGCGGGCGGCCGCGCGGACAACTAGACGCCGCCCTTTGCCGCACCCCCACATTGCATCGGTTTGGGTTCGACTGTCGGCCGATCCCCGATGACGCTCAGCGGGGGTGGTGCGTCGCCTTCTCCGGCCCGGTAGTCGAACAGATCGTCGACCAGGGCATTGACTTTGCGGTACAGCAGCCGCAGCGGGATATCAGCCGGGCAGGCCTCTTCGCAAAGCCCGCAATCCACGCAGCGCCCGGCCATGTGGACCGCTCTCACCAGGTGGAAGATCGGGGCTTCCGGGGGCAGCCGCCCGGTACCGATCAGGTCGTTGTGCTCCAGGGTGCAGTCGCTGCAGAAGCAGACCGGGCAGATGTCCCGGCACCCGTAACACTTGATGCATTTCTGGAATTCATACATCCACCGGCTGAAACGCTCCCGGGGCTCGTATTGTTCGACGGCTGCAGGAGGGGCGTTGCTGTCGATACCGAAATGCTTCTTGAAGAGCCCGGTTTCCGGCGGATCGAGATACGAGCAGATGGCATGCGCCTTGAGCGGGGAGGGGCAGCAGTTGACATCGACGGTTTCGATCCGGTCTTCGGGGATCTGGTTCCAGAGCGACAGCACCTTCAGGGCCCGGCGCGTGCAATCCCGGGCAACGATGCCGATGCGAAGCGACGGGTCTGCTGCGGTCAGCCGTGCGGCGAGTTTTTCCATGGGATAGCGGACCGATTCGGGCGCCATCTCTTCGATTTCCTCAAGACGGTCGCGGGTGAAGGCGTGGGGCAGCGGGTGGCCGTCGACCATCCGGGTGCCCAGGAAGATGTCGATTTTTCCCGACTCGAGCCATTCTCTGATCCGTCGTTTCATCGAAGCCTCCCTACCGCTTGGCGGCGGCGTCCGGCGCGGATGTCGCTTTGCCGGCCGCGTCGGCCCCCGTTCCGAATTCAAACGAGGCCACGGCCCTGGGGCGAAGCACCATGTCGGGTTGAATGAAACCGCGAAGGGGATTGGGTCCGAGGTCGCGGATGTGCTCGGTGAAGTCGGACACCACCTGCACGAATTTTTGGGCTTCGGCCGATGAGATCCACGTCAGGTGAAGCCGCCCGCCCAGTCCGATGAAGACGAGCAATTCCTGGAGCAGCGTCATCCGCTTGAGGGTCATGTAATTACCATACAGGTAATGGCAGTCGCCGATGTGTCACCCGCCCACCAGCACGCCGTCGGCGCCGTCCTGCAGCGCCCGCAGCACGTGGTGGGGGGAGACCGTTGCCGAGCACATGACCCGGATCGGGCGGATGTTCGGCGGGTAGGTGAGGCGACTGACGCCTGCCAGGTCCGCCGCACCGTAGCTGCACCAGTTGCAGAGAAAGGCGATGATCCTGGGTTCGAACGGGTCGGTTTTCATGGTTCGCTCCTGTTGGCCGTTTATGCTGCCAGGGCCCCCCTGATCTGCGCGTACAGTTGGGCGTGGGTAAAGCCCATCAATACCGGGGCCTCGGAGGGGCATGCCGCCGCACAGGCCCCGCACCCCTTGCAAAGCGCCGGGTTGATCTCGGCTGTCCGGCGTTCGTCATGCAGCGTGATCGCGCCGTAGGGGCAGACCGCCAAACATGCGCCGCAGCCGGTGCAGTCTCTCTCGTCGATCACCGACACGACCCCGCCGACCGAAATGCCCTCGGCCGAGAGGCACGCGACGGCCCGAGCGGCTGCCGCCATTGCCTGGGCGATGCTCTCGTCCACCGGTTTGGGATAGTGGGCCATGCCGCACAGAAAAACCCCGTCGGTGGCTACATCCACCGGGCGAAGCTTTTGGTGGGCTTCCAGCAGCCAGCCGTCGGCATCGACGGGCACCTTGAACTTCTGGGCAAGGCCGCCTACCGACCGGGGAACAACGGCCGCCGCCAGGCAGAGAAGGTCGGCGTCCACGGAAAATCGCCGGTTGAGCAGCGGATCGGTGAATGCCACCCGGACCTGCCGGCCCTTTTCCGTAACGTGAGGTTTGTCCCCGGCCGAATACCGGAAAAAGAGCACACCGGCCCTGCGGGCCTCGTTGTAAAGGGATTCGCGCCGTCCATAGGTCCGAATGTCGCGGTACAAAACAAAAACATTGGCTTCGGGATTGCGGGCCTTGATGGCCAGGGCGCTCTGGATCGAGTGGGTGCAGCAGACCTTCGAACAGTAGGCCCGTGCGTTTTCCCTGGAACCCACGCACTGGATGAACACGATATCGCCGGCCGCTGAAAGAGGACCGTTTTCATCGTCGATCAATTGGTCCATCTCCAGGCCGGTGACCACCGCCGGGTGCTCCCCGTACAGGTATTCGTTGGGTTTGAGTTCCTCGGCCCCTGTGGCCAGAATCGCCGCGCCGTGCTCGACGGTCACCGTCCCGGACGGCGAGGCCACCGTGGTTCGAAAATTGCCGACAAAACCCTCCACCGATTCGACGGAAGCATCCAGGTGGACCCGGATATCCGGGTGGTTGACAAGCCGTTCGGCCAGTTCCTCCACGAAGGGGGCCACCGGGCGGCCGTCGGCGGCTTGCCGCAGGCGACGTCCGTGGCCACCCAGCTGCGCCGACTGCTCCACCAGATCGACGGGGTAGCCCTGTTCGGCCAGGGCCAGGGTCGCGGTCATCCCCGCGATGCCCCCGCCCACCACCAGGGCCCTTCGGGTGATCGGCAGCCGATCCTGGGCCAGGGGCCGAAGCAAAGCGGCCTTGGCAACCGCCATGCGGACCAGGTCCTTGGCCTTTTCGGTGGCGGCATCCGGATCGTCGGGATGCACCCAGGAATCGTGGTTCCGGATGTTGGCCATTTCGAACAGAAATTTGTTCAGTCCGGCTCCGGCCATGGTTTGCTGAAAGAGGGCCTCATGGGTGCGCGGGGTGCAGGCGGCCACCACGACCCGGTTGAGTTTCTTTTCCCGGATGACCTCGACCATTTTGTCCTGGGTGTCCTGGGAGCAGGTAAACAGGTTTTCTTCCACGTAGACGACCCCGGGCAGATCCCGGGCGAATCGGGCCACCTCCGGGACCCTTACCACCCCCCCGATGTTGATGCCGCAGTTGCAGACAAAGACGCCGATTCGGGGGGGCTGCCGGGAGACGTCGATTTGCTCCGGGAGCTGGATTTTGCGGGTTTTCGAGTGACGCACGGCGGCGAGCTTTTCCGTGGCGGCGGCCGCTGCGGCGCTGGCTTCCATCACCGAGTGCGGAATATCCTTGGGGCCGGTAAATGCGCCGCAGGCGAAAATTCCCGGTACCGAGGTGTTCACCGGAGCCAGGGCGCTGGTTTGGACAAAACCGTCTGCATCCATCGCGACCCCAAGTCGATCGGCCAGTGCCCTTGCACCCGGGTCGATCTCCAGGCCGGTGGACAGAACGACGATGTCGAAGGTTTCCTCGACCGGGTCTCCGCTTTCGGCGGTGTAGCGCAGACGCAGGCCGCCGCCGGAAGGGACCGGTTCGACGGAGTGGATCCGGGACCGGACAAATCGGACGCCCGATTTTTCGGCGCGAACCGCATACCGGTCGAAATCCTTTCCCTGGGTGCGCAGGTCCATGAAAAACAAGGTGCAGTCGAGCGGCTTTCGACTGTGCTCCCGGGCGATGACGGCCTGTTTGACCGCGAACATGCAGCAGACCGCCGAG
>JASFPT010000262.1:0-5558 GCA_050115795.1 Desulfobacterales bacterium
TGCTTGAGTTCGGTTTCCAGGCGTTCCTTTTCCTCGGTAAGCCTTCGCAGGTCTTCCCGCGCGAGCTCGCGGATTTCGACGTCACCGTCGTTGAGCAGCTCGTTGCTGTCCTCCAGGTCGGCCAGCACCTTCTTGTAGGAACGAAAGGGCGAAACGATCCTGGAAAGATCGGCATGCTCCCGGCTGAGCTTTTCATAGGCCTCGCGATCGGAGACCACCGCCGGATCTGCCATCGATTTTTCCAGCTCGCTGTATCGCTCCTCGACACCGATCAGTTTCTCGAACATGTCCATATCTGCCCGAATCCGCTTAGGGTTTGGGCACTCCTCGGGCGTCTCCCAAAAGGGATAAAATCGCAAATCCGGTACATGAGCATCGAAACCGGCGCATCGAATGGATTGAAATATAACACCGCCCTGAGCGCCGAAAGGCGGACAGGGCGGAATGAATAAAATCGCGTTTCGATTTTATTTCTGAAACTTTGCGTACTTTTTCCGAAAGCGTTCGATGCGGCCGGCCGTGTCGACCAGCTTCTGTTTGCCGGTGAAAAAAGGATGGCATTTGGAACAGATTTCCACCCGGATGTCCTTTTTGGTCGACCCGACCTCGATCACGTTGCCACAGGCACAGGTGATCTGCGTCTGCTCATACTTCGGATGAATATCGGCTTTCATGTTGTTTCAACCCCCTGTCAAGCATTCATGGAATTCAGGAAATCTTGATTATCCTTGGTTCCGTTCATTTTTTCAAGCAAAAATTCGATGGCATCCACCGGATTCAAAGAAGAGAGCAGTTTTCTCAGGATCCAGACGCGGTTGAGGATCTCGCTGGTCAGCAGCAGCTCCTCTTTCCGGGTTCCGGACTTGTTGATGTCGATGGCCGGAAAGAGCCGTTTGTCAGCGATCCTGCGGTCGAGCTGGAGTTCCATGTTGCCCGTGCCCTTGAATTCCTCGAAAATCACCTCGTCCATGCGACTGCCGGTGTCGATCAGGGCGGTGGAGATGATCGTCAAACTCCCCCCTTCCTCAATGTTCCGGGCAGCACCGAAGAATCGCTTCGGCCGCTGGAGTGCATTGGAATCCACGCCGCCGGACAGAATCTTGCCGCTCGGGGGCACCACGCTGTTGTAGGCTCGCGCAAGCCGGGTAATGCTGTCGAGCAAAATGACCACGTCCTTTTTGTGTTCCACCAGGCGTTTGGCTTTTTCAATAACCATTTCGGCCACCTGCACGTGGCGCTCGGCCGGCTCGTCGAAGGTGGAGCTGATTACCTCGCCTTTGACCGACCGCTCCATGTCGGTCACTTCCTCCGGCCGCTCGTCGATGAGCAGCACAAACAGCACAATGTCCTTATGGTTGCTGGTGATGCTGTTGGCGATCATCTGAAGGAGCATGGTTTTGCCGGAGCGGGGCGGGGACACGATCAGGCCCCGCTGGCCGAAACCGATGGGGGTCAGCAGGTCCATGATCCGTGTGGAGTAGTTTTCCGACTCGGTTTCGAGCTTGATCTTCCGGTTCGGGTACAGGGGCGTGAGGTTGTCGAACAGGATCTTTTCCCGGGCGACCTCCGGGTCCTCGTAATTGATCGCCTCGACCTTGAGTAGGGCGAAGTAGCGTTCGGACTCTTTCGGCTGCCGGATCTGGCCCGAAACGGTGTCCCCGGTTCGCAGGTTGAACCGCCGGATCTGAGACGGCGAGACGTAGATGTCATCCGGCCCCGGCAGATAGTTATAGGTCGGCGCCCGGAGGAAGCCGAAGCCGTCGGGCAGGATTTCCAGTGTTCCTTCGCCGTAGATCAGTCCGTTTTTTTCGATCTGGGCCTGGAGCAGGGCGAAAATCAGGTCCTGCTTCCGCATGCCGGCTGCGCCGTCGATATTGTATTTTTTTGCGAGCTTTGCCAGGTCCTTGATGTTCTTGTCTTTGAGTTCGGCGATGTTCATGCAGCATCAACCCCGTTTTGTTGGTTTTACAGCGATCGTTTTCATCCTCTTTCGGTATACGAAAGGGCCGCAGCTCCGCTTCTCCTGGCGGGCCATCGGCACCTGAATCTTTTGCGATCCTGCAGGGTCTTTTTCATCCCCTGGCCGGGAGCGTCGATCCTTTTATTCAGCATTGCGAATCGAGTTCGTCTTATTTCCGTTCACTGGTAGTTGTTCGGATAGTGTTTTGCTGGCGTACCTGAGAGGATTCTATGATGAATAAGCCAAGCAGTTGTTCGGGTATTCTCACCCAGTGGCGGGCAATCAAAGTACGGGTAACTGATAGTACACGTTTCGGGGGCTGTCAAGCGCTTTCCCCGCCTTTTTCGGGATCTGCGGCCAGAAGGCGAAACAGGCGATCGACATCGGCGGTCAGTGCCTCCGGGTTGCCGCGGTTTTCGATCACGAAGTCGGCGCGCCGTTTCTTTTCCGTTTCGGCCATCTGGATTCCGATCAGGGCCGAAGCCTGTTCGGGGGTTACCGCGTCTCTTTCGACCAGACGGCGGACCCGCACTTTTTCAGGTGCGGCAACGACGACCACCCGATCGAAGCGGTGCTGGAGCCCGGCCTCGAAAAGCAGCGGCACCTCTGCGACAATCATCCGCGCCCCTGCAGATTCGGCGTCGTCCATCGCCCGGTCCATCATCCGGAGCACCTCCGGATGAATGATCGCCTCCAGGTCCCGCCGCGCCTGGGAATCGCAGATGATCCTCTCCCGGAGAAGACTGCGGTTCAATTCACCGTTGTCGCCGACAACGCCGTTTCCGAAGCGTTCGATCACCTTTTCCAGCACGGCGGAACCCGGCGCCACGGCCTTGCGGGCAAGCCGGTCCAGATCGATGGAAACAGCCCCCAGCGTCTGGAGCCGGCGGCAAACCGTCGACTTGCCGGATCCGGCACTGCCGGTGACGGCAACCCGCAGCGGGCGCCGCGGCGCGATGTGGCGTTCTTCGGTCAGAGGAAACATCTCCTTCGACATCGATAAAGACCCGGGCCCTGCCGCAGGCTGGGGGTTTAGGATCCGCCCCGGTTGCGATATAGTGGCCCGATGAGCGGAATCAGCACATCTGTGCCCGAGATTTTCAGGACACTGGCAGGCGCTTGCCCCAAGGAGCGCTTCTGGCTCGTGGGAGGATCCGTCCGGGACCTTCTCAGGGGACGGAATCCCGTGGATTATGACATCGCCGTCAGGGGAAATCCAGGGGATTTTGCCGCGAGGGTGGCGCAAGTGGTGGGGGGGCGGCCGGCTCCAATTGGACCGGTGGAAAAGCGGATCTACAGGGTGACCGACGGTACGACCGTCTTTGACTGTTCACGGCTGGAAGGCGACCGCATCGAAGACGACCTGCGGCGGCGGGACTTTACCATCAACGCCATGGCCCTGGACCCTGTCTGCGGGATGGTCATCGACCCCACAGACGGCCGAAAAGACCTGCACGAAGGCCTGGTCCGCATGGTTTCCGCCCAGGTCTTCGAGCATGACCCGGTCCGGCTGGCTCGCGCCTTTCGGATTGCGGCAGTGCTGGATCTTCGGATCGAGGCCGGCACCGAAGCGCTCATCGGGCAATCGGCTGCATTGATCGGTCGCAGCGCCGGGGAACGGGTGCGAGACGAGCTTTTCAAAATCCTGGCGGTAAAAGTATCGGAAAAGACCATCGCCCGCATGAACCGCTGTGGGCTGCTTACGGAGATCTTCCCGGAGATGGCGGCCCTTGCCGGGTGCCTGCAGGGCGTCCATCACCGGTACGATGCCCTGACCCACACCCTCGGGGTCTTATCGCACCTGGAGTCCGTGCTGGCCGATCCGACGAAATGGCTGCCGCTGGGGGGACTCCGCGCACTGGCGGAGGAAGCCTGCAGCAATGGGGTGCAGCTGAAACTCGCCGCGCTGTTGCACGACATCGGAAAGCCGGCCTGCCGGAAAATGGAGGGCGACCGAACCCACTTCCGAGGGCATGCCCTCATCGGTTTTCACATGGCCGAATCGATTTTCGCCCGGCTGCGGTTGTCCAATCGGGACCGGGATCTGACCGGTTTTCTTATCCGGCGTCACATCGAGCCCCTTCAGCTTTTCATCGCCCACCAGCGCGGCACCCTGACCCGAAAGGGCCGCACCCGGTTTTTCATCCGTGCCGGGGAGCTGACCCCGCCCCTGGTTCTGCTCTGCCTGGCGGACATGGCCGGCAAAAAGACGCCCGCCGACAGGCGTTTCATCACTTTCGCCCGATTTGCCGATCGGCTGCTGGGAGACTATTTTGACTCGTTCAGGCCAATGCGCGATACGCCGCCGCTGGTGAACGGCAAGGAGCTGATGGCGTCGTTTGCGCTATCGCCTTCCCCGCTTCTCGGGAAAATTCTATCCGAAATCGAAGCCGAACGGCTGGAGGGGCGGCTGAATTCTAAAGAGGATGCAATGGGAAGGGCGCGGGAGCTTGTCCTCGAATGGCAAAACAGGGACGGCCCGCCGAAGCCGAAATAAACAAACCGGGCCGATCCGGCCCGGTTTGTCGCTGCTGTCGTTTCGTTTTCAAAAAATAGACTTTCAACATCTGTTGAAAATCTATTTCATTGCGTCGAGTTCCTTGAAAATGGCATCCCGGATTTGGTCCACCTTGCCGACCCCTTCGATCCGGATGTACTTGGGGGCGGCCGCTTCTCCGGCGGACTCCCATTTCTTGTAGTAGCCGATGAGCGGTTCCGTCTGGGCGTGATAGACCTCGAGGCGCTTTTTCACCGTCTCTTCCTTGTCGTCGTCTCTCTGGATGAGCGGCTCGCCAGTGACATCGTCCTTGCCCTCCGTCTTGGGAGGATTGAACACCACGTGATAGGTGCGCCCGCTGGCCAGGTGAACGCGCCGGCCGCTCATCCGTTTGATGATTTCCGCATCGGGCACATCGATATCGACCACCGCGTCGATGGGAACGCCGGCCTCTTTCATGGCATCGGCCTGGGGAATGGTCCGCGGGAATCCGTCGAACAAAAAGCCCTTTTGGCAGTCCGGCTCCTTGATCCGCTCCTTGACCAGGCCAATGATGACATCGTCCGGGACCAGGCCACCGGAATCCATGAACTTTTTGGCCTCCATGCCGAGCTCGGTCCCGGCTTTCACCGCTGCGCGAAGCATGTCGCCGGTGGAAATCTGGGGGATCTGATACCGCTCTTTGATGTGGTTTGCCTGGGTTCCCTTTCCGGCCCCGGGTCCTCCCAAAAGAATCAACCGCATGTGACCTCCTCCTTTTCATGGTTTTTGGGTATGGGTAACGAATGCAGATGGGATTTCGGCAAAAACAGGGGGAATATGACCGAAACGCTTTCAAGAGTCAAGCCCCGATTGAAACTGTAAACACTTGATTTTTCGGGAGTTGGTCCTTACGTTGCCGTTGTGTAAAACACGCGGAGAGGGTTTGAAAAATTTTTCTTGCAGCATATGGTTTTGTCGTATATGTATATTTCTTTAGCTTTTGCTGCAGTAGCAAGATTCTGAGATAAAGGGGTGATACGATTTGAAGGCCATCGAAGTGAAGGTCCACGACAACGACCTTGAAAAGGCGATGCGCATCCTGAAGAAAAAGATTCAGAA
>JASFPT010000263.1:0-5555 GCA_050115795.1 Desulfobacterales bacterium
CGCTTTCCCACCCCGGCGCATCCCACCATCAGCACCAGCACCAGCAGCAGCATAAACGCCGGTGCGGCGCATCCGCCCACACTCATCGTTGCTTTTCGTAACAGCCGTTTCGGGATCATCCGTCGGTTCCTTTTTCCCAGAGAAAGGATTGATCTTCTGCAAGCGTTCGGTGACGGTGAGCCGTGCCGGTAAGGGCCCAGCGGGAAAGCTCCTCTTCGGCCCATCGATACTCGACGATTTCGGGTTTCCCGGCGGCCAGGCATGCTGCATACCAATCCGCCGCGGGGCGGTAGCGCCTGTTCAGCCGCTCGGCAAAGCCCGCAAAGTAGGCGAATCGGCACCGCAGATCCGACGTTGTCGCCCAGGCCATCATCTCATCGACGGTGATCATCCCCGTCAGAAATCGGCCGGCGGCATGATACGGATCCCGGGACAGGACGCCGGTGACCCGGGCCGTCTTCCGCTGCAGCCAGCTGCCCCGGTAGTGTTGGAGGATCTCTTCTTCCAGGTGCCCCGGCTGCCGGTCCGAGGCGACCCAGGCCAGGGTCCGAATCAGCCAGGCCCTTTCGGTAAGCGGATCCGGATAATCTTTCGGGTTGCCGACGGCCCCCAGCGCCCGGCCGTAAAGACCCAGCCGAATCAGCGCCTCGGCAACCGCTAATTTTCCGGAACCGCCATGCCGGCCCACGATCCATTCTGCGGCCGCCTCCGGGCCCTTCCATCGAAGCGTGATCCGGGCGGCGGTCGCCGCCGCCGCGGCCCGTTGCCTTGGCGTCGGATAGTCGATTTTCTCCAGCAGAAGGAGGGCGAGGTCGTCGCGTCCCGCATCCCGAAGATCGACCGCGAGATGCTCGAGCTCCCGGGGGCCGGCCCCTGATTTTTTCAGCGCGTCGAAGGCCGCTTCGACTTTTGCTGCCGGTGCCGACGAAAAGGCCTGCCGAAAATCATCGCGGTACCACCGAAAAGACGGCCCGGCGGCAGAGCGACCCCTGGCGATGAGATCGGCTGCCTGCTGATATCTGCCCACCCGCCAGTTGAACGCAGCGGCGGAGGACAAGACGAAAGGTGCTGACGGATATCGGTTCACCACGTCCTGGATGGCGGCAAGGGCCCTGCCGTATTGCCCATCGATTTCATAGGCCCGGGCGGCCAGAATCATGGCTTCGGCCTGCCCGGCGTCCAGTTCCGGCCGGATCAGGGCCAGGGCTTTTTCCGGGCGGTTGATGGCCAGATACAGTTGCGCCAGCTTCGAGTCGTCATCGGTCCGCTCCTTTGGATCCCGGCGCGTCTTGCCGGACGCCAGGTCCTGTAAAATGGCACCGGCCGCTTCGTCTTCTCCCATGCGGTGGAGCAGTGCGGCGGATTCTCGATCCCACATCGGATTGCCCGGCTCCAGGCGCCCGGCCGCCTGTACATAGCCGAGCGATTTTTCAAGGGCGGCGGGGGTGTCTTTTTCGGCCCAGTATTGCCCCGCCGCCGACAGGAGCCATACCGCATCCGGGTTTTCCACCAGCGCAGCCTCAAGGGGGGCTGGTGAGCCGGTCAGCCGGCAAAGGGCCCGGTAGATGCCCGGGTCCGGAAGCAGCAATTCGGCGGCCTCGCGCAGCCGCTTTTCGGCGTCGTCGATCTGCCAGAGGTCTTCCAGAACCCCGGCCAAGACAATCCGGTGGACCGGGCTGCCGTCGATGTGCCGTGTCATGTCCGGTCCCAGCGCGCGGCGGTCGGCGGGGTCATCGAGGAGTTGCCAGGCGCGCTTGCAGAGGAAAAGGGGTGCATCGGGCCGGGAAATCAACGCGGCTGCGGTTTCGGCGGCTGGGCCGAATTCTCCGGTTCGCTGCCGCAGCGCCGCCCGCATGAAAAGCGTCAGGGGATGTACAGAAGCGGTTCCCTTGCCGTTCTCGAAAACGGTCAGTGCCCGTTTTATCGCCTCCTCCGGCGCCCTCGACGGCTGCACCTGCATCAACAGCAACCGTGCGTAGACCGATTCGATTGCAGAAACGGTTCGGCTGCGGTCGATGAGAAGGCCTGCATCTTCCGACCACCGCCGTCCGACTCCTGCGGCAAGCTCTTTTGCGAATTGCATCGGCGGCAGAAATCCCCCCGCTTCCCCGGGCCCTTTCGGGATGGAAAAGTCGGAAAAAAGCCGGCTCATGACACCGGCCGCCAGTTGTTCGACCTTTCCGGGGTCCTCGGGAACGATGTCGTCGGGAAGGGCGGGAAGACCATTCGGATTCGACCTCAACAGCGACGATGCCGTCTGTCGGGCGCGCGGCAGGAGTCCGAGGCGCCGATACGTCCGGGCAGCCAGCAAAACCGCACCGGAAGAAGGCGATGTCCCCAGAAGGGTTTTCATCGCTGGAAGATCGGCGCCAAGGCAGGCGGCGAGCATCCGCCCGTAAGGCTCTGCAAATTGTTCGGGGTGGTCTTTCGCCAATCGGGCGGCATGGGCGGAATAACCCATGGCGTTTGCCAGTTCGGTTTCCGCACGAACGCGCCCCTGATCGTCCCCGCCCGTGCCCGCTGCGGCCAGAAACGCAAGGCCGTATGCCGCGAACCGATCGCCGGCGCCCATCACGTCGGGGGAAAGCGATTCGATCAGGCGGGCCGAAGCCAAGGCGGCGGCGCGGAAAAGCCCCCTGTTTGGGCCGTTTTCCCTCCGACGGGCTTCCAGCCGGTAAAGCGCATCGATGACTTTCTCCGGCTCCAGCGTGGCGGTCGATTCGAACACCACGGCGGACACCGCATCCGGTGATGCATCCTCGATGCAGGAGGGACCGCCGCCGGCTTCGCACAGCCGCTGAAAAAGCTCCCGGCAAGCGGCCAGTCCGTTTTCGAAACGGACGGGCAAGGTGAGGCTGAGATCCCAAATCGGCGCATCGCCTTCGAGCACCGGTATCCGGATCCGCTTTCCATCCGTCTCGACCGCACCGATGGAGAAAGCGGCGGTCGTCTTCTTGCCCGAAAAAAGGGCGTACTGTTCGGCGATAATCCCAAAAGACGCGATAAACCGAAGATCCGGCCCGGGGCGGTACTGGATGGCCAGCACGGCGGGCATGTCCGCCGGGCCGACGTCGGTTACGGCCGGTGCAACAGCCGAAAGCGGACGGTATCCGCTCATATCGGCAGGGGGGGGCGCCGTCGGCATGAAAAGGCCCTCGGGTCGGACCAACGGAAACAGGGAGACGGTCAGGGCCGCGGCGGTGCAAAGCAGGAGGATTCCCGCGGCCAGAATCCGGAGCCACTTTCTGCGACGTCGTCCCGGTGGGGGGACGATCGGCACCGGGGTTTCCACCACGCGAGGCGCCGGCGTCGTTTGCTTCAGGCGCCTTGCCTCCGCGGGTCGATGCGGAACATAGACGGCCAGTGCGCCGGCTTTTTCCAGCGCGGAAATCAGTTTCCGGCCCTTTTCCACCGAGAGATCTTTGAACAGGACCACCGGAGGATTGCGGACGATAGCCCGAATCCGTTCGGCGGGCGTGCGCTTCACCAGGCGGACCAGCAGGGCGGTGACCCTGGCTTCGACCTGGGGCGACGGAATGGAGCGCAGTACCAATTTTCCCCGGGTTCCGGGCGGCAGCTTTTTTTTCATGGTCGATGGTCGCAGTGCGAGGAAAACGTTCGTCGGTCCTCTTTACCAGAGCGGTCGGTTCCAGTGCAAGCGGCGCGGCTTTTCGGAAACGTGCGGTCAGAGCGCGCGCCAGCAAGCCGTTCCGAAACCCCGATGGCTGGACAGGCGTCTGGCAAGGTCGAATCACCGGGTGCGAAATGTCACGAGCGCTCCGAGAACTTCCCGGAAAAAAAGGTTTTTTTGCTCAAAATCGCCGGGCACCGTTTTCAAAGCGACGAAATCCGCAGCATCGAGCCGAGGAACCGCCACTGAAACGGCACTTTTGCCAATTCCCATGGCCGATGGACCATAGGACAGGTGGTTTGAACGGCAAGGGGAAGGTATAGAGAAGAAGATCGTCGCCGGGTGCCAGGCGGGCCGCATCAGGGGCGGGAGTCGGGTATTTTTCTCCCGTTGGGGTGGGGACCGGCGGATCCAGACCGCCTGCGCCCCCTCATGGCCTTCCTTCCATAAATCGACATCAGGGTCTCCAGCGCGGTTTTTTTGGCGGGATGCAGATCACCGAAACAGACGCGGGCCCGGCGGAGGGGGACCGGAGAGGGCGGCTCGTCTTCGATGCTTTCGTCGGAGAGCAGCCGGTAGGGAATGGCGGAGATGCACATCCCCGCATCAGTAAGCAGATCGAAAAGTCCGGCTTCGGCCATCACCCAGCCCAAATCAAAGTACTCAAAAACGAGGCCTTCCATGCCAAGCTGCAGGATGACCCCGATTTCAATGTCACGGGTACCGTCCCAGACGAAAAGTGCGCCGTCTGGAACGGCAAGAAGCTGATTTTTCTTTGTAAATGCCGTTAAGAAGGGATGTCGGCCCGGCAGGAACCCGCCCTCGGTCCGGAAGGGCGAGGCTTGGCCCTGCCCCATGTATTCCAGCGAGGTGCTGCGGTTTCCGGCTTGATTTTCCATTTTTCCGGCCTGCGGGAGGAAACGGCGTATGGCGCAGCGGGGCTCGAAACGAGATTTGCCGGCTCATCCGGCAAATTGATTTACCTTTATACCCCATTATATATGGTATGTCAAGGGTATAATGTACTATATGTTGAGCAAAAGAGGGGCTTTTCCCGCAGGGCCTCAGGAGTCGAATGCCCGCAGCCGCTCGGCTGTCTCCGGGTGGGTCGACAGGTAGCTGGGGAGTCGGTCCCCGCGATGTTTTTCCTGCCAGCGATCGATTCTTCGCATCAGACGGGCAAAATGGGCGGTGGAAATTCCCTGTGCTCGCAGGTAGGCCAGCGCGTATCGGTCTGCTTCCCGCTCAAACTGCCGGGAGTAGGCCAGTTCGGTCAGCATGACCGGCATTCCGTAAAACAGCTCGGAAGTGCCGGATGCATCGCCGGTGACGGCGATCATGGCAAAGGCGAGCAATGAACCCTGAATGACCCGTCTCATGCCGTGGCGGTACACCACATGGCCCGCCTCATGGGCTAAAACGGACAGCAATTCGTCGTCGTTTTCGGCCATTTCCACCATTTGGTCGGTGAAAATAATCCGGCCGTCCGGCAGCGCGAAGGCGTTGGGGCCGACCCGCTCCCCCTTCCGGAAAAGGACCTTGATCCCATAGTCGCGGTGTTGCTCGAGCAGAGGGGCAAAGTGCCTGTCCAACCGTGCCCGGGTCGCCGGATCCAAGCCCGTGGGCTGAAAAATGGACCGGTCCAGGGCGGACAGGGTCTGATCGGCGGCGATATCGGTGACTTTCCCCGGGAGGCGAAAGGCGATCAGCTCTGCCGCGGCCGGAACACCGTAGCGGACGGTCGCCGCGATGAACAGGACCATGACGGCCAGGGAAAGCAGCACATAGCGTTTCTTGCTCTCCAGGAGGTGAACCAGATCCAGGGCGCTTCTTTTGCGCAGACGTTTCAGGAGGCGGTCCACCGCTTCATTGTCCTCGGTTTCAAACTTCTCGCCGCCGGGACAATACAGATACCGGGGCGTGT
>JASFPT010000264.1:0-5554 GCA_050115795.1 Desulfobacterales bacterium
CCTTTGTGCCCCGGATTACAACCGCGCCTTTGCCGTGGGGGTCGCCCTCAATGTGGGATTCGTCTTGTGCGAAGCGGTGTTCGGCGTCATGGCCGACTCCATGGCACTGCTGGCCGACGCCGGCCACAACCTGAGCGACGTGCTCGGTCTGCTGCTGGCCTGGGGAGCGAGCTACCTGGTCAGGCTGCAGCCCACCAGCCGCCGGACCTACGGGTGGCGAAGTTCTTCGATCATGGCGGCCTTGATCAATGCGGTGCTGCTGCTGGTGGCCGTGGGCGGTATCTCCACCGAGTCGGTCCGCCGGCTTCTCAGCCCTGAACCGGTGGCGGGCAAAACCGTGATCGTGGTGGCCCTGATCGGGGTCGTTGTCAACACCGGCACCGCCCTGCTGTTTCTCTCGGGGCGGAAAAAAGACCTCAACATCCGCGGCGCCTTTTTGCATATGGCAGCCGATGCCGTCGTATCCGCCGGCGTCGCCGCGGCCGGCATTGCCATTTTGGCCACCGGCTGGCTGTGGATCGACCCGGTGGTCAGCCTTGCCATTGCAGCGGTCATCCTGGTCGGCACCTGGGGGCTTCTGCGAGAATCGCTGGCCCTTGTCATGCACGCCGTGCCCCAGGGGATCGACACCGAACAGGTAAGCAGCTATCTGGAGAACCTGCCCGGCATCGAAGCGGTTCACGACCTGCATATCTGGGCCATGAGCACCACCGAGACCGCCCTGACCGTCCACCTGGTCAAACCCGATCCGGCGGGAGACGACGAAATGATCGGCCGGATTTCGGCGGACCTCCGGGCCCGGTTCGACATCGATCACGTGACGATCCAGTGGGAGCGCACCCACGACCCATGCCGCTGCAACAACGGGATGTGTCGTGGGTGAGCGCCTGCGGTGCGGCAGGTGGTGGGTAAAATGTGGTTTGTGGTTACCGAAGGGCACAGGCCACAGACGACAAACCGCAAACCGGGGCGCAGGGGCCTGCCCCCTTCCCTAAGCCACCTGTGGAACCTGACCGCAACATCCGGGAGAATCCTGAAATGAAAGAGGAAAAACTGCGTGACGAGCTCTATGCCGCCTTCAAGAACCGGGCGATGATGTACTACCACATTTTCGAGGAGCTTCGGGCCGAGATCGGTGACGAGCGGGCCGAACGGATCATGAAGCGGGCCATCCGGAAAAGGGGCCTGGAGATCGGCCGGAAATTCGCACCCTTCGGGCCGACCGACCTGGCCGGGCTCAAGGACGCCTTTGTCTCGGCGGTCCCAGACGGCGGGCGGATGTTCGATCCGGAGGTGGTCGGATGCGACGAAAACCGCCTGGAGATCCACCTCCGGCGCTGCCCGCTCAAGGACGCCTGGCAGGAGGCGGGGCTGGACGATACACAGGTGGCCAAGCTCTGCGATATCGCGGCGGCGGTGGACACCGGCACCTTCGAGGGGGCCGGCTTTTGCTTTGCCGCCGAAACCTGGAGGCCGGGCCAAAGCGGCTGCTGTCGGCTGCACATCACCCCGGGCCGGCAGGACTTCACCGGAGCCCGGTGACTTTCGTCGCCGCAGGTGCAGGGGGCAGATTTCGCTGTTGTTGCCCCCGGGAATTATGTAATGGTTCGGCAGGGCCCGGAAGCCGGGCTGCTCCCCTGTTGCCCCTGCACGGCGCACGGTGACGCAACGTCCAGGAAAGGCCGGCCATGACCGCGGCGTTGGTTTTCCTTGCCACCTACATCGGCATCGCATTGGGAAGAATCCCGGGGCTGGCGCTCGACCGGGTGGGAATCGCGCTTCTGGGGGCCATCGCGATGATCGTATCCGGGGCCGTCCCCGTAAATGAGGCGGTTTCCGCCATCGACCTGTCCACCATCCTGCTGCTGTATGCATTGATGATCGTCTCGGCCCAGCTCCGGCTCGGGGGGTTCTACACCTGCTCGGCCTCCCGGCTGACCCGTCTCCTGGAGCGGCCCCGCCTGTTTCTCTTCGCCGTCATGGCATCCAGCGCCCTGTTGTCTGCGATATAGGCCAACGACATCATCTGCTTTGCCTTCACGCCGGTACTGGCCCTGGCCCTGCTCCGGGCGGGCTTCGATCCGATTCCGTTCCTGATCGGCCTGGCCGTATCGAGCAACATCGGCTCTGCGGCCACGATCATCGGAAACCCCCAGAATATGCTTCTCGGTCAGCTCGGCCGGCGGCGGCCGCCCTGGCCGGAAGCTACCTGCTCCTGCTGTGGGGGTACCGGCGACGCTTCCGACCCACGGCACCGGTCGTTGGCCCCGCCCGGCCCGACGCCTGGCCCGCATTCGACCGGTGGCAGACCGCCAAGGGCCTGGCGGCGGCATCGCAAACCTGATCGTCGTGGAGCAGGCAGCCGCCTTCGGGATCCGGATCACCTTCCGGGCCCATGCCGCTGCCGGGATCCCGGTCGTCCTGCTGTCCCTGGCCATCCTGCTGATATGGATCGCCCTGTGACGGGGGCGGCCTTTCGTGGTTCGGGAAAAAATTGTACAATCGGCGGGTTCGATGTTGCGCCTCTGCCCGCAGACGGGGAAATCCTCTCCCCGGCAGGGGACCGCCGAAACAGGACCGCCGGCATCGACCTGCACCGAACCCTCATCGACACTTGAGAGAATGTCATGATCAAAGTCCTCATCGTTGTCGTCCTTCTGGCCGCCTTCTATCTGGGTGCCGTCGTGCGGGGCGGGACAAAGTGGTCCCGCCAGATGTCTTTGCTGGTCGGAGAGGTGGTTTCAGGGGCCGAAGCCTCACGACGGACCGTCGACCTGAAAGAGACCGAAGACCTGCCCGCTCCGGTGAAACGCTATTTTCGCCGGGTCCTGCAGGACGGACTGCCGATCGTCTCCCAGGCCTACCTGGTGCAAAAGGGGGGCTTCCGAACGAAACCGGAGGCGGCAAACTGGGCGGCGCTTTCCGCCCGCCAGGCGTTTTCCGCCCAACCCCGTGCCTTTGTCTGGGATGCGAAGGTCACCATGGCCCCGGGGCTTTCGGTGCGGGTCTGCGACGCCTATCGAAACGGGTCGGGCCAGATGAAGGCGGCGCTTTTATCGATCGTCCCGCTGGTCGATGCCAAAGGCCAACGGCAGATCGACGAAGGTGCGCTGATGCGCTACCTGGCAGAGGCGGTGTGGTTCCCCACGGCGCTTTTGCCCGGCCGGGGGGTCGTCTGGGAAGCGATCGACGATCGCCGGGCAGAGGCGACGGTCACCGACGCCGGGCACACGGTCAGCCTGGAATTCTCGTTCAACGACGAAGGCGAAATTGTATCGGTGTACTCGGCCGGCCGCTTCCGGGAGGTGAACGGTGAATTCGTCCCTACCCCGTGGGAGGGTCGGTTTTCCGATTACACCGATGTGAACGGGTACCGTGTCCCCACCGAAGCCGAAGTGGCCTGGCATCTGCCCGATGGGGTGTTCGCCTATTGGAAAGCGACAATCACCGAGATCCGATACCGGTAGTCGGGTGCATCACCGCTTGGGGCTGGGAGGCTGGAAGGCATGACCCGCAGAGATTGGAAGGCGGCCCCACCGATAACCGGTGATGAAAGTGCACACTGATCTGTGCACCGCTGCACAGAAACCTGTGCAGGGGCCACAGCGCAGCCGATCCCGGTAAAGTTTCTTTTTCTATTTATTTCATGTGGTTGTCAAAGGCACCGTTCACTGGCATGGAAACTGCTGAAGATGAGGCAATTTACGCAATTCTACGTGCTGGCAGCCCGGCTGCCAAGGGACACATCATGGCCTACTACCTTACCGCGCTGAATCTTGCCTTTTTCGTATCCGTTCTTCTGGTCGTCCGGCGCTTTCGCCGCCGCAGC
Organism: Desulfobacterales bacterium; assembly: GCA_050115795.1. GTDB lineage: Bacteria > Desulfobacterota > Desulfobacteria > Desulfobacterales > CAFBRK01 > JAIPEL01. Next base: position 3,830 of record JASFPT010000264.1, read on the forward strand.
TTCGGACCGACCCCCCGCCGTCTTTCAGTCCCTGCAAAGAGCAATTGCGCCAAGCCCGAATCGCTCATGGACCGCCTCCGGGATTGGGCGTTTCCGAAACTGCCGATGGTTTGACCGGGGTTGTCGATGTTGGATCGCCCCTCCGGCGGAAGATAAAGACACGGAACCCCAAAAGCCCGGCACGCCCAAAGACATTTTCCCGATCTTTCGGTGGACCGGCAAGAGACACGATCGTGCCGCGCCGCGATCCGTCTCGAACGTCATCAATCTGTTGAAGAGATAGAATTTGTGTTGATATGAGGGGGTGAACCGAAGGCATCCTGGAAGGCTTGCAACACACCCTCAATCGGAGGAATCGCTTTGTCTACGCTGCAGAATGTTTTCCTGACCTTTCTGGCGCTGGCCGCAGGAACCAGTTTCGTTGTGCAGCAGGCGGTCAATTCCAACCTGCGGATGGAGATCGGATCGGCATGGTGGGCAGGATTTGTCAGCTATCTCGGTGGGACCATCGTCATGTTGACCATGGTGGTTTTCACGCGCGAACCGCTGCTGTCTTTGAACCTGATCTGGCGCAGCAGCTGGTGGTCGTGGATTGGCGGCCTATTCGGCGCGATCTACATCGCCATTTCGATTCTCCTTTTGCCGAGGATCGGCGCTTTCACCGTTGTCGCATTGATCGTTATCGGACAGCTGGCGGCCTCTCTGGTCTTCGACCATTTCGGGATTTTGAATGTGCCGCACCATCCGATCACCTTGCCGCGAATCGCCGGAGGGCTCTTTCTGGTTGCAGGCGCGGTACTGATTCGGTGGTAGAGCGCCCGTCAAAAATACGCCCCAATCCAGATGCCGCCCCTGTCTTGTCCGCCACTGCGGGTCTTCCGGTTTCAACTGCCGTAAAACGGGACAAACCGGGCGATCGGCGCTCTTGAAGGCGAGTTTCGTCCGTCATTCGGGTCAAAGCCCCGGGGCCCTGAATCGAAAAGGATCCCTATTTCCGCGACACGACACGAGAAGCTGATCATGTAAAAAAGCTACCTTTCCCACGGCCATCGACGAAGAGGGGCAAATGGTTCAGCGCCGCAACATCCATTTTTAAGATCGGTTCTTGTACTCCAGCACCTTCCCGGCGAAATTGAAAAAGAACCGGTCGTGGAAATGGGCGGCAAGGGCCATGGCCGCGGTCATGCCGGTGCAGTGGGAAACGCCGATCTGCTCGAGGCCGAATTCGTCAAGAGCCCTCAGGGTCAGCTCGATCCGGCGGGGGTCTGCCTGCATCAGGTGGGTTCCGCCGATCACCGCATGGATTTTTTCAACCCCGGTGATCTCCCGCAGATAGGACAGGGTGTTGATCACCCCCCGATGGGCGCAGCCGAGCACCACCACGAGTCCCTGGCCTGTTTTGACCGCCAGCGCCTGGTCGTCGGCCAGGGCATCGGGGGCATACCCATCGCCGTTCTTGACGAACATGTTGCCGTCTATCGACTCGAAGTCGTTGGTCATCGGCACTTCGCCGGTGATCAACATCTCGTCGGAGAGCCAGATCGGTTTCCGTTTTTCCAGAAAGACCGCCCCCAATCCCTCCAGGGCTTCCTTCCGATAGGGGATGCCGATAAAATTCATCCGGTTGCCCGCATCCGGGCGCTGGACATATTTTTGCCCCCAGGCATCGGGGTGCAGATAGATGTCGATTTCCTTTCCGATCACCCGGAGAAAATCGGCCAGCCC
>JASFPT010000265.1:0-5502 GCA_050115795.1 Desulfobacterales bacterium
AAAAACGCCGTGATGGGAAGCGGGATAATGGTGTCGATCACCGCAAACAGGATCAAAGCCAGCAAAATCTGCGTCTTCGTTTTCATCGTCGATTTCCCAGGTTCAAAAATTTCCGGAGTCGCTTTTAACCCTGCCTGTATAAACTGCGTTCTGCTGCCGGTTCAATTGGGCGGATCATCGATTCGCGGGGCGAATCGATTCGAGAAACGATCGGATCGCTGAAAAATACGTGCCGTATCCTTGCACCAGAAGGTCGTTGTGGCCGGCCCCCCGGATCTTGACGAGGCGCTTTTCAGCGCTCGGGCACGCATCGTAGAGGGCCTCGGCATCGGATATCGGAATGATCCAATCCTCGGTGCCGTGGATGATCAACACCGGCAAAGAGCAGGTTTTCATCTGATCGATGTTGTCTTCGAATCCGGGGGTCAGCGCGGGATCGACTTCCGGTCCTCCCAGGCGCCGGATCAGCGCCGGGCCGTCTGCAAAAGGACTGTCCAGAACGAGGCCGTGAACCCGGTCCCGAAGGACTGCCGCAAGGTGAATGGCAGAGGCGCTTCCCAGTGACCGGCCCATGACGACGATCCGGCCAAAGCGGATTTCGGATGCCGCTTCGAGCGCCGGGAGGTCGGCCAAAACCGCCTCGGCGTCGGACCGCATCCGGGTGTAGGACGGGGCGCCCGTGCTTCTTCCGTATCCGCGGTAGTCCACCACCCAGAACGATGCCCCGCAGCCGGTGTACAGATGCGCCAGGGCCCCATAGTCTGCGGCGATTTCCCCGTTTCCGTGGAAAAAAAGCACCAGCGTGTCGCTGTTTTTGTTGGGATGCAGGTACCCGCCGATCACGGCGCCTTCGACTTCTGTCACGGTGGCCACGGCCGCATCCGAAGGGCCCGACATCTCGCGGCGGGGGTGAAAGATAAAGGCGTTGACTTGCGGGTCCTCGATGGAGACGGTCATCGGTTTTCTCTCAATCTGTCTTCGTGCTTTCGGTGTTTTTCGTGGCGTCGGTCACCCCCTGTAAACCGCGGAAGCGAGGGAATCGAATCGAACAGAACACCTTTTCGCCCATAAGGCAGGCCGCGGCCCCGACCCAGTTAACGAAAATACCGATGGCTGGGCAAAACAGTGCGAGCGGGCCGGGCATCCGCAAAAAGACGTTTCAGGCGCTCCGACGGCCGAACTCGGCGCGGCGAAGCATACAGGGCTGGGGTTTTTCAACATACGCCGCCGAGTTGCTGCGGGCGACGCGGACCGGCTACGGCTCCACCCGGATGCCGTTTTGCTTCATCTTTTCGACAATGTCTTCCATCTGGGGGCGGGTGCAGCCGTCGATCTGAAAGACCCGCTGGCCCCCGTCTGAAAAGAGCAGCACGAAGCGGCCCTGATCGTCCATCTTGGCCCGGTGGATGTAGTCGGATGAAAGCCAGGGCTTCAGGGTTTCCATGAAATCGGAAAACGTGCAGGTTTCCATCGGTCTTCTCCTTGCCGGCCGCCGGGCGGCCTTTGCACGATTACACCGCTGCGAAGGTTTTTAATGGGATCCCGCCTTCGAGGCTGTGTCGCAAATGCCCCATTCGTCATTCGGGACGAACCCGCTCAGAGCGGGTGAGATCCGGGATTCGGCCTCGCATCAGGCCGGCAGGGCGAGCTGCTGGATCAACAATGAAACGATCCTTTGAAGCCCATGCCTCTGGAGACCAGTTTCCAGAACCGTTCATGACGGCATGGCGCAGAGGCCGCGCCCTGCATAAACTCCGGCTTCAGGGCCCTCTGCGGTCAGGAAAGCCGTTTTCTGACGATCGCAGCCCCGGCCGCAAGGGCCTTCATCTTTCCCCGGGCGACATCGCGGGCCAGGGGGACCATGCCGCAGTTGGTGCAGGGATAGAGTTTTTCCGGTGCGACGAATGCAAGGGCCTTTTGCAGGGTTTCGGCGACCTCTTCGGGGGTTTCGACCCGGTCGGTGGTCACGTCGATGGCGCCGACCATCACGTCCTTTCCCTCCAGCAGGGCGATCAGGTCGATGGGGACCCTCGAGTTGTGGCACTCCAGCGACACCTGGTCGATGGAGGAGGCCTTCAGCAGCGGGAAGGTGTTTTCGTACTGGCGCCACTCTTCTCCCAGCGTCTTTTTCCAGTCGGTGTTCTCCTTGATGCCGTAGCCGTAGCAGATGTGGACCGCGGTCCTGCAAGCGAGCCCTTCTGCGGCGCGTTCCAGGGTTGCGATCCCGAAGTCGCGGACTTCGTCGAAGAACACGTTGTAGGCCGGCTCGTCGAACTGGATCACGTCCACGCCGGCCGCTTCGATCTCCCGGGCTTCCTGGTTCAGGATCTCGGCAAACGCCCAGGCCAGCTTTTCGCGGCTGCGGTAATGTTCGTCGTAGAGCGTGTCGACCATGGTCAGCGGACCGGGGAGGGTGAACTTGATCCGGCGGTCGGTCTCTGCGCGCAAAAACCGGGCGTCTTCGACGTAGACCGGCTTTTTGCGCGCCACGGCGCCGGTGACCACCGGCACCTGGGCGTCGTAGCGGTCCCGGATGCGGACGGTCTTGCGCTGCTGAAAGTCGACCCCGTCCAGGTGCTCGATGAAGGTGGTGACAAAATGGCCGCGGCCCTGTTCGCCGTCGCTGACGATGTCGATGCCGGCCCTCTCCTGATCGCGCAGCACCAGGCGCACCGCATCCTTCTTGCCCTCGGCCAGCGTTTCTCCGGAAAGCCGCCAGGGGGCCCAGAGCTTCATCGGCTCGCACAGCCAGCCCGGCTTGGGAAGGCTTCCGACGATGGTGGTGACCAACTTGTCCGATTCCATGGGTTTCCCTTTCGTTTCCTTGAAAATGCGCCCCGGCCGGGACGGTTTCAACTCCGGCATCCAGGCCGTTTTCTCCTTTCCCATTGAAGCACGGTATCGCCTCGCCGGCAAGCGGACGTTTCTTTTTGCACAGCTACCGGGCCCGGCAGTGCAGAAATGCGAGGTTGCCCGTCACCCGGCACTCGGCGGGGATATTCAGGGATCGGCAAACCCCGAGCAGATCCTGCTCGGTTCTTTCAAACAGTTCGCCGGCATCGGCCCACCGTTTCAGGTAGCGGTCGGCCAGCCGCCCGCTTTTGACCAGCGCGGTGAATACAAGCGGGGCGCCGGGCCGGGCCGACCGGCACAGGGCGGCCACCGCTTCTTCGATGTCTTCGAGGACGTGGAGTAGGTTCAAGCAGAAGATCGTGTCGAAAACGGCCGGCTTGAATGGGAGCACCAGGGCGTCTGCGTGGAGAAGGACGAGGTTTTCCGGCACCCTGCCGGCTTTTCGAAGGAGCCGGTTGCGGGCGATTTTCAGCAGCCTCAGGGAACGGTCCAGGCAGACCACGGGTCGATTCAGCCCGGCCGCATACACCGCGGCGGTAAAGGCGAGGGACCCGCACCCGGCGTCGAGCATCCATCCGCCGGCCCCGGCGGCAAGGGCCTCCCGGCAAAGGCCGGGGTATTCGTCTACGGAGTAGCCCCAGACCAGCCGGTTGTAGAGACGGTTGCAGGCCACCTTGTCGTAGAGTGTGCCGAAGAACGTGTCGTAGGACAGGGCCGCATCCGCATCTTCCGGATAGACCGAATACAGGCCGGGCGCCACCAAGCGAAGCATGGCGCCTTCGGACAGGATGGCCCCGATTTGGTCGGCTGCTGCGGTGCTCATCACGCCTTCTCCAGGACCCCCGCGGGCAGCGCCCTCGGGTTCGACCCGAAAGGGGTCTGACGACCCACTATAAGACGAACTTCCTTGCAGTTTGCAAGGTCATTTTTTACGGCTTCGACCGTCGAGCGCCGGTGTGCCGATTCCGAACCGCCTGATTTTCCGGTACAGCGTCGTATAGTCGATGCCGAGTTTTTGGGCCGTTTTTTTCCGATTCCCGTCATAGCGCTGCAGTGTATCGGCGATCATCCGCTTTTCCATGGCGCTGAGCGTAAGGTCGGCGTCTTGGCCGACCGGCCTCCGAGCCCCTTCCCGACGAAGCTCCGGCGGCAGGTGGTGCATGCAGACAAATCCTTCCCGGCACAGAACGAATGCATGTTCGATGATGTTCTCCAACTCCCGCACGTTGCCCGGATAATCGTACTGCATCAGACATTCCATGACCTCCTCGGATACGCCGAAGATGTCTTTGCCCTTGAGCCGGTTGAACTTGCCGACCATGTGGTCGACCAGGGCGGGAACATCCGCACGCCTTTCTCGAAGGGGGGGGAGCGTCATCTGCACCACACAAATCCGGTAGAACAGGTCATTGCGAAACTTTCCTTTCTTCACCAGGTCGGAAAGGTTCTTGTTCGTTGCGGCAACGACCCGGACGTCGACATCGTGCGGTTTGACCGCCCCGAGCGGTTCGATCCGCTTGTCCTGGAGCACCCGCAAAAGACGGACCTGCATGGCCGGGGAGATGTCGCCGATTTCATCCAGAAAGAGGGTCCCGCCCCCGGCGATGGCGAATCGGCCCGGCTTGTCTTGCTTTGCCCCGGTAAAGGCGCCGGCCTTGTAGCCGAACAGTTCGGACTCCAGGAGGGTGTCGGGCAGGGCGGCGCAGTTGACGGCCACGAAATTTCCGTTTTTCCGGGGCGACAAATTGTGGATGGCCCTGGCGAAAAGCTCTTTTCCCGTTCCGCTGTCGCCCTCGATCAAAACCGTGCTGTCGCTTTCAGCGATCTTGGGCAGCAGGTCGAACAACTTCATCATGGCCCGGCTTCGACCGACGATATCCTCACAGGTGTACCGGGCCTCCAACTCCTTGCGAAGCTGCTCGACCTGGCTCAGATCCTGAAAGGTTTCCACACCGCCGACCAGCCTGCCGCGCTCATCTTTCAACAGTGCGGTCGAGATTCGGATCGGTACCCGGAAGCCGCCTTCGGTCACGATGCGGGCGGTGATGCTCACCGTCGGCTTTCCGGTGGTCAGGGTGCGCTTCAGGGCACAGGCATCCTCGCAAATATCGGCACGGAACACTTCGCTGCAGAGCCGCCCGATCGCCTCGGCGCTCTTGACCCGCGTGATCTTTTCCGCCGCGCGGTTGAAGGAGGTGATCCGCCAGTTCAAATCGACGGTAAAAACCCCCTCGTTGATGGAGTTCAAGATGGTCTGCTGATGGTTTTCCTGGAATTTGGGTTGCATCGGTTCCTCTTCGGTGAAGGGTCGGCTTTCACCAACGATTTAGTATTGCACATCGCAAGAGTCAAAGACAATAAAAATGGCAATATGCAAGTTTTTTGGTGTGATGCCATCAGACAGCTTTTTTTCAACTTTCTGTAATTGTTTAAATTTTTTTAAAAAAGCATTTTCGGCAGGGTTTTTGCTGTTTCTACCGGCATGAAGGTTGGCATTCCCGAACGGCAGGGCCGGGTTTCGCCGGTGTTCGATTCGGCGCGGCGCCTGTGGATCTTCTCCATCGAGGGCGGCAGGCCGGCGGAGCGAATGGCCACGCTGCTCTATTCCAGGGACCCGGTGGACAAGGCCAGGCAAGTGGCCCGACTCGG
>JASFPT010000266.1:0-5502 GCA_050115795.1 Desulfobacterales bacterium
GGCGCCTCGACGGCCAGGTCCATGTTCATGGGGATATGGTGCTCGATACGCGAAAGCACCGACTGACGATCGGGGACAAACCGGTCCCGCTGACCCCCCATGAATATTCCCTTCTCAAGGCCCTGATGAGCGATCCGGGGCGGGTTTTCACCCGTGACGAACTTCTCCGGCGCCTGTACCCCCGGGGCGAAGCGGTCGTCATCGACCGGGTGGTGGATGTGCACATCGGCAAGCTCCGGCAGAAAATCGAGCCGGATCCCGCCCGCCCGCAGCGGATCCTCACCATCCGTGGCACCGGATACCGCTTTGCCGAAACCCCATCGGCACCCGCCTGAGGGGGTGAAAACAGACTCGATCGGGTCGCACGTTCGATGACGCTGAACCGCCTGCAGGAGGCGCCTTGAAAAGCCGGATCATCTGGAAACTGCTGCTGATCAACATGGTCGTCATCGGCTTTGTGATGGTCATCGTCTGGTTTTCCATCGACACCCTCGCCGCCGGTTACTTCATGACCCTGATGGAGCGCTACCACATCTCCCCGGAACCGGCCCACGCCATGTTCGTGGACGCCGTGCACCGGTATCTTCTGTGGGCCTGCCTAGCCGCTGCCGCCCTGGCTGCGGTGCTGAGCTTTCTGATGATGAGAAGGGTATTATCCCCCCTGACCCGGATGACCGACATTGCCCGGCGCATCGCCGGGGGCGATTTCGAGGGCCGCGTGCCGGAGACCTCGGCAGACGAGGTGGGCCAGCTCGCCGGTGCCTTCAACCGCATGGCCGAAAGCCTGGCAAAGCTCGAAGGCCTTCGCCGCAGCCTCATGATCGACGTCGCCCACGAACTGCGAACCCCCCTGACCAACATGAGGGGGTATCTGGAAGCCCTCAAAGACGGGGTCCTGCCCCCCACCCCCGAAACCGTTGTGATGCTTCACGACGAAACCCTGCGCCTGGCGGATCTGGTGGAGGATGTACTCCGACTCGCCCGCGCAGACGCAGCCAAGGAGACGCTCAAGCGCCGCAAAGTAAACATCTCCGAGCTGGTGAACCGAACCCAAAACGCCTTTGTCGCCAGGCTTTCCGAAAAGAGGATCGAGGTCCGGCAGCGTTTCACCGAAAATCTTCCGCCGGTTTCCGCAGATCCGGACAGGATCGACCGTGTTTTGAGAAGTCTGATGGACAACGCCGTGCGCTACAGTCCCGAGGGGGGCGTGCTTACCATCGCCATCTCTTCGAACCCCTCCGGCGTCCGGGCGACCTTTTCCAATACCGGAAATGTCCGGCCGGAGGACCTCCCCTTTCTGTTCGAACGGTTTTTCCGCGGAGAGCGCTCCCGCTCCCGCGACCACGGCGGCGCCGGCATCGGTCTTTCCATCGTCAAGGAGCTCGTGGAAGCCCACGGCGGCTCGGTCGGCGCAGATCTGGACGGCGACACGGTCAGCATCTGGTTCGAGCTGCCGCTGGACAATGGTTGACGGGTCGATTGATCGACCCCCCGATTGAATTGTTTATGAGGAAAGAATGCCGAATCTGTCCGATGGTATGGGCCCCATCTCCAAAGGCCGAAATGGGTAGGTTGGGCTGAGCGCAGCAAAGCCCAACAATCATTTACCCCGATGATACGGATTTTCCGATCAGGTGGTCCTGTATCAAGCCTGGTTTCTCGCAGCGTATTCCAAAACGAGGGTTCGTCGGAAACCGTCGCAAGAAAAAGCTTCGGATGTTGGGCTTCACAGGTTCAGCCTAACCTGCGCGCTTGCCAATGAAGATGCGACCCCTTTGATTTTCCAGGCAAGACACCGGCACCGTGAGGTTTAAAAATGATCCGCTTTCGCTTCATAAAAGACCGTGGTACTTTTGAAAAGTTGAAAATCTTCGGTCCTACGCTCATTCTTACCCTCATCGCTTTCGTCATTGCCTACCAGTTTATCGCACCCGCTCCTCCACACACCATTACCCTGGCCACCGGTTCTCCTACAGGGACCTATTTTGCTTCGGGAAAATCATATCGCAAACTCCTGGCCCAAAACGGTATCAATCTGGAATTGATAAACACCTCAGGGTCCGTTGAGAACCTGCGGTTGCTTCAAGCCCCATCCGGCGGGGCCGACCTTGCCTTTGTCCAAGGCGGGCTGAAGGAGCTCGCTCCGGAGGGCGACCTCGTGGCGCTGGGCAGTCTTTTTTACGAGCCGATGTGGGTCTTTTATCGTTCAGCGGTTCCCATAAAACAAATTTCTGATTTTCACCGACTGCGCATCGCCATCGGCCCGGAAGGCAGCGGTTCGAGAGTACTGGCGCTACAGATGCTCGCTTTAAACGGCATCGACGAAAAAAATGCGAATCTGCTTTCATACAGCAGCCAGGAGGCTGCCGACATGCTCCTGGCAGGCAAGATCGACGCGGCCTTCTTCGTTTCCTCTCACCGGTCGGAATACATCATGCAACTTTTCAATTCCGATTCCGTCGGGCTGTTGGGCGTCGACCGCGCCGAGGCTTACGCCATACGGTTCCCGTTTTTACATGTGCTGAAACTGCCCGAGGGCGTCATCAATTTTCAAAAGAACATTCCTCCTCGGGATCTCATGCTGGTGGCCCCGGCGGCTCAGCTGGTAGCACGGTCTGATGTCCATCCGGCCCTGATCAATTTGTTGCTGCAGGCTGCTGAAAAAGTCCACTTTAAAGGCGGCGGCTTTGAAAAGGCGGGGGAATTTCCAACGCCCAAATACATCGATTATGACCTCAGCGAAGAAGCCGAGCGGTATTACAAATCCGGACCGCCCTTTTTACAGCGGTATCTTCCCTTCTGGATCGCCAACTTTTTTTCCCGGGTAATCGTCATCCTGCTGCCGTTGGTTGCGGTCCTATTCCCTCTATTTAGGCTCATGCCGAACATCTATCGGTGGCGGATGCGCTCTAAAATTTACCGCTGGTACGAAAAATTTGAAGATATCGATGCGGTCATCTTCAAAACAAGGCAGAGCACCGACATCGCCACATACATCAAAGAGCTGGACGACTTGGAAGAAAAAGTCGCTCACATTCGTGTTCCGCTGGCGTTCCAGGAGGAACTGTTTGATCTCCGGCTGCACATCGACCTGCTGCGCAAAAAGCTGCTTAAAGAACAGGCTGACAAGACATCTGAAGACCCCGACGGCCGGTAAAGAATAGTGAACCGTTTCAACAAACTGCCCAACGAGGACTGCACTCCCTATCGCCCGGCATAAGCGATCCCCAATCCGCTGCAACAGATTATGCCTTTCGGATAGGCGGCTTCAAGACGTAATCAGGAGAGCCCTTCGCTGCGGCACGACACGGAGGTCGTGCCCTACGAAAAATCACCGGATTCGCTCGCTAACCCCGCAGCAAGCTGCGGGGGATGCGCTCGCTATCTCGGTTCAACCCATCCACCTATTTTCCAATCCCAGACAACTTTACCGAATCTTTACATCTCCTTTATTCCCCCTTTTCAACCGGATGCTTATGTTGTCTCCAACTCGGAAAAAGACCGGGGGGCCGGCCGGGTCCCCTGGAAACCTGCGAAATCGACTCATCTGTGCAGATGCCAACGGATCCGCATGTGCACATACGAGACAGGAGGTACATGATGAAAACGAAAACCATGCTTGCCGTTGTCAGCGCCGCGATGCTTGCCATCGCCGTTGTCGTAACCGCCGGCTTTTCGGCGATGAACGACACGAAAAAAGAGGCGCCTGCGGGCAGCGTCGACACGAAAACGGCCGTGTTTGCCGGCGGATGCTTCTGGTGCACGGAATCCGACTTTGAGAAGGTCCACGGCGTCGTGGAAGCCGTCTCCGGGTACACCGGCGGCCACGTGAAGAACCCGACCTACAAACAGGTCTCGGCCGGCGGCACCGGGCACGTTGAAGCCGTCAAGGTCGTCTACGATCCTTCCGTGATCCGATACGATCAGCTGTTGTGGGTGTTCTGGCGGACCATGGATCCCACCGATCCGGGCGGGCAGTTCGTGGACCGCGGCGCCCAGTACGCCGGAGCGATCTTTTACGCCAACGAAGAGCAGAAAAAGCTTGCCGAAGCGTCCAAGAAAGAGCTGGCTGAAACCGGACCCTTTGACAAGCCGATCGTCACCGAGATCCGTCCCCTGGGCGAATTCTACCCGGCGGAAGAGTACCACCAGGACTACTACGAGAAAAACCCGATCCGCTACCACTGGTATCGCAGCGGCTCGGGTCGGGACAGCTTCCTGGAATCCAAGTGGAACGCCGACGCAGAAGAGATCATCAAGCAGTTCAACGCAAAACTTGAGGCCGAGGCCAAGCCGATGGGCATGAAATCCAAGGAGCCTGACATGATGAAAAAAGACGGCGCGAAGATGGACACCGGGGCCGGCCAAACCCCGGCCATGGCCGGTTGGGGAGCGACGGTGATGGCATCGGCCACCGCAAACTACACAAAACCGGATGACGCCGCGCTGAAAAAGCGCCTGACCCCGGAGCAGTACCGGGTCACCCAGGAAGACGGCACCGAACCGCCGTTTGAAAACCAATACTGGGACAACAAAAAGGAAGGGATCTACGTGGACATCGTCAGCGGAGAGCCCCTGTTCTCCTCCACCGACAAGTTCAAGTCGGGCACCGGCTGGCCGAGCTTCACCCGGCCGCTGGAGCCGGACAACGTCGTGGAAAAGACCGACCGGAGTTTTTTCATGGTCCGGACCGAGGTGCGCAGCCGCCACGCCGACAGCCATCTGGGCCACGTGTTCACCGACGGCCCGAAACCGACCGGCCTGCGCTACTGCATCAACAGCGCGGCACTGGAGTTTATCCCCAAAGAAGAACTCGAGGCCAGAGGCTACGGAAAGTACAAAAAACTGTTCGAGTGAACGGGGTTTGGTTGATGGGGTAGAGCGCTTGTCAGAATACCGCTCCGATTGCAGTGTTTCTGTGGATGCGGATGGGATTGTCCATCACTTCTGGGATTACCGGCCCAAGCGCTCTAAAACACGAACGTCCAACGCTCGACGTTGAACGTCCAACGTTGAATGACGCTGCACGAGTCCTTCAGCCATTTGACCCATCCATCATCCGTTTCAAAGAGAAAGAGGGCCGAAAATGACCGATTCTCGCAGGAGCAGCCAAAGACGGGTCGCTGCCATCGTGATGCTGGCCTTGGCGGCGGCCATGGCCGGCGGAGCGCCGGCGGCTCTGTCGGCTGACAGCGTCTCCACCGTCACCTTCTACGTCACCTGATACAATGTGGGCAAAGCAGCCCTGGATGGGCTCGACGGCATCGAAAAGGTGACCCTCGGATTTCGCAACTTCAAGGAGATCAACACCGTCACCTACGATCCGGCTCGGATCGGGGTCGAGGACATGGTCGACGCACTGAAGGCGGCAGGGACCTACCAGGGAATTGCCGAAGCGCCGTAGTCGCCTGTAGCGAGGCGAGTCGGCCGGGAGGCTGGGAAGCTTGGAGGCTTGGATGTTGGGATGTTGGAAGCGAATAGATCTGTGGATCCGGAGCGGGT